>NZ_BAAAMW010000006.1:0-406575 GCF_039529475.1 Actinomadura chokoriensis | reverse complement strand
GGCAGCCTGCTGCACTGGACCCGCAAAATGATCGAGATCCGGCAGCGCCACCCCGTCTTCGGCGTCGGCTCCTACGTCGAACTGTCCGCCTCCAACCCCTCCGTCCTCGCCTTCACCCGCGAGATCACCGAGGACGAGAGCCCGTGGGGCGAGATGGACACGATCCTGTGCGTCAGCAACCTGTCGCGCTTCCCGCAGCCGGTCGAACTCGACATGCGGCGCTTCGAGGGCTACTCCCCCGTCGAGTGCATGGGCGGCGTCCAGTTCCCGGCGATCGGCGAACTGCCCTACCTGCTGACGCTCCCCGGGCACGGGTTCTTCTGGTTCCAGCTGCTCCCACCGGACGACGGCGGCGCCGCCGACCGGATCGTCGGCGCGGGAAGGACCGTCTGACCGTGCTGCCACCCCGATCGGACCTGGCCCGAGACCTCGCGGAGTGGCTGCCCCGGCAGCGGTGGTTCGGCGGCAAGGACGGCCCCATCGACGAGCTGTCCATCGGCACCGCCACCGAACTGCGCACCGGCGACCCCGCCCTCCACCACCTCGTCCTCGACGTCCGCCAGAACGGCGCCGTCGACCACTACCAGCTGCTCCTCGGCGTCCGGCGGCACCTTCCCGACCGGCTCCGGCACGTGGAGATCGGCGCCGGTCCGGGCGGGACGGGCGGCACGGGCGCCGCGAGGGCGCGGCTGTACGACGCCGCCCACGACCACGACCTGACCCGGATGCTGCTGGACGCCTTGGCGGACGAGGCGTCCATCGGCCCGCTGCGGTTCCACCGCGTGCCCGGCGCCCGCATCCGGACCGACCTGGCGAGCCTGCCCATCACCGCCGAGCAGAGCAACACCTCGCTGCTGTTCGGCGACGCCTACATCTGCAAGCTGTTCCGGCGGCTCAGCCGCGGCGTCAACCTCGACCTGGAGGTCAACCTCGCACTGACCCGGCAGGGCTGCGAGCACGTCCCCGCCGTGCACGGCTGGATCGAGCTGGTACCGGACGGGCCGGACGCGGAGCCGGTCACGCTCGCGCTCCTCTCCGACTACCTGCACACCGGCGCCGACGGCTGGAGCCTCGCGATCGCGAGCGTCCGCGACTGGTTCGCCTACCCCGTGCCGCCCGGCGACGAGTGGGCGGAGCTGGACGCGAGCGGCGCGGGCGGCGACTTCGCCGCCGAGGCCGAGCGGCTCGGCGCGGCCACCGCGCAGGTGCACCGGGCGCTCGCCGACGCGTTCGGCGTGACGGTGCTCCCCGCGGACGAGGTGCGCGCGATGGCCGCCCGGATGAACACCGAGCTGACCGCGACCTGCCAGGCCGTGCCCGGCCTCGCCCCGCACGCGAAGGCGCTCACCGGCGCGTTCCTCGACCTGGCGGCACGGGCGGCGCCGCTGCCGGTCCAGCGCGTGCACGGCGACTACCACCTCGGCCAGGTGCTGCGCACCGAGTCGGGATGGGCGCTGCTGGACTTCGAGGGCGAGCCGGCCCGCGCGGAGAGCGAGCGCCGCGCGCTCGCGCACCCCCTGCGCGACGTCGCCGGGATGCTGCGCTCCTTCGAGTACGCGGCGCGCTTCCTCATCACCAAGTCCGGCACGGTGCCGACCGAGTCGGGACCGCACCTGGAGACGCGCGCACACGCGTGGGCGGCGCGGAACCGGGCGGCGTTCTGCCGCGGCTACGCGGCGGCGGGCGGCGCCGACCCGGCCGCGCATTCGGTGCTGATGCACGCCTTCGAATTCGAGAAGGCCGTGTACGAGGTGCGGTACGAGGCGCGGAACCGCCCCGCCTGGCTGCCGGTTCCGCTGACCTCGCTGGCACATCTGACCGCATGATCAAAGACACCAAAGAATGCCTCCAATTCGGCGCCATGATCATGTAAAATCGGCCGGTTCTCACAATTCCCCGGCGATCAACGGGTACCCGAACTCTCGGCAGGATGATGATCACCTGCCGGAGGCCGACCCGGTACCGGGGGAACGGAGAGAACGGGAATGTCCATCGCACGCCACTCGCAGGATGACGGCGCCGGAAACGGAGCCCTGGAGCGCCATGCCGGCCGCACTCGGACGGACGGCCGAAAACAGGGGATGCTCCTGGCGGCCCTCACCGCGACGGCGACCGGGCTGGCGCTGACCGTGCCGCTCGGCGCGCCCGCCCACGCGGCGCTGAATCCGGTGGTGCTGAAGAGCCTGCATCTGGACTCCGCGACGCTGGAGAAGGTGCAGGCCTACGACAAGTACCGGACGCGGGAGGCGAACCAGCGCGAGAAGGCGAGCAGGGCGCTGCGGTTCGCGCGCAAGCAGATCGGCAAGCCCTACAAGTGGGGCGCCGACGGGCCGAGCAGCTACGACTGCTCCGGTCTCGCGATGGCGGCATGGCGCAAGGCGGGCGTAAAGCTCCCCCGCGTCACCTACGCCCAGTACCGCAAGGTCGACCGGAAGGTGAAGTACGGGAACCTCGAACCCGGCGACCTCATCTTCTTCCACGGCCGCAGCCACGTCGGCCTGTACGTCGGGCACGGGCGGTTCCTGCACGCGCCGCACAGCGGCGCGCGGGTGCGCATCAACAAGATCGGCAAGCGGCGCAAGCAGCAGTTCGCCGGCGCGGTGCGCCCCGGCGCGCCCGCCTACCGGGAATGGTCGGCGTCGGTGAAGGAGCTGGTCGAGAAGATCGACCGGATGAGCGCCGAGAAGAGAGCGGACAAGAAGCCGCCAGATAAGGGGCGGACCCCCCAGATTCCGCCGCCTTCCGATTCGCTTCCCAAGTCCGACCGCAATCCCCCGATGACCGCCCCCGGGAACACCCCCGCGCACCAGGCCGATCCACCCGGCCGCCCCGCCCCCGCACCGGACGATTCCGCACCGGACACATCAGCACCGGGCAATCCAGCACCCGGAAATTCTGCACCGGGCGATTCCGCGGCCCAGGCTCCGCGAGGCGACGCACAGTCGAATGAGAACAAGCCTGCTCCACGTCCCCGCACCCGGGCGGCCGGCCACCGGCAGCCGGTCCAGAACCGGGTCTGGGCCAAGTACACGGGCCGCGCCCCCTACGGGGTCCTCGCCTGAATCCGCCGCGTCACGCGCCGCCATGGGCGTCCCGAGCGCCCATGGCGGAACCGCCGCGCGGCCGGAGGGCGTGCAGTACCGTGCCCATGTGGATCACGACGACAGTCCGTCCATTGCGGACATCCCTCACGATGTGCCGACGTCGGCGCGGGCCTACGGCTGGCTGCTCGGCGGCAAGGAGAACTACGAGGTCGACCGGCAGTTCATCCGGGCGCAGCTGGAGCACCATCCGGCCGGGCTGGACATCACCCGGCAGAACCGGCTCTTCCTGTACCGGGCCGTCCGGTACCTGGCCGTCGAGGCCGGCATCCGGCAGTTCATCGACATGGGCTGCGGCCTGCCGACCGACGCCAACGTCCACCAGGTCGCGCAGCAGTTCGTCCCGGACGCACGCGTCGTGTACGTCGACATCGACCCGATCGTGCTCGCGCACGGGCGGGCGCTGCTGGCCGGCGACGCCTCCACCACGGTCATCCAGGGCGACATGCGCGACCAGGAGGCGATCCTCGCCGACGCCGACCTCCGGCGGCTGATCGACTTCTCCGAGCCGGTCGCGACGCTGTTCCTGTCGGTCGGCCACCACCTGCCGGACGCCGACGACCCGCACCGCGTGCTGCACACGATCATGGACCGCGCCGCGCCCGGCAGCCACCTCACCTTCTCCCAGGTCGCGTGCGACGACCCGGTCCGCAGCGCGGAGATGACCGAGCAGGTCACGAGCGCCGGCATCCCGTGGCAGACCCGGACGCCCGCCCAGATCGACGCGCTGCTGTCCGGGTTCGACCCCGTCGAGCCGGGGCTGTGCAACCTGGTCGACTGGCGCCCGCTGGACCTGCAGCCGCCGCTCGCGCCCGTCCCGGAGGAGCTGAAGCGGTACGAGGGCGCGTCGAAGCTGGACCGCGGCATCTACGAGTACGGCGGCGTCCTGCGCAAGCGGTAGGCGGGCCCGGTCAGTGGGCCCGGTCACCGGGACGGGTCAGCGGGACGGGTCCGCCAGGACCTGGCCGAGCACCTGCGCGTACATGCGCTCGGGGCTCGGGACGGACGCCGGCTCCAGGAATCCGGGCAGCGGCGGCGGCTCCCCGGTGAACGGGCGGATCCGCTCGTACAGGGCCGGCGCGTCCGGCGGGCGGTTCTCGGGCTTCTTCTCCAGGAGGTCCTGGACGAGGGCGTCGAGCTCGGCGGGCACACCGGGAAGGGACGCGGGCCGCTCGCGGACGTGCTTGTCGAACACCGCATAGGCGGTCGGTCCGGCGAACACCTGCCGTCCGGTGAGCATCTCGTGCAGCACGCAGCCGAGCGCGTACAGGTCGCTGCGCGCGTCCGCGACGCCCTGCTCGATCTGCTCGGGCGCCATGTACGCGGGTGTGCCGAGGATCTGCCCGTGCCGGGTGAAGTGCGCGACGTCGGCGTCGCCGAGGACGGCGAGGCCGAAGTCGAGGACCTTGACGCTGCCGTCCGGGCACAGCATCAGGTTGGTCGGCTTGAGGTCGCGGTGCCGGATCGACAGGGCGTGCGCGGCCGCCAGCACCGCGGCGGCCTGCGCGGTGATCCCGGCGGCCCACGGCACCGGGAGGGGCCCGTGCTCGGCGATCAGGTCGGCGACGGTGACCCCGTCGATGAACTGCATGACCTGGTACAGCCGCTGCTCGAAGGCGCCGAAGTCGTAGAGGGTCGGGGCGCCGGTGTGCTCCAGCCGGGCGAGGATGCGGGCCTCCCGGACGAAGCGGCGCTCCAGTTCGTCGTCCGCGCCGCCGCCCGGCAGGTCGAGGAACTTCACCGCGACGCGGCGGCCGAGGCGCGTGTCGTCGGCGGCGTACACGGCTCCCATGCCGCCGCGGCCGAGCGGAAGTTCGGCCAGCTCATACCGGTCGGCGATGAGCATCGTTCTCCCGGGGGTCAGGGGCGGGGGCGGAGGTGGCCGTCCAGCAGCCCGTCGAAGCTTAGCCGGACCAGTGCCTCCCCCATGGAGGACATTTCGCGCAATGTCCGCGTCAGCTGGGCCATCTCCTCGAACGCGCGGCCGTAGCCGCGCTGGCGTTCCAGGGACAGCCGGGGGATGCGCACGCGGCGCAGGTCCATGCGGCTCGACCCGGTGCCGGTGCGGGTGTGCGCGAACGTCAGGAACCCGGCGAGGAAGCGCGGGTCGAGCCGGCGCGGGTCCGGCCGGTAGAGGGTGAGGTAGGGGCCGAGCGCGGCGCCGCCGGAGGTGACGACGCGGGCGGAGCCGGCAGCGGTGGCGACGACGTCCCCGGGCTCCAGCATGATCAGGCCGGAGCCCGCGGCGGCGGTGCCGGACGGGTCCGTGCCGGCGCCGACATCGTCCGCGGTGAGGACCGGCACGTCGCCGCCGGACGGCGGCCGGGCGGGCGCGTGGCTGATCTCGACGACGCCGGCCTTCGCCAGCTCGGCGAGCGTGGTGAACGCCGGGGGCCGCTGGTCGGGCAGCAGCTCCACGCCGGGCGGGACGGGCGCGGCGGCGGCCAGCCGGTCGAGCGCCTCGGTGAACCGGCCGGCGAACGCCGCGCCGCTCTGCCGCGGGCGGTGCCGCGCGGGGCTGAGGTCGACCTCGTCGTCCAGCAGATCGATGACCGGGACGGCGAACGCGCCCTCCGCGCGCCGCTCCCATGCGCGCTCGGCGCGGCCGAGGTCGCCCTCGGCGTCGAGCAGCAGGACGGCGGCGGGCGGCGGCTCGGCGGGCCGGGGGCGGCGCAGCAGCCACAGGTCGGGGCCGCCGGGCGCGAGCGTGATCACGGCGCGCAGCGCGCCCGCGCGCAGCAGGTTGGCGCGGATGCGGCGGCCGGGGCGGCGGCCCGCGACGGCCGACGGCATCAGCACCGCGGCGCGGCCGCCCGGCCGGAGGTGCGCGAGGCAGTGCTGGACCCAGGCCAGCTCGGGCTCGCCGCGCGGCGGCAGCCCGTACTCCCAGCGCGGGTCGCCGGCGAGGTCCTCGTGGCCCCAGGCCCGGTCGCCGGACGGCGGATCGCACACGACGGCGTCGGCGGCCACGCCCGCGAAGCCGTCGTCGCGGAGGGAGTCGCCCGCGACGACCTCGGCGGGCGCGCCGGCGAGCAGCAGCCGGACCGCGGCGATCCGGGCGGCGGCGGGGTCGCCGTCCTGGCCGAGCGGGCGCCGCGGCCCGGGGGCGGCGAGCAGCAGCGTGCCGAGCCCGCACGCCGGGTCGAGGACGACGTCGCCGTCCCGGCAGGCGAGGCGGGTCATCAGGCCGGCCACGTCCGCGCGGGTGAGGACGAGGCGCCGCGAGTGCGCCCGGACGTAGCGCTCCAGGAGCTGGTCGAAGGCGCCGGCGTGGCCGTGTTCGGCGGCGAGCCCGGCGAGCATGCGGGAAAGGGCGGGGTCGTCCGGTTCCAGCCCGGAGGGCGGCGGCTTCACCGCGTCCCGGTCCGGCCCGGGGCCGCGCAGTTCGAGGAGGCGCAGCCCGGCCCAGCCGACGAGGTCGGCGAGCCCGAAGTCGTCTCCGGACGCGCGGAGCCGCTGCCAGACCCGGTCGCCGAGCGACACCTCGAACGGCTTGCCGTTGCGGCGCAGCCAGTCCTCGACGTCGGCGAGGGCGAACAGGGGGCTGGTCGCGGTGCCGCCGACCGGGCGGGGGAAGTCGGCGTGGCGGCGGCGCCAGTTGCTGACGGTCGCGCGCCCGACGCCCGCCAGCCGGGCGATGTCGCCCGCGGTCACGCCGGGGTCGCCGCTCATGCCGTCACCGTACCGGCCCGGCTCAGGCACGGTGGAGGCGGCGGCCGAGCCGGGACAGGCGCCCGGGGGCCGCCGCGCCGAGCAGCAGCGGGCGCTGGTCGGGGGCCTCCCCGGCGGGGGCGACGTCCGCGACGACGCAGGTGATGTTGTCGTGCCCGCCGGCCTCGTTGGCGAGGCCGATGAGCCGTGCGGCGACGTCCGCCGGGCGGGCCTCCTCCGCCATCGCGGCGCGGATCGCGTCGGCCGGGACGAACCCGGAGACGCCGTCGGAGCAGAGCAGGTACCGGTCGCCGGGCCGGGCGTCGTGCCGGAACAGGTCGGGCTCGCCGCTGCCGCCGCTCTGCAGCGCCCGGACGAGCACCGATCCGCGCGGATGGTTCGCCGCCTCCTCCGGGGTGAGCTGCCCTCCGTCCACGAGGGACTGGACCATGGTGTGGTCGCGGGTGAGCTGGAAGAGGTCCCCGCCGCGCAGCAGGTAGGCGCGGGAGTCGCCGATGTGCGCGACCGCGAAGCCGCGGCCGTCCCAGGCCATCGCGGTGAGCGTGGTGCCCATGCCCGCGAGGCCGGGGTCCCGGCGGCCGAGGTCGTCGAGCCGGGCGGCCGCCTCGGCGACCCCGGCGGCGAGCGCGGCGGCCGGGTCGTCGCCGAGCGGCAGCCCGGCGACGGTCGTGACGGCGGTCCGGCTGGCGACGTCGCCGTGCGGGTGCCCGCCCATCCCGTCGGCGACCGCGAGCAGGCGCGGACCGGCGAACGCGGAGTCCTCGTTCGTCTTCCGCCGCCTGCCGACGTCCGTGCCGGCGGCGAAGCGCAGCATCTGGTGAGCCATGCATTTCATGGAAGCACGCTAAAACACAATTCACAAGCATTCCTGGTCAGCACCGTGCTTGCACGGTCCCACGGCGGGCGAACCGGGATCGATCGTGCTACGTTGCACTGAAAACCGTTTTCATTCTCGGGAGTTTCCATGTCCTCTCTGCAGCGTGCCCGCCTGTCCGGGGCGGGCGCCCTCCTCGCCGTCTCGGCACTGCTGGCGGCCGGGTGCGGATCGTCGTCCGGCACCGGTTCCGGGACGCGGGCGAAGCCGGAGGACGGCACCGTCTCGGTCGTCGCGTCGACCAACGTCTACGGCGACATCGCGCGGCAGATCGGCGGCGCCAAGGTGGAGGTGACCTCGTTCATCAGCGACCCCTCGCAGGACCCGCACTCGTTCGAGGCGAGCGCGCGCACCCGGCTCGCGCTGTCGGAGGCCGGCGTCGTCATCGAGAACGGCGGCGGCTACGACGACTTCATGGACACGCTGCTCAAGGGCGCGAACTCGAAGGCGACGGTGCTGAACGCGGTGGAGGTGTCGGGGAAGACCGCGCCCGCCGGCGAGGAGCTGAACGAGCACGTCTGGTACGACCTGCCGTCCGTCGGGCTGCTCGCCGACCGGATCTCGGCCGCGCTCGCCGAGGCCGACCCCGGGGACGCGCAGACCTTCAGGGCGAACGCCGAGGCGTTCAAGGCCGAGCTGAAGACCCTGGAGGGGAAGGTGGCCGCGCTCAAGACCGCGCACGCCGGCGAGGGCGTCGCGATCACCGAGCCCGTCCCCGTCTACCTGCTGGAGGCCGCGGGGCTGGAGAACCGGACGCCGGAGGAGTTCAGCGAGGCGATCGAGGAGGGCGGCGACGTCCCGCCGCGCGTCCTGCGGGACACCATCGCGCTGGTGAGCGGGACGAAGGTCAAGGCGCTCGTCTCCAACGCGCAGACCGGCGGCCCGGAGACCGAGCGGATCGAGAAGGCCGCGAAGGAGGGCGGCGTGCCGGTCGTGCCGGTCACCGAGACGCTGCCCGAGGGCACCGACTACGTCTCCTGGATGGACGGCAACATCGCCGCGCTGCGGAAGGCGCTGTCGTGATCGCCCTGCGCGGCGCCGCCCTCGCCTACGGGGAGCGGACCCTGTGGAAGGGCCTCGACCTCGACGTCGCGCCGGGCGAGTTCCTGCTCGTCCTCGGGCACAACGGCTCGGGGAAGACGAGCCTGCTGCGGGTCCTGCTCGGCCTGCAGCGCCTCTCGGCGGGGACGGTCACCGTGAACGGCCGCCCGCCGCGCCGGGGCGGCGGGCTCATCGGCTACGTCCCGCAGCACCGCGCCGTCCCGCCGCACACCCCGCTGCGGGCGCGCGACCTGGTCGGGCTCGGCGTCGACGGGCACCGGTGGGGGCCGCGGCGGCGGTCCCGGGACGCGCGCCGCCGGATCGAGGAGGCGCTGCGGGACGTGGGCGCCGCGCCCTACGCCGACGTCCCGCTCCACCTGCTGTCGGGCGGCGAGCTGCAGCGGGTGCGGGTCGCGCAGGCGCTGGCCGCCGATCCGCGCGTCCTGCTGTGCGACGAGCCGCTCGCGTCGCTGGACGCCGACCACCAGCGGATCGTCGGCGAGCTGGTCGAGCGGCGGCGGCGCGAGCGGGGCACTGCGGTGGTGTTCGTCACGCACGAGGTCGACCCCGTCCTGCCGTTCGCGGACCGGGTGCTGGATCTCGGCGGCCTCGAACCGGGCGAGGCGGCGTGATCTGGCACGAGATCGTCAACTTCGACGACTACGGGGCGCTGCTCGCGCTCGTCCGCAACTCGCTCATCGCGGGTGCGGTGCTCGGCCTCGTCGGCGGGCTCGCCGGGACGTTCGTCATCATGCGCGACCTGCCGTTCGCCGTGCACGGCATCAGCGAGCTGTCGTTCGCGGGGGCGGCGGGCGCGCTGCTGCTCGGCACCAGCGTGGCGGGCGGCTCGATCGCGGGCGCGCTGGCCGCCGCCGCGCTGATCGGGGTGCTCGGCGCGAAGGCGCGCGACCGCGGCTCGGTCATCGGCGTGCTGATGCCGTTCGGGCTCGGCCTCGGCGTGCTGTTCCTGTCCCTCTACAAGGGCCGGTCGGCGAACAAGTTCGGCCTGCTCACCGGGCAGATCGTCGCCATCGACACGCCGCACCTGTCGTGGCTGCTGGGGACGTCGGCGGTGGTGCTGGTGTGCCTCGCGGTCATGTGGCGGCCGCTGGCGTTCGCGAGCCTCGACCCGGACGTGGCGGCGGCGCGGGGCGTCCCGGTGCGGGCGCTGTCCCTGGTGTTCATGCTGGTGCTCGGCCTCGCGGTCGCGGTGTCGGTGCAGGTCGTGGGCGCGCTGCTGGTGCTCGCGCTGCTCTGCACGCCGGCCGCGGCGGCGGTCCGGGTGACCGCGTCGCCGGTGCTCGCCCCCGTGCTCAGCGCGGTGTTCGCGACCGTGTCGGTCGTCGGCGGGATCCTGCTGTCGATCGGGTCCAGCATCCCCGTCAGCCCGTACGTCACGACGATCTCGTTCGTCCTGTACGGGGTGTGCCGCGCGGCCGGGGCGGTCCGGGCGAGGCGCGGCTGGACGGCGCGGCGGCGCGCGGCCTTGCCCGGCCCGGTACCCGCATGATCTCTCCCACATGATCCCTTGGTGCCCGCCCGGTACTGGCCGCCGGGCGGGCACCGCCGCGCGGCGGGCGTTCCGGATATTCCGGATCTCCGGCGGCGAGGTCGTTGCGATTCGCTTACTTCCCCGTGGGCATCGCCGCCGGACGCCAAGGGCATCAACAAGGCTCTTCCGACTTTCGGGGCGATTGGGAGGGACGCGATGTGGGACTTCGCGGGCCGTGACACCGCTATCGACCTGGGCAGCGACACCGTGCGCATGCACGTGCGCGACCGCGGCGTGGTGTGCCGCGAGCCGTCCGTGCTCGCCCGGTCCCGGGAGACCGGGCACATCCTGGCGCTGGGCATGCCCGCGCAGGAGATGGCCGGGCGCAACCCCGACGTCACGCTCGTCCGGCCGATCCGCGAGGGCGCGCCGACCGAGACCGACGAGGCCGAGTACCTGATGCGGCACCTGGTCCGCCGGCACCACCGGCGCCACTACACGGCCCGCCCCCGGCTCGTCATCACCGTGCCGAGCGGGATGACCTCCGTCCACTACCGGGCCCTGCAGTTCTCCGCCTACCAGGCGGGCGCGCGGCGGCTCACGCTCGTGCCGACGCCCATCGCCGCCGCGATCGGGATGGGGATGACCTCGACCGCGCGCCGCGACATCGCCGTCATCGCCGACATCGGCGCGGAGGTCACCGACGTCGGCGTCATCGCGTTCGGCGGGCTCGTCACCTCGCACACCGCGCACGTCGGCGGGTCGGCGCTGGACAAGGCGATCGTCGCGATGGTGCGGCGCGAGCACGGCACGGCGCTGTCGCGGTCGGCGGCCGAGGCCGCGAAGCTGGAGGTCGGGGCGGTGCCGCCGCTCGGCCGCCGGCCGGTGAAGCAGACCGTCGTGACCGGCCGCGACATCGCGACCGGGATGCCGCGCGAGATCGTCCTGACCACGCTGGACGTCGGCCGCGCGATCAGCGCGCCGATCGCCGGGATCGTGGAGGCGATCAGCGCCGGGCTGACCGGCTGCTCGCCCGAGATCTCCGGCGACCTGCTGAGCGTCGGCATCACGCTGACCGGCGGGTGCGCCCGGCTGCCGGGGCTGCAGCGGCTGATCCGCGACCGGACCGGCCTGGAGGCGCGGCTCGGCGACGACACCGGCGACGCGGCCGTGCTCGGCGCCGGGGAGGTGCTGCGCTCCGCCGGCTCGCAGGAGCCGTCCGCGCGCAAGTCGGCGCCGCGCCCGCAGGTGCTGACCACCCTGCCGGAGTTCTGACCGGGCGCCGGGGCCGGGGCCGGGCGGGGGTTAGACTCCGGGGTCCATGAGCGACGCACCCGGCCTCGACGGCCCCGGAAGCCCGCGCCTGCAGGAGGTCTCGGACGGGATCTTCGCCTACGTCCAGCCGGACGGCACCTGGTGGATCAACAACACCGGCTTCCTCTCCGGGACGCGCGGGGTGGTGAGCGTCGACTCGTGCTCGACCGAGCGCCGCACCCGCGCGTACCTGGAGTCGATCCGGTCGGTGACGGACCGGCCCGTCCGGACCCTGGTCAACACCCACCACCACGGCGACCACACGTTCGGCAACTACCTGTTCGCGGGCGCCACCGTCGTCGGCCACGAGCGGACGCGGGAGGGCGCGCTCGCGTGGGGCAGGCCGTTCGACGAGCCGGTCTGGACGAAGGTGGACTGGGGCGACATCGAGGTCGAGCCGCCGTTCCTCACCTACACCGACGGCGTGACGCTGTGGGTGGACGACCTGCGCTGCGAGGTCCGGCACGTCGGGACGCCGGCGCACACCACGAACGACTCCATCGTGTGGATCCCGGAGCGGCGGGTCCTGTTCTGCGGCGACCTGCTGTTCAACGGCGGCACCCCGTTCCTGATGCAGGGGTCGGTCGCGGGCGCGATCAGGGTGCTGGAGGAGGTCGTGGCGCCGCTGGGCGCGGAGACGATCGTCCCCGGGCACGGCCCGGTCGGCGGCCCCGAGCTGATCGACCGCGTGCTCGGCTACGCCCGGTTCGTGCAGGCGACGGCCGCCGAGGCGAAGCCCGCCGGGCTGTCGCCGCTGGAGGCGGCGCGCGAGGCCGACCTCGGCCCGTACGCGGAGCTGACCGACGCCGAGCGGCTCGTCGGCAACCTGCACCGCGCCTACGCCGAGCTGGACGGCCTCGAACCGGGCGGCGACATCGACGTGCTCGCCGCCATGGGCGACATGATCACCTTCAACGGCGGCCGCCCGCTCACCTGCCGCGCCTGAGGCGCCGCAGGAGGTGCCCGGGGCCGATCGCCCGCGGCGGGGCGGGGACGTCGTAGCGGCCCGCGCCGCCGCGCACCGCCTTCCGCGCCTCCGCCGCGTCCACGCCGGCGAACACCAGCAGGTCGATGGCGGCCAGCCGCAGCGCCGTGGCGGCGTCGCGGCCGGCGGCGACGCTCTGCAGCTCCTCGTCGCCGGCCCGCTCCGCCAGCACGACGGCGCGCTCGGCGGCCCGCCGGCGGCGGGCGTGGTCGCCCGGGTCGTCGGCCACGTGCCGCACGATCACGGCGAGGTCCAGGACGGCCGGGACGAGGACACGGCGCTGCCCCCGGCCGGCGGCGAGGGCGGTGCGGGCGACGAGGACGCAGCTCCCGCAGAGCAGGTCGAGCCAGTCCGCGTTCTCCCGCTCCAGCACGGTCACCGCGTGCCGCGACCGCCACACCAGCGAGTACCGCGGGACCGAGATGCTGGCCGCGCTCATCCGGCCGAGCTCGGCGAGCCGGTCGCGCTGCCCGCGCAGCTCGTCCAGCGCCTCCTCGCGGAGCCCGTCGTCGTCCTCGCGCAGCGCCCGGACGGTGAGGTCGAGGCCGTCGGCCATGCCCTCCAGCGCGGCGGACTCGGCGCGCCGCAGCAGCGCGAGCGGCTCGGGCGTGAACAGCAGCTGGGTGAACACGAGCGCGACGCCGGCGCCGACCAGCGCGTCCACCATCCGGAAGGGCCCGGCCTGCCCGCCCGCGGAGGTCACGGTCAGGATCGCGGACGCGGCGGACTGCGCGACCACCAGCGCCGAGTCGGTGGCGGCCCGGGCCAGCACGATCGAGCCGAACACCGCGAGGGCGAGGGTGCCGTAGCCGCCGCCGAGCGCGAGCAGGGTCAGCTCGCCGACGCCGATGCCGAGCAGCACGCCGACCAGCAGCTGCACCGCGTTCACCCCGCGCTGGCCGCGCGCGGTGTTGAGCGCCACGACGGCGGAGATCGGCGCGAAGAACGGGTCGGTGTGCGGGCCGAACGACTTGGCGATGAACCAGGCGATGGTCGCGGCGGCGGTCTGCTGCAGGACCGGCCACGCCCCCTCCCGCAGCCGCCGCCGGGACCGGGCACCGGCCTCGCGCGCCCGGTGCCGCCACCGGACCGGCCTCATCCAGGGGTGCTCTCCGGCGGACGGCGCCCGAAACGGCGGAGCAGGTCCGCGTCCACCTCGTCGAAGTCGCGGCCCTTGGTCTCCGGGACGAAGCGCGCCGTGAACGCGAGCCCGGCCAGCGCGATCGCGCCGAAGATCCAGAACGTCTCGCCCTGCCCGACGGCGTTCGCGATGGGCAGGAACAGCAGGCTCACCGCGAAGTTCGCGCCCCAGTTCACCGCGGTGGAGGCGCTGGAGCCGGTCGCGCGGGCGGGCCCCGGGAAGATCTCCCCGATGATCGCCCAGAAGACGGGCCCGAGGCCGACGGCGAACGCGGCGATGAACAGGACCATGAAGACCAGCGCCGGCACGGAGGACCATCCGGCCGCGAACGCCAGCCCCAGCAGGGCCATGGTGACCGCCATCGCGGCGAGCGAGAACAGCAGCAGGCCGCGGCGCCCGACCCGGTCGATGAGCCGGACCGCCGCGATGGTCATCACCAGGTTGATGACGCCGATGGCGATGGAGTAGTAGATCGAGTTGGCGGCGCTCAGCCCGGTCTCCTCGATGATCGTCGGCGCGTAGTAGATGATCGTGTTGATGCCGCCGAACTGCTGCACGGCGGCCAGCGTGACCCCGACGACCAGCGCGGGCCTGACCCGGGGTTCGAGCAGGGCCCGCCATCCCGCCCGCCCCTGCACGCCGCCGTCCCGCTTCGCCCGGGCGGCGAGCCGCCGTTCGATCAGCTCGTCGGCCGTCGCGGCGTTGGTGACCGAGGCGATCGTCCGGCGGGCCCCGTCCCGGTCGCCGCGCGCGAGCTGCCACGCCGGTGACTCCGGTATCCCCCACCGGGCCCCGGCGACCATGACCACCGCGGGCACGGCGCCCATGGCGATCATCGCGCGCCAGTCGCCGGCCCCCGCGAACGCGACGTTGACCATGTAGGCGACCAGGATCCCGATCGTGATGAGCAGCTGGTTGAGGGTCAGCACGCTGCCCCGGATGCTCGGCGGCGAGATCTCGGAGAGGTAGACCGGGACGGTCGCGGAGGCCGCGCCCACCGCGAGGCCGAGGAGCAGCCGGCCGCCCAGCAGCGTGCCGTAGCCGCCCGCGAGCGCGGCGACCGCCGTCCCGACGAGGAAGACGAACCCTTCGAGGCCGAGGGCGCGGCGCCGCCCGATCCGGTCGGCCAGGCGGCCCGACAGCAGCGCGCCCGCCATGGCGCCCAGCACGAGGACGCTGACCACGCTGCCCTGCTCGAAGGAGTTCAGCGCGAAGTCGGTGCGGATGAACAGCAGCGCCCCGGAGATGACGCCGGTGTCGAACCCGAACAGGAAGCCGCCGACCGCGATGAGGACCGCCCACCGCCAGATCTTGCGCAGCCCCTCGGGCGGGACCTCCTCCAGCGGGCCCTCGGTCACCTGGGCACGAGAAAAACCCTGCATGCGCGCCTCCCGACGAGGCACTACCCACAGTAGTCACTTCGATACAAAGAGCCAGGTCAGCGGAGTTCGGCCGTCGCCAGGAGGCGGATGTGGGCGGTGGCCCAGGCCCGGACGGCGCGGTGGGGGTCGTCGGCGGTGAGCGCCGCGGCGAGGGCGGCGACGGTCCCGGCGGCGGTGCGCAGGCCGTTCGCCTCCAGGTCCTCGCCGGCGCGGACGATGCGCTCCCGCAGGCCGGGCGAGATGCGCGAGAGGCCGCGATGGGCCGCCTCGGCGCAGGCCGCCAGCGCCTCGTCCAGCGCGCGGGACAGCGGGTCGCGGACGTCCGGGGGCGGGGCGTCCAGGGCGGCGGTGCCCTCGCCGGGGGCCAGGTCGGGAAGGACGACGCCGTCGCCGGTCAGGACGGCGAACGGGTCGACGACGAGGCCGCCGCGGTCCCTGCGGACGGCGCCGGTGAGCAGCCGGGGGCCCGCGGCGAGCGCCGCCGCGAGGGCGTCGAGCGCGGCGGGGCGGTGCGGGCTGTAGTCGGCCGACACGACGGCGGTGGTCCCGGCCGCGTCCGCGACCACGGCCTCCAGGCGCTGCGCGCCGGGGTGGTAGCCGATGTCGCGGACGCCGGCGACCTCGACGGCGCGGACGAGTTCCGCCTCGACGCGGGGGCGGACGAGGCGCGGCGGCAGCGCGTCCAGTGCGCGAGCCTCCGCCGCGTAGTCGCGGACGAGCAGCGCGGCGGGCAGCGTCTCCCAGGCGTCGCCGACCGGCGTGACCGTGGTCTTCGCGATCCGCCCGGCGGTGACGCGGACGACCCGGCCGGCGCTGCGGGCGGCGCTCTCCGACACGATGTTCGCGGCCGCGAGCGACCGCAGCGGGGTGCCGAGGACGCGGCGTCCGGCCAGGTCGGCGCCGGTGAGGCGGGCCCCGTCCGGGACGTCGAAGCGGCGTTTCAGGGCGAGCACGACGCCGGTGGCGGTGTGCGCGAGGTAGACGTCGGCGGTGCGGGTCGCGGCGGTGCCGGCGACGCGGCAGCCGAGGGCGGCGAGGCGGACCCGGCGCAGCGGCGTCTCCGCGCGCTCGTCGGTGCCGAGCACCTGGGAGCGGTCCGGTCCGCGGGCGGCGCGGTGCCGGGCGTGGACCTCGGCGAGGAGTTCCGCGGTGCGCGCGGGGTCGTGGTCGGCGCGGCGCTCGTGGTGGGCGGCGAGCTGGGCGGCCAGGTCGCCGAGGGCCGCGGCGGGCCAGTGCATGCCGTGTCCGGCGAGGTCGGCGGCGGCGCGCCCGATCGCGGTGGCCAGGACCGGACCGGTGTGCACGACGCCTTCCAGGAGGACCTGGCCGGCGAGGTCGAGGGCGGTGCCGAGGGACGGGCCGAGAGCCGGGCCGGGGCCGTCGCGGGACTCCCCCGGCGCGCCGCCCACGTCGAGGCGCACCTCGGCGCCGGTGAGGCCGCGCTCGTCGGCGGCGCGGAACGCCCAGACGGCGAGCACGGTCACCTCGCCGCGCACCGCCGCGACGGCGTCGGTGTGGACGTAGCCGAGCTCGTCCGGCACCAGGAACCGGACGGTGCAGGCCGGCAACTCCACGTGGGCCACCGGGTCCTGCGGGGTGGGGCGGCGGAGCGTCGCGGAGTAGCCGGCGCGGAAGGTGCGGCGGGCGGCGGTGAGGGCCCGCTGCCCGAGGACGCGGGCGAGCGCGTCGTCGTCGAACGCCCCGGGCGACCAGGCCGCGTCCGGCGCCTCGGGCTGATCCTCGGTTTCGGGGGCGGGGGCGGCGGTGCGCTGGTAGGCGAGGACGAGGCAGATCCGGTGGCGGCACGTGCCGGTCGCGGCGCAGGAGCAGGTCGCGGCCTCCAGCCCGGCACCGGCCGGAAGCGACGTCTCGGTGCCGTCGGGGAAGGTGCCGGAGATGCCGCCGTCCGGGGCGGCGGCGACCTCGGGGCCGTTGCCGGCGTCGAGGTCCTTCGCGGCGCGTTTCACGAGCCCGCGGTTGGCGAGGGCGGCGAGCGCGTCCGGGGTGAGGGAGAGCAGGTCCGCCCGGGTCGCGGGGCCGGTCACCGGGCGATCCGTTCGGCGACGAACTCGGCGAGGTGGCCGGGGGTCATGGCGCCGACGCGGGCGCCCTCGGCGGCGAGGCGCCCCGCCGTCTCCCGGTCGTAGTCGGGGTTCGCCTGCTCGTCGAGCGCGGCGAGCCCGAGCACCTGCGTCCCCTGCCGGACGAGCCCGCGGACCTCCCGGACGAGCCGGGCGGGGTCGCCGCCCTCGTAGAAGTCGGTGACGACGGCGACGATCGCCCGCCGCGGGTTCTCCACCAGCCGGGCGCCGTAGCCGACGGCCCGCGCGATGTCGGTGCCGCCGCCGAGCTGGACCTTCATCAGCAGCTCCGCCGGGTCGGTGACATCGGAGGTCAGGTCGACCACGGAGGTGTCGAACGCGACCAGGTGCGTCTTCAGGCCGGGCAGCCCCCACAGGCACGCGGCGGTGACGGCGGAGTGGATGACGGACCCGGCCATGGAGCCGGACTGGTCGACGAGCAGGATCAGCTGCCACTGCTCGACGTGCCGCCGCGTCCGGGACACGAACCGGGGATGCTCGATGTAGAGGCGGCGCTCGTCCGACCGGTAGTGCGCGAGGTTCGCGCGGATCGTCCCGTGGAAGTCGAAGTTGCGGGAGTTCGCGATGCGGCTCGGGCGCCGCGACCGGGTGCCGTGGAACGACCGCCGGACCTCGGTGGCGAGCCGCTCCACCAGCTGCCGGACGACGGCCTCCACGATCCGCCGGGCGAGCGCGAGGACCTCCGGGTTCATCAGGTGCTTGGTGCGCAGGACGGCGCGCAGCAGCGTCTCGTCGGGCTCGATGCGCTCCAGCACGGCCGGGTCGGTGACGATCTCGTGGATCTCGTAGCGTTCGACGGCGTCGCGTTCGAGCCGCTCGACCGTCTCCTTCGGGAAGAGCCGGTGCACGGCGTCCAGCCAGTCGACGGTGGTGAGCTGCGACGGCCCGTCCCCGCCGGTGCGGTCGCCCGCGGGCTCGGCCGCGCCGCCGCGCCGGACGCCGCGCCTGCCGAGGTCGGGGTCGCGCCCGTAGAGCCAGTCGAGGGCCGCGTCCCGTTCGGCGGCCTCCCCGGACGGCGACCCGAGGGACGACCGCGCCGGGTCGCCGAGGACGAGCCGCCAGCGTTCCAGCTCGGGCGGGATCACGACTCCCCCTCCTCTCCCTGCGGGGGGACGACCCCCCGCACCCCCCGCCTCGCTGCGCTCGATTCCAGGTGGGCCGCGGCGAGAGCGCGGTCGACGCGTTCCTCCAGGGCGCGGGCCTCGGCGATGAGCAGCGGCGCGGCCGGCGCGCGGAGCAGGGCGCGGGCGAAGCCGCGCACCCCGTGGCGGTCGACCCCGTGCCGGTCCAGCAGCCCCTCGGCGATCGTCTCGCGCTCGCGCGGCGGGAAGAACGCGAACGCCTGCCGCAGCGCGGGCAGCGCCACGAGGAAGTCGGCGTCGGTGAGGTCGCGGATCAGCTCGTCCAGCACGCCGAGGACGGAGGCGTCGGCGTCGAGGACCTCCTGCCGGGCCAGCGCGAACAGCCCGGCGAGCCAGTCGCCGAACGTGCTCGCGCCGCTCGCGCCGCGCACGGCGCGGGCCGGGTCGGCGGTGTCGCCGAGCGCCCGGCCGAGCCCGAACGCGGCGCCGCGCAGGTCGGGCGGGACGTCGGTCCGGGCGGCGACGCGGCGGGCGACGCCGAGCGCCGCGTCCCGGTCCAGGCGCAGCGGCCCGGCGGCGTGCAGCAGCGCGTCGCGGGCCGCGGCGACGGCGCGCAGCCGGTCGAGGTCGGCGGGGGCGGGCCCGCCGCGCACCCCCTCGACCAGCCACAGGATCCGGGTGGCGCACTCTCGCACGACCGTCCCGAACAGCGGGCTGCCGGCCGTCCCGAGGACGCGGTCGTGCCGCCACAGCCCGAGGACGGTGTCCAGTGCGGCACCGAGCGCGGCGAGGTCGGACGAGCCCGCGACCCCGGCGCCGATCGCCGCGGCGATCGCGTCGGACCGGTCCGCGCAGCCGCACAGCGCGGCGTCGAACAGCACGTCCGCGAGCCGCCGCATGTCGGTGCCGGCGCCGTTCACGCGCTCGTCCAGGACGGCGGCCGCCGCGTCCGCCAGCGTCGGCCCGTGCGCGCCGGCCTCGATGAGCGCGGAGCGGCGGAACCCGGAGGGGTCGGCGGTGTCCAGCACCCAGCGCTCCTCCAGCACCGGGTCGGCGCCGGACGCCGGGCCGGACTCGCGGACGGCGCCGGGGACCCGCAGGACGCGCAGCCGGTGCAGCGCGCGGCTGCGCTCCAGTCCGCGCGGCGTCGCGAGCTTGAGGACGACCGGCCCGTCCCGGTCGAGGCCGAGGCGCTCGAGTTCGGCGGCCGCGTCGTGGACGAGCGGCGGCGCCGGCGTGTCGCGGTGCAGGCGGCCGACGCGGTCGCCGCTCAGCGCGGCGACCATCTCGACGACGGCCGGGTGGGCGCCCGGGGCGAGGGGGCCCCGCGACGTCCACGGCAGCCGCTGGTCGAGGTCGTCGTTCACCAGCGCGGACACCAGGCCGTCCAGCAGGTCGGTGCGGGCGGGCGCGCGGTGGCCGCGCAGCCGGGTGAGGCCCTCGGTGAGGGTGCGGGCGGCGATCAGGTCGGCGGTCGACACGACCTGCCGCCGCCCGCGCAGGCGCGCCACGACGGTCTCGATGAGCGCGCCGGCCGCCGCGTCGGGGCCGTCCTCCCAGAGCCGCTGGTAGTACTCGGGGGACGGCATGCCCGACTGGTAGCCGGTGAACGCGTCCAGGCGCTCGAACGAGTACGGGACGAGGAAGCCGCCGCCGGCCGCGCCCTCGGGCGGCTCCGGGACGCCGGGCCAGTCCGTGCCGCCGGCGGCGGTGAGCGCTTCGAGGGCGGGCTTGTGGAATCCGCCGGTCACCACGACGACGGGGCGGTCTCCGGCGTCGGCCTCGGCCGCCCGTATCCACGCCGCCATGTAGACCTCGCGGGCGGTGTCGTCCTCCCCGGCCTCGGCCTCGCCCCGCAGCAGCGCGAAGTACGCGTCGAGCCGCTCGGCCGCGCCGTCCGGGTCGGTCTCGAAGAGGTGGTCCCATAGGACGTCGGTGTTGTCGACGGCGAACTCCCGGCACAGCCGCTCGGTGACCTCGGCGTAGCGGCGCTCGGCGTCGGCGTAGCGGTTGCTCCGGCTCGCGAACGCGGGGTGCCAGGCGGGCAGGTCGATGAACCTCAGCTCGGCGCCGGCCGCGCGCCCCTCGTTGAGCGCGACCCATTCCGGCGAGTAGCCGCAGAACGGCGACCAGGAGGCGTGCACGCGGTCGGCGTCCCGGTAGTAGCTGAAGATCGCGATGGGCGGGGTGTGGCCGAGGAGCAGTTCGTCCATCCGGGCGCCGAAGTCGGCGGGCCCCTCGACCAGGACGTAGGCGGGGCGCAGCCGCCGGATCGCGTCC
Source organism: Actinomadura chokoriensis (assembly GCF_039529475.1). Lineage (NCBI taxonomy): Bacteria > Bacillati > Actinomycetota > Actinomycetes > Streptosporangiales > Thermomonosporaceae > Actinomadura > Actinomadura chokoriensis. The sequence continues at coordinate 386,109 of NZ_BAAAMW010000006.1, read as the reverse complement.
CGGACGATCCGCGCGCACGCGGGGCTGTGGTGCCGGACCCCGAGGAACGTGACCGCCATCAGCCGGGCAGCAGGTGCCGGGCGGCGTGCAGCGCCCGCCACTGCTCGCCGCCGCGCCGGGACGCCTGCTGCTCCAGGTAGCGGCGCAGCCGGGCGAGGTCGTCGGGGCTGTCCTTGGCGGCGGTGCCGGCGAGGCACTCGACGATGTCGGCGGCGCCGCCCGGCTCGCCGCGCAGGAACCAGCCCCGCACCCCGATCTGGTGCGCGACCGACACCGCCTCGGCCGTGCTCATCACCGCCGACAGCCGGTCCATGGCCCGGCCGTCCTCGGTGGCCGCGTTGCGCAGCTCCCGGAACGCGGTGACCAGCACTTCGAGGACGTCCCGGCGCGGCGGGGCCTGCACGCCGCTGCGCTCCAGCAGCCGCCGCGCCTCCTGCTCGACCAGGTCGAGCTCGGTGCCGAAGTCGGCGATCGGGAACACGGTCTCGAAGTTGAACCGCCGCTTGAGCGCCGCGCTCATCTCGTTGACGCCGCGGTCGCGGGTGTTCGCGGTCGCGATGACGTTGAAGCCGTCCCGCGCGAACACCATCGACTCCTCCCCCGTCAGTTCGGGGATGGCGAGGACGCGGTCGGACAGCGGCGAGAGCAGCGAGTCCTGCACCTCCAGCGGGCAGCGGGTGATCTCCTCGAAGCGGACGACGCGGCCCTCGGCCATCCCGGTGAGCAGCGGCGCCGGCACGAGGGAGCGGGTGGACGGCCCCTCCGCGACCAGCAGCGCGTAGTTCCACGAGTACTTGATCTGGTCTTCGGTGGTGGCGGCGCCGCCCTGGATCGTCAGCGTGGACGTCCCGCCGACGGCCGCCGCGATCAGCTCCGACAGCAGCGACTTCGCCGTCCCCGGCTCCCCGACGAGCATGAGGCCGCGGCTCGTGGCGAGGGTGACGAGCGCCCGGTCGATGAGCGCGGTGTCGCCGACGAACTTGCGCGTCACGCCGAGGGCCTCGTCCCCGGCGATGAACCGGCGCGCCGCCGTGAGACTCAGCGCCCAGCCCGGCGGGCGCGGCCCGGAGTCGTCCTCCCGGAGCCGGCGCAGTTCCCCGGCGAACCGGACCTCGGCCGGGGGCCGCTGGTGGCCGGTGGTGTCGGGCGGATCGTCCTCGGGGTGACGGTGGTCTTTCACGGGCCCAACGGTAGAGGAGCGCACGGACAGATCCGTAGGATCCCGGACATGATCGACGCGGCGCGGCGCGCGGGATCGCCGACTCCCTCCGCGACGCCCGACCCGGCTACGCGGGCCGGGCCAGGAAGCCGGTGATGGCCTCGGCCACGGCCGGGTAGTCGTCACCGAACCAGATCATGTGGCTCGGGGCGGTGCTGGTGATCAGGCGGGCGCCGGGGATCGCGTCCGCGAGGGACTCGGCGTGGTCGAAGGAGACCGAGCCGTCGTCACGGGTGGCGATCACCAGGGTCGGCCGGTCGACCTCGGCGGCCTGCGCGGCGCGCCGCTCGACGGTGGCCGGCGCGGTGGCGCGCAGGTCGGCGGCGAACCCGGCGCCGGAGCGCATCCGTCCGAACAGCGCCAGCAGCTCCGCGCGCCGCAGCGGGTCGAGGCCGGCGATCAGCTCGCGGACGGGGCGGGAGGTCAGGTCCGGCAGCAGCAGCCGGAAGGCCGTACCGGGGGCGCGGCGCGTCAGGAGGTGGATCGCCGCCCAGGTGAACCGCTCGGTGCGCCGGCCGAACACCGCGCGGGCCCCGGCGCGGGTGCGCCGATCGGGCCAGGGCGGCAGCCCGACGGCGCTCTGCAGGATGAGGCGCTCGACGAGCTCCGGATGGCGCGCGGCGAGCGCCACCGCGGTGGGGCCGCCCGCCGACTGCCCGACGACGGCCGCCAGCGAGGCGATGCCGAGCGCGCCGCACAGGTCGGCGACGGTGTCCGCGAACCGGTCCGGTGACGCGCCCGCGGCGGTCCGGCCGTAGCCGGGACGGGAGACGGCGAGGACCGTGCAGCCGGCGTCGGCGAACACGTCCTCCCCGAGCGGCAGCGCGGCGCGCATGTGCCCGCCGTGCAGCATCAGCACCGTGCGCGGGCCGCGCCGCTCCAGCCGGTACTCGACGGGCCCGCCGGCGAGGTCGATCACCTGGGTCGCGCGCTCCATCCGAGCTCCTCCGGTCCCGCTGACTCCCGATGGCTTCGTCCCGCTCGGGGATGGTCTCACGGTGCGGGCAGTGTGAGGATCTCGGGTCCGTCGGGGGTGATGGCGATCGTGTGCTCGCTGTGGGCCGTGCGGCAGCCCGTCGCGCTGCGGAGCGTCCAGCCGTCGGCGTCGGTGACGAGCTCGTCGGTGTCGGCCATGATCCAGGGCTCCAGCGCCAGCAGGAGGCCGGGGCGCAGCTTGTACCCGCGGCCGGGCCTGCCGTTGTTCGAGACGTGCGGGTCCTGGTGCATCGTGGACCCGACGCCGTGGCCGCCGAACTGGGTGTTGATCGGGTACCCCGCCTCGCTCAGGACCGAGCCGATGGCGTGGGAGACGTCGCCGACGCGGGCGCCCGGCTCGGCGGCGGCGATCCCGGCCCGCAGGGCGCGCTCGGTCGCGCTGATCATCGCGAGGCTCTCGGCGGGCCGCGCGTCGCCCACGATGAAGCTGATGGCCGAGTCGGCGACGATCCCTCCTTTGGAGACGGCCAGGTCGAGGGACAGCAGGTCGCCGTCGGCAAGGGTGTAGTCGTGGGGCCGTCCGTGGAGCACGGCGTCGTTGACGGACGTGCAGATGTAGTGGCCGAACGGCCCGCGCCCGAACGACGGCGCGTAGTCGACGTAGCACGACTCCGCCCCGGCTTCGGCGATCATGGCCTTGGTCCACCGGTCGATGTCCCGCAGGTTCGTGCCGACCTCGGTGCGGCTCTTGAGCGTCCGCAGGATGCCGGCCACGAGCGCGCCCGCGTCCCGCGCGCGGGGCAGGTCGGTGGCGTTCAGGATCTCGATCATGTACGGCCTTCCACAGGTGACCAATAACTATCCCGGCCATAGTATCCCGGTATTAGAATCGGCTGCATGGTCAGGTTGCCGCTCACTCCCGCGGAGGTCGAGCGCGGGCAGCGCCTCGGCGCCGTGCTGCGCCGCGCCAGGGGCGAACGCTCGATGCTCGACACCGCGCTGGACGCCGGCGTCTCGCCGGAGACCCTCCGGAAGATCGAGTCCGGCCGCGTCGCCACGCCGGCCTTCCCGACGATCGCGGCGATCGCCGGGGTCCTCGGCCTCTCGCTCGACGCGGTGTGGGCCGAGATCAACCGGGCCGAGCGCGATGCCGCCCCGGGCGACGCGGGCACGCGAGTGGCCTCGTGACCGGGGAGGCGCGGATGGAGACCGGGGACGGGACGCTCGCGGTGGGCGCCGGGCGGCCGGAGGCGGAGAATTTCGCGCCGGGGCTGCCGGGGCCGGTGTTCGCGGCGCATTACCACCTGGCCGGCGAGGCGAGCGGGCCTTTCACGTACGGGCGCGACTCCAATCCCACGTGGACGCTCCTTGAGCGGGCGATCGGGGAACTGGAGGGCGGGGCCGAGGTCGTCTCGTTCTCCTCCGGAATGGCGGCGGTGGCGGCCGTTCTGCTGTCGCAGGCGACGTCCGGTGACGTGGTCGTCCTGCCCGATGACTGCTACCAGGTGACGCGGTCCCTGAAAGGGCGGCTGGAATCGTACGGGGCGGTGGTGCGCATGGCGCCCACCGCCGGAGACGCGCAGATCGGAGCACTGGACGGGGCTCGCCTGGTCTGGATCGAGTCGCCGTCCAATCCGGGCCTGGACGTGTGCGATATCGCGCGGGTCGTCGAGGCCGCGCACGCGGCGGGGGCCCTGGTGGCGGTCGACAACACCCTCGCCACGCCCCTGGGCCAGCGGCCCTTGGAATTGGGCGCGGACTTCTCGGTCGCGAGCGACACCAAGGCGCTGACCGGTCACGGCGATCTGCTGCTCGGGCATGTCGCGACCCGTGATCCCGCATTGGCGGAGGGGGTCCGGCTGTGGCGCAAGACCGTGGGCGCCGTTCCCGGGCCGATGGAGGCGTGGCTCGCCCACCGGTCGCTGGCCACGCTCCAATTGCGGCTGGACCGGCAGGCCGCCAACGCGATGGCTCTGGCGGAGGCTCTGCGGGGGCGGGTTTCGGGGCTCAGATATCCGGGGCTGCCGGACGACCCGGGGCACGAAATCGCGGTCCGGCAGATGCGCCGCTTCGGGTGCGTCGTCTCGTTCACCCTCCCGGACGAAGAGGCCGCCGAGACATTCCTCGGATCGCTGCGGCTCGTCATGCAGGCCACCAGTTTCGGCAGCGTGCACAGTTCGGCGGAACGGCGCGGACGGTGGGGCGGAGACGCCGTGGAGCCCGGCTTCATCCGTTTCTCCGCCGGTATCGAGGACACCGCGGATCTCGTCGCGGACGTCCTCCAAGCCCTGCAGAAAATCGCGTGAATCGCGGAGGCGGGCCGTTGTAGCGTGGCCCGCCATGAGCGACGCGCGGGCACTTCTGGAAAGCGGCGACATCACCGGGCTGATCCGTCATCTGCGGTTCAACGCCGACGGCATGGAACTGCGCGAGGTCGCGCGGCTCATGGAGGGCGCGGCCGAGCTGTCCGGGTTCGACGACCTGCGGGACGCGGCGCGGGCGATGGCCCGCGAGCAGGAGCCGCAGCAGCTCTTCGACTTCGGTTACGCGTGCATCGAGCGCGGTATCGCCTTCCTCGCGATCCCCCCGCTGCGGCGCGCGGTGGAGCTGATGCCGGACGAGCCCGTGCTGGTCATGGAGCTCGTCTCCGCGCTGGAGCGGGAGAACCGCCACGCCGAGGCGGTCGCGGTCCTGGAGCCGCGGGTGGACGCGCTCGGCCCGTGGCCCGCGCGGTACCTGCTCGCCTACAACGCGCTGTTCTCCGGGGACGCCGACCGGGCCGAGCGGGAGGCGGGCCGGCTGCCCGTGCCCTCGGGTGCGGACGAGCAGTGGCTGCCCGCCCGCGACCGCCTCGCCCGGATGATCGCGCGGACGGTCGCGGTGCGGGCCGTCGCCCCGCTGGACGCGCGCGACCTGCGCGGCTGGCATTTCGCGCTCACCGGCGGCTTCCTCGCCACGATCTCGCCGTACGGGTTCGAGGACGGCATGACGGGCCGGTTCGCCTACATGTCCGACGGCTTCGAGATGTGCCGGCGGAGCCTCGACCGGCTGCGGCTGGTCCTGGACGCGGCGGGGCGGCGGCCGGCGTCGGTCGGGCTGCTCCCCGACCGGTCGAGCACGATCCTCGGGCTGGCGGCGGCGCGGCTGCTCGGCCTGCCCGCCGAGCCGTTCGCGTCCGGCCGCCCCGATGTGCTCGTCGTCGCCTACGACCTGAACGAGACCGAGGTGGAGGGGCTGCGCGAGCGGGCCGAGGGGCAGGTGCTCTTCGAGCACGCGTCCTGCTGGACCGACCCGCCCGTGGTCAGCGCCGACGTCACCGGGTTCCTGCACCAGATCGTGAAGTCGCCGTGGGGCGAGCAGCTGCGCATCACGCCCGGCGGTCAGGCCGAGACCGTGCCGCCGGACGAGCGACCCGTGGAGGAACTGGCCGCCGAGATCGTCCGGGCCGCCCCGGAGGCGGTCGAGGACGACGGCGCGCCGCCGGACCCCGACGAGGTGCTCGCGGGGATGGTCCGCGCCGTCCGCGGCCACTGGCTCACCGGGCCGAGGGACGCGGTGCGCGACCCCGGCCCGGTGCGCAGCAGCCGCTTCGCCTAGGCCGTCAGGGACGTCAGGTCGGCGAGGAGTTCGGAGACGAAGACCGGGTCGAGGTCGGCGAACCCGTTCTCGATGACGCGGGACGGCGCGTAGTCGCCCGCCGACTTCCCGATCCAGACGTGCTCGATCGTCTGCTCGGGGTTGAGGTCGGTGTAGCCGACGGCGATGCCGGGCCGCAGGTCGAGCACCACGGCCACGTCCGGGGCGAGCGTCCAGGACATCCAGTGCTCGATGCCGTTGTCCTGCGGCGCGCCCCGGCTCCACGCGCTGCGGGTGAGGCCGAGGAGCCTGCCGGTCGGGACGGTCAGGCCCTCGAACCGGGCGAGCCGGCCGTCCGCGCCCTCCCCGTCGGCGAGGGTGTGGACGGGCCGCCCGAGCTGCGGGAACGGCTGCAGGATCTCGTAGTCGCCGAACACCTCCGACCACGCGTCCAGGGTGTCGCCCAGCTCCAGCGGGTGCGCGATCCGGACCGCCGCCGACTCCGGCGGCTCCACCGCGTCGTCGTCCAGGTCGGCGAGCGTGAGGTCCTCGGCGACGCGGAAGGCCCGGTCGCCGCTCAGCCAGACCAGGCGCCGCGCGAGGTGCCGCATCAGCGGATGGCCGACGACGTACTCGCCGAACTCGGCGGCCGTCCACTCCCGGCCCGTGACCATGGCCGTCTCCAGCCGGGCGACCTGGACGGACGCCACGGCCCGCAGCTCCTTCTTCAGCTCCGCGAACCGCTGGTAGGCGGCGGGCGCCAGACCGGGGTCGTCCTTGGCGCCCGGCTTGGGCAGCGATTTGCGGGCTTTGCCGTTCTCGTCCGCGACGGTGGGCTTGAGCTGCTCGTCGAAGCCGACGGTGAACCGGCGCGGCCCGTAGTCGAGGGTGAGGGCGCCGCCGTCGTCCAGGCCGAAGCTCGGGACGAGGCGGTCGGCGAGCTGGCCGGGAGTCAGGCCGCGCCGCTTCGCCGCGAACGCCAGCCGGCGCCGCGCCTCCTCCCTCAACCCCTTGTACTTCACCTTCCGCGCGATTCCGTCCAGCTGCGTGAGGGCGGCGTCGCCGCCGATCTCGACGAGGACGCCGAGCCCGTGCACGGCGCGCCCGTGCCCGCCGGGTCGGCCGGGCCACTTCTTGATGTGCGGGGTGAGGCGGCGGACGGTCTCGTCGTCGCCGAACCGCCCGAGCATGGACAGCACGAACCCGCTGCGCCCGGGGAAGCGGGCCGCCTCCCACGCCTCGAACAGCGCCCAGGAGAACGCGGTGAGCGCCCCCGGCTCGCACACCTCGGCGGCCCCGTCCAGCACCGGGGCGACGTCGATGCCCCGGCTGTCCGGCACCGTCATGGCGAGCAGGAGCGTGCGGACCGCCTCGGTCGGCAGTTCACCGCCGCCCTTGAGCGCAGGGGCGGGCAGCGCGCCCAGATCCAGCCAGGCGGGCAGGGGCGGCGGCTTGTACGGAGGCTGGGCGGGCGCGGAGGCGGGCGGTGCGGCGGCCAGGAGCGCGGCGACCGCCTCAGCCGCCTCGTCCCCGTGGACGCGGGCGGCCTCGGCGACGTCGCCCTTGATGGTCCGCAGCGCCTTGATCGCGTTGCGGCGCGGGCCGACGCGTTTGCCGAGCGCGTCCGGCACCAGGTACGGGACGGCGGTGAGTCCGTGCCGCGCGAACCACGCGCGGGCGTCGCGCTGCGCCGACTTCAGCCGGTACAGCCAGTCCGCGTGCAGGCGGGCGACGTCGGCGGACAGGAACGGCAGCAGGATCGGCCCCGTCCCGGCCGGGTTCTGCTTGGCCAGCCGGAACGACACATCCCACACGTCGGTCTCGAACCGCGCGACGATCGGCCGGAGCGAGTGGGCGAAGTCCCAGGTCACCTTCGGCTGCCATCCGGCCAGCAGTGGGCGGGCCAGGTCTTCGGGCGCCTGCGCGAGGAACGCGGCCCGGGTCGGCTCGTAGCCCATCCGGCCGTCCCGGAACTTCTCGGCGGCCTCCTCCCATTCGCCGTCCTGCCAGGACCCGTAGGACCGCGTCGCCGCCCACTCCTCGCGCTCGCCGGGCGCCCAGCGGATCTCGCGGCCGTCCGGCGGTTCCAGGCCCGCGACGAGGACCGGCTCTTCGCCGGACGGGGTCACGGCGGACGTGCGCGCCGCCCACGGCGGTTCCAGCAGCGCCTTCGGCAGTTCCATGGGACTCCTTCTCAGGTCAGGGTGGCGAGGTCGGCGAGGATCTCCGACGCGGTGACCGCGTCGAGGTCGCCGAAGGAGCCGGTCGGCTCACCCCGGCTGATCCAGAACTGCTCCGGCTGCGCGGCCAGGGCGACCGTCTCCAGCGTCTGGTCGGGGAACTCCTCCGGGACGCCGACGGCGATGCCGGGATCGAGCTCGATGACCAGGTACCGGCCGTTCGGGAGCAGCCGGGAGATCCAGCACTCCACGCCGGCGTCCTGCGGCTCGCCGCGCCGCCAGCCGCGCGAGGTCAGCCCGAGGATCCTCCCGACCGGGACCGTCCGCCCCTCCAGGCGGGTCAGCCGCCCGGCCGCGCGCTCCTCGTCCGAGAGCCGGTGGACGGCCCGCCCGAGCTGCGGGAACGGCTGCAGGATCTCGTAGTCGGCGAACACGCCCGCCCAGGCGTCGAGCGCACCGTCCAGGTCGACGGGGTGCGCGATGCCCACGGCCGCCGAGTCCGCGACGGTGAGGACGTCGTCGGCCGCGTCGGCGTAGGTGCCGTCCTCGGCGACGCGGAACGCGGTCGTCTTGCCGCCGCCTCCCTCACCGTCGGATTCACCGTCGCAGGCGAGCCAGACCAGGCGCCGGACGATGTGCCGGACGAGCGGGTGCCCGGCCAGCAGCTCCTCGAACTCCCGTACCGGCCAGCGGCGCCGCGTGACCATGCACGCCTCGAGGCGGCGGATCTGGTCGGCGGCGGCGGTCCGCACGTCCTTCTTGAGCGTGGAGAACGCCTTGTAGGCGGCGGGCGCGAGCTCGGGGTCGTCCTTGGCGCCCGGTTTGGGGAGGGCCTTGCGGCGCTTGCCGTCCTCGTCCATGACGAACGGCTTGAGCTGCTCGTCGAACCCGACGGTGAAGCGGCGCGGCCCGTAGTCGAGGGCCATGCTCCCGTCGGCGTCGAGGCCGAAGTCGGGGACGAGCCGGTCGGCGAGCTGGTCGGCGGTCAGCTCCAGCCCGGCGGCGACCTCCTCGATCTTCTCCTGCGCCTTGGCCTTCAGCCCCTTGAACTTCACGCGCTGCGCGATGCCGTGCAGGTGCATGAGGGCGACGTCGGTGCCGATGGCGGCGAGGACGTCCAGCCCGGTGACGGCCTTGGCGTGCCCGCCCTCGCCCGGCCAGGCCCGGATCAGCGGGGTGAGGGCGCGCACGGTCTCGTCGTCGCCGGTCGCCCCGAGCTGGGCCAGTGCCCAGCCCTGCTTGGACGGCGCGCCCAGCGCCAGCCAGCTCTGGAACAGCGCCCGGCCGAACCCGGCGAGCGACTCCGGGTCGCACAGTTCGCGGACGACCCCGACCCCGGCGTACTCCTCCCCGGGCCCGGTCATCGCCAGCATCGTCACCACGTGCTCCGCGGCGGAGGCCGGGAGGGCGCGTGCGCGGTCGCGGAGGAGGATCTGCGGGAGGAGGCGCACGTCGGCCCAGTCGCCGACGGCGGGCGTCTTCGCGGGGAGGATGTCCAGGGGGTCGGCGGACAGGAACCGCTCGATCGCGTCGGCCGCCTTGTCACCGTGGACGCGGGCCGCCTCGACGACCGCCTCCGCCCCGTGCCGGGACGCGATGAGCCGCAGCGCGTTCTCGGCGGCGCGGCGCGCGGGGCCCGCCTTGCCCAGCGCGTCCGGCAGCAGCGCCGGGGCGGCCGCGGGACCGTGCCGCCGGAACCAGGCGCGCGCCGTCCTCCCGGCGTGCTTGAGCCGGACGAGCCAGTCGGCCATGAGCCGCGCGACGTCGTCGCTCAGGTAGGGCATCAGGAGACGGCCGCAGTCCACGGGGTCCTGCCGCGCCGCCTCCAGGGCGCCGTCGAGCACGTCCAGCTCGAACCGGGCCACCATGATCCGGCCGACCTCGTCCATGTCCCACATCCGGGGCGGCTGCCACTCGGCGACCAGGGGGCGCACCAGCTCCTCGGGCGCCTCGGTGAGGAACATGGCCTGCTCGTAGTAGTACTGCTCCCTCTTGCGGAACCGCTCCGCGTGGACCTCCCAGTCCAGGCGCTCGACCCAGGGCCAGCGCCGGTGCGGCCCCGTCAGCCAGGCGTCGCGCTCCCCCGGTTCCCAGGCCATCGAGCGCGTGCCGGGCGACGGCAGGTCCTTGATGACGGCGGGCTTGGCCTTCCCCCGGGGACGGGTCCACGGCGGGGCGGTGAGCAGCGGCGGCAGCTCCTCCGCCGGCGCCTCCGGGACCCGGACGACGGACGCGCGGACCTCCTCGACCGCCGCCCGGGACTCCTCCGGCAGCCCGGGCAGCATCTCCTCCACCAGTTCCGGATGGGCGAGGACGTGCCTACGCAGCGCCGCCTCCGTCGCCGCCCCGCGCGCCGGGCCCGCCAGCAGGCGCAGCGCGCGCGCCGGGTAGGTACGGGCGGCGGCGAGCACCCTGGGCGAGACGTAGCGTTCGCCGATCCGGTCGGCGAGGGCCTGGAACGCCTCGTCGGCGGGCAGCGCGGCGAGGATGTCCAGCAGGGTCTCCTTCTCGGCCGCGCCGATGTGCTCGTCGTCGAGGGACTCCGCCAGCAGCGGCACCGCACCGGTGCCGACACCGTCCAGCAGGGTGGCGAGGGTGCTCAGGCCGCGCTCCCGGAAGCCGAGCGGGAAGCGGCCCGGGTCGGCCTGGTGGGGGCTTCCGAGCGAGCAGAACAGCATCCAGCGGATGTACGGGTGGTGGTGCGGCAGGCCCGCGGCCGCGGGATCCGCGCAGACCTCGTCGACCCAGTCCCGCCGGGTCGGCACCAGGTAGGAGACGATGAGCCGCTGCAGGAACGTCCGCCGGCGGGCGGCCAGCCGCTCGACCGCCTCGGCGTACACGGCGTCGCCGGCGGCGGCCAGCAGCGCGCGCAGGCGCCGGGGCGCCCACTCCTGCGTCCACCAGCCGCCGACATGGTCGGACGGCACGCGGTCGCGGACGCCGGACCAGGTCCGCGGGAATCCCCCCTGCCGGTAGTCGAGCGTGAAGGCCACCAGTTCCGCGAAGGCGCAGGCGGCGAACGGCAGGCCGTGCTCGGCGGGCCACGCGTCCGGGAACGGGGCCTTGCCGCCGAGCTCGAGCAGCCCGCCCTGGGCGATCGCGACCTCGGCGGCCACCGCGGCGCCGAGCGGGTCGGGCTCGCCGCCCAGGTAGGCGCGGGCGTGCTCGGCCAGCGCCGGCGTCGTGCCGGGCAGGGCGAGGACCTCCTCGACACGGTCGCGCGTGGCGTCCAGCAGCGCCCGCATCCTCGGGAGCGCGGCGCCGTCGGCCGGTACCGCCGGGTACGGCGGCCGGTCGCGGCGCGGATGGACGAGCTTCCGCCACGCGTCCGGCATCTCCCAGGTGTCCTCGTCGGCCGTCCTCGGCCCCGTCGTGCTCATGGCGCCACACGTTAGGGGGAGATCACCGACAAAGCGATCAGGAATGCTCGCGCATGTCCGCCTCGACGGCCTCGGCGGCCTTGCGGGCGGCGATCAGGACCGGGTCCCAGACGGGCGCGAACGGCGGCGCGTAGCCGAGGTCGAGGCCGGTCATCTCCTCGACCGTCATCCGGTTCCACAGCGCGATCGCGAGGCCGTCGATCCGCTTGGCGGCGTTCTCCTCGCCGACGATCTGGCCGCCGAGCAGCCGCCCCGACCGGCGCTCGGCGATCAGCTTCGTCCGCATGGCGGTGGCGCCCGGGTGGTAGCCGGCGCGGGTCGTCGACTCGACGACCACGCTCAGCGCCGCGAACCCGGCCGCGGCGGCCTCCCGCTCGTTCAGCCCAGTCCGCGCGACCTCGACATGGCAGATCTTCGACACCGCGGTGCCGAGGACGCCGGGGAAGGTGGCGTAGCCGCCGCCGAGGTTGATGCCGGCGACCCGCCCCTGCTTGTTGGCGTGCGTGCCGAGCGCGATCGCGACCGGGCCGCCCGACACCAGGTGCCGGTCCTCGACGCAGTCGCCGGCCGCCCACACCCGCTCCGTCCGGGTCCGCATCCGCCGGTCGGTGACGATGCCGCCGGTCGGGCCGGTCTCGATCCCCGCCTCGCGGGCCAGCCGCGAGGCCGGCTTCACGCCGAGGCCGAGGACGACCAGGTCCGCCGGCAGCGTCCGGGACCCGGTGCGGACGGCGGTGACGTGCCCGTCCGGCCCGGTGTCGAAGCCCTCCACCGGCTCCCCCAGGTACAGGTGCACGCCGAGGCCGCGCATCGCGTCCGCGATCATCGCGCCCATGTCCGGGTCGAGGGTCCCCATCGGCTGGTCGGCGGCGTCCACCAGGGACACCTCGAGCCCGCGCATCACCATCGCCTCGGCCATCTCCAGGCCGATGTAGCCGCCGCCGACCACGACGGCGCGGCGCGGCGACCGGTCGTCGAGCGCGCGGACGATCGCCACCCCGTCGCCCAGGACCTGGACCCCGTGGATGCCCGCCGCGTCGGCTCCCGGCAGGCGCGGCCGGGCGGGGACGGCGCCGGTCGCGATCATGAGGTCGTCGTAGGGCTCCCAGGTCTCGCCGCCGTCGGCGTCCCGGACGCGCACCCGGCCGCGGCCGGTGTCGATCTCCACGGCCTCGGTGCGCATCCGCAGCTCGATGCCGCGCTCGGCGAACTCGGCGGGGGTGCGGGCGATCAGCCGGTCGAGGTCCTCGACCACGCCGCCGACGTAGTACGGGATGCCGCACGCCGAGTAGGACGCGTAGTGCCCGCGCTCGACGGCGACGATCTCCAGCTCGTCCGGGCCGCGCCGCCTCCGGGCCTGGGACGCGGTGCTCATCCCGGCGGCGTCGGCTCCGATGACGAGCAGGCGTTCGCGTGCGGCCATTCCGTTTCCTCCCCAATGATCGTCTTTCACCGACCATAGACGCGGCGGGCGTTGCCGGACGCGACCAGGCCCGCGACGCGTTCGGCGTCCGCGGCCGTCCACGCGCCGTCCTCCACCCCGCCGGCGAGGAACCCGGCGAGCCCGTGCCGGAACAGCAGCGCGCCCAGGTGGTACAGCTCGGCGAGCCCGAACGCGTCCGAGGAGTAGAGCACCTTCCCGAACGGCGCCAGCTCCAGCAGCTCGGCGATCAGCGCGGGCGCCCGGTGCCCGAGGTTGTGGGTGGCGAGGCCCGCGTCGACGTACACGTTCGGGAGCACCTGCGCGAGGTAGCCGGCGTGCCGGTGGAACGGGTAGTTGTGCAGCAGCAGCGCCGGGGCGGGGTCCATGGCGCGCAGCAGCTCGATCAGCAGCAGCGGGTCGCCGCGCCGCAGGTCGGCGTCCACGTCCCCGTACCCGACGTGGAACTGGACGGGCAGGCCCGCGTCGACCGCGCACCAGACCAGGAACCGGTGCAGGGTCTCGTCGCACACGCGCGGCCCTGTCCCGCCCTGCTCGGCCGCGAGCATCAGCCGCCCCGCCGCCCCGGCCACCTCCGCGTCGGACGGCCGCGCCCCGGACAGCTCCAGCCCCGCCCGGTAGGCGGCGATCGACTTGGCGCCCACGACGCCGCCCCCGGCCGCGCGGGCGGCGAGCCGGGAGCGCACCTCGTCCGCGAAGCCCGCGGCCGCGACGCCGCCGGCCGCGGCCTCCTCGGCGACGGCCTCCAGCCGGACGATCTCGCGGGCGTCCGCGCCGGCGAGCCGGCCCAGCTCGGGCGGGCCGAGCAGCGACTCCGGGGTGTAGCCGGTGTCGACGTACAGGGCGTCCAGCCCGGCCGCGGCGAGGAAGCGGGCGTTGACCTCGGCCGCGCCCAGTTCGGCGCGGCGCGCCAGGTAGGCGTCCGGCTCCGCGTGGGCCTCCAGGCCCAGGACCGGCGGGCACCAGCGCCGCAGCGCGAATCCCGCCTGCGTGTCGAACATGCCGGCGCCCGGCGGGCCCCCCGACGCCGCCTCGGTGAGCGACGCCTCGAACTCCGCCCGGCCGAGATCGCGGTCGAGGACGCCGTGGCAGTGGTGGTCCACGAGCGGCAGCGACTCCAGGTACTCCAGCACGGCACCCGCCTCCCTGAGCCCGTCCTACCTGAAACGGGCCGGTGTTCTCCCTACGATGCCTGTACGGGCCGTGCCCGCGTCCGCCGCCGCCACTCCGACCGGGGAGCCAGCACCGTGGAACAGACCCCTGAAACCGCGCTCAGCGGGCCCGGCCTCGACGGGTACGCGCTCGACGGGCGGGAGCGGGCCCGGCTCGGCGGGCGGGCCGCCGAGGCCGCCCGGCGGCTGGCCGGGCAGGGCGTCGTGGCGGTCGCGCTGACCTGGGTCGACGTCAGCGGCATCACCCGCACCAAGACCGTCCCGGTGGAGCGGCTGGAGCACGCCGCCGCGTGGGGCGTCGGGATGTCCCCGGTGTTCGACGTGTTCCTGCTGGACGACTCCATCGTGTCGGGGCGGTACATCGGCGGCCCCACCGGCGACCTGCGGCTCCATCCCGTCCTGGAGCGGCTCGTGCCGATGGCGGCGCTGCCCGGCTGGGCGCACGCGCCCGCGCTCCGCTACGCGCAGGACGGCACCCCGCACCCGCTGGACGCGCGGGCCCTGCTGCGCCGCGAGACCGACCGGCTCTCGGCGCTCGGCTGGTCGGTGCGGGGCGCGTTCGAGATCGAATGGGCGGTGTCGAAGGACGGCGGGGACGGCTTCACCCCCGCCTGCACGGGCCCCGCCTACGGGATGACCCGGGTCACCGAGCTGGCCGGCTACCTGCGGGACGTCCTCGCGGCGCTCAAGGAGACCGGTGTCACGGTCGTCCAGATGCACCCCGAGTACGCGGCCGGGCAGTACGAGGTGTCGGTGGCGGCCGAGGACCCGCTCGGCGCGGCCGACACCGCGGTCGTGGTCCGGGAGACGATCCGGGCGGTGACGATCGGGCACGGCATGGCCGCGTCCTTCTCCCCCAAGGTCGAGGCCGGCTCGGTCGGCAACGGCGCCCACGTCCACCTCAGCCTGTGGCGGGAGAGCGCGGCGGACGGCCCGGCGAACGCGATGGCGGGCGGCTCCGGCCCGTACGGGATGACGGCGGCCGGGGAGGCGTTCGCCGCCGGGATCCTCGCGCACCTGCCCGCGCTGCTCGCGGTCGGCGCGCCGGCGGTGGCGAGCTACCTGCGGCTGGTCCCCTCGCACTGGGCGGGCTCGTACGCGTGCTGGGGGCTGGAGAACCGGGAGGCGGCGCTGCGGTTCGTCACCGGCGCCGAGGGCGAGCGGGCGACGGCGGCGAACCTGGAGGTCAAGTGCCTGGACGGCGCCGCCAACCCGTACCTGCTGCTGGCGGCGCTCCTCGCGGCCGGGCGGGACGGGCTCGGCGCCGACCTGCCGCTGCCCGAGCCCGTGGACGTCGACCCGGCCGGACTGTCCGGCGCCGAGCGCGCGGCCCGGGGCGTCGAGCCGCTCCCGTCGTCGCTGGCGGAGTCGGTCGCGGCGTTCGAGGCGGACGCCGTCCTGCGGGACGCGCTCGGCGAGGCGGTGGCCGACACCGTCGCCACCGTGCGCCGCGGGGAGATCGACCTGCTGGACGGCGCCGCGCCGGACCGGATCGCGGCGGCCACCCGCTGGCGCCACTGAGGACCGGGGGCACGGGCGATGCGGGTCACCGGCTATCGGAGCCACGGGGTGTCGGCGGCGGTGGCGCTGGTCAACGCCGTGACCGCCGGCGGGGACGACTCGCCCGGCGCGCTGCGCCGCATCCTGCGCGACAACGACTTCTTCTGGCGCGAGTTCGAGGACGCCGACGCCGGCGAGTTCCGCCGCTGGGGCCGCGTCCTGCGGCCGTTCTTCGACGCCGCCCGGCTGGAGGACGCGACGGCGCTGCTGAACCGGCTGATGCTGGAGATCCCCCTGCATCCGCACCTGTCCGACCACGAGCCGCACGGCCTGCACATGCACTACGCGCCGCCGTCGTCGCGGCTCCCGGACCGGTTCCGCGCGACCACGCTGATGAACCTCGCGGAGCTGGTCGTCGAGCACGGGCTCGGCCGGACCGGGGTCTGCGCCGCCGGGGGCTGCGACCGGGTGTACGCCGACACGTCCCGCGCGGGGCGGCGCCGGTTCTGCTCGGAGGCGTGCGCGAACCGGACGAACGTGGCGGCGTTCCGCGCCCGGCACCGGACGTGACCTGCCCCGCATTCACGGCTTTGCCGCAATATTGCCGGTGCGGGGGAAAGACTCCCGGCATGCCACGCCCCTTCCTGCGCCCCGGGCCCGACCGGGGCGGCCGCACCGGACGCTCGCCGCTGCAGGTGGCGACGGAGGTGCAGTCCACGGTCTACCGCATCGCCCGGCTGACCCTCACCGCCGTGCTGGCGTTCGTGCTGGCGGACGCGGTGCTGCCGCCGGACACGCCGGAGCCCCTGCTGTCGCCGCTGACCGCGCTGCTGGTCGTGCAGTTCTCCGTGGTCGGGACGATCAAGGCGAGCATCCTGCGGGTGCTCGCGGTCACCTCGGGGGTGCTGGTCGCGGTGATGGCCGCGTCCACCATCGGGTTCTCCTGGTGGGCGCTCGGCATCACGATCTGCGCCGCGCTCGCCATCGGGCACGTCCTGCGGCTCGGCGAGCACGTGCTGGAGGTGCCGATCTCCGCGATGCTGATCTTCGCGCTGGGCACGGCCAGCGGGGCGGGCGCCGCCGAGCGGGTGCTGGAGACGCTGATCGGCGCGGGCACCGGGCTGGCGGCGACGCTGCTGGTCCCGTCGGTGCGGGTGCGGCCGGCGGAGGACGCCGTCCAGGACGTCGCCGAGAAGCTGCGGGCGCTGATCGAGGGGATCGCGGACGGCCTGCGCGGCGACCGCACCCCCGGGGAGGCGGCCCGCTGGCAGGAGGAGGCGGAGCGGCTCGCCCGCGAGCTGAGCCGCACCGACCAGGACCTCGGCGCCGCCGAGGAGAGCGTCAAGCTGAACCCGCGGGCGCGCCGGCTCGTCGACGCGGGCGTCGCGCTCCGCAACGCCATGGAGACGATGGAGCACTCCATGCTGTCGCTGCGCGGGCTGACCCGGTCCCTCGCCGACGACGAGGGGTTCGGCGACCGGGGCCGGCTGCTCACCGACCCGGCGCTGCGCGGCCGGCTCGCCGACGCGCTCTCGGGGATCGCCGCGAGCATCGCCGCCTACGGCCGGCTCGCCCGCTCCGACCTGGCCCGCGACGCCCGCCCGTTCCTCGCCGAGAACGACCTGGAGGTGCGGGTGGACGTGGCCCGCGAGCGCCGCGCCCGGCTGCGCCGCGACCTGCACGGGCGGGCCGCGGCCGGCGACCTGTGGCCGCTGTACGGCGAGGTGTCCATGGACATCGACCGGCTCATCGAGAACCTGCGGGTCGAGCACCGGGCCCGCGCCCGCGAGCACTGGCGGCGGCACCGCGGCGCGACCCGGCACCTGCCCGCGCGGCCGGTCCAGGCCGTCCAGCAGGCCGGGCAGCAGCTCCGCCGGGCCGCCGGGTCCGCCGCCCAGGCGGCCGAGCGCTTCACCCGCGGCCCGCGCGGCGCGCGCGGGCGCCGCGGCCCCGCCGGCCGCCGCGACACCGGCGATCCCCGCGACCACGACGGCCGGCCGTGACAGGGCAGAGGCCCGCCCCGGGGGGGTGGGGGCGGGCCTCTGCGCGCGGGGTGGTCAGCGGAAGGTCGGCTCCAGGACGTCGACGCCGCGCGTGTTGTCGGCGACGTAGACGTACTTCCCGTGCCAGTACGGCTGCCAGGACGCGGCGTCCGCGGGCCGGTAGTAGGCGACCTGCCTGGGGTTCGTGGGGTCCCGGACGTCCAGGAACCGGGTCCCCTGCGAGTAGAACGACTGGACGATCACTCCGTCGCGGACGTCGAAGTAGTGGGCGGAGCAGTCGGTGCTCGCCGGGTCGCTGCCCTCCTTGCCCGCGACGCCCCACGTCCCGACCGTGTGCAGGCGGAACTTGTTCTCCGGCGTGGAGCGCCAGCCCTCGCCCTTGTAGGAGCCCTTCAGCGACGCGATGACGAGGAGGCCGTCATTGGCGCAGCCGTCGTTGAAGGTCTCCTCGGTCACGTAGAGGAGTTCGCCGTTGCCCCACCTGCGCGGGTCGGCGGCCTGGTTCCTCGTCCGGCCGACCGCGCGGTAGCTGTTGTGCATGAAGGTGGAGTTGGTGGTGGCCTCGTCCAGGCCGCCGCCCGCGTACGGGACGGGATCGACCGCGGTGGCCTTGCGCCACCGCTTCTCCACCGGGTCGTAGTGGCGTCCGGTCGTGTAGTAGCCGCGGACGCCGCCGCGTCCGGACGCCCACGCCACCCCGTTGGAGTCGACCTGGATGTCGTGGGTGTAGTCGGTCTTGCCGTCGTTGCGCCCGGTGTCGATCGGGTCCTTGTGGACCTTCGGCTTGGCCGGGTTGCGGACGTCGGTCACCCAGACCGGCCGCCCGCCCCAGTCGGCGGGCATCCAGTCGGCCTTGGCGGGGCCGCCCGTCCACAGGTACTCGCAGTCGTTGACGCAGGTCGTGGTGTGCCCGGCCGGGACCTTCACGTAGGTGATCTGGCGCAGGCTCTCCGGCTTGGACGCGTCCACGACGTAGATGCCGGACTCGCCGGTGCGGGTGTTGCCGCCGAACGCGCGCGGGTCCCGGGACAGGTAGATGATCTTGCGTTTGGGATCGAAGTCGGTGTCCTCGGTCTCCCACATGCCGGGCATGTTCAGCTGACCGACCAGCGTGGGGACCTTGGGGTCGGCGGTGATGTCGTAGGCCTTCAGCCCGAAGTCGCCGGTCGCGTACATGATCGTCCGCTTGTGCCGGCCGTGGCCGTAGTCCAGGAACATCAGCGAGATGGCGCCCTTGGCGTCGGACACGCCGCCGACGCGACGCACGCCCTTGATCGCCTCGGACTCCGCGGCCGCCGCCGCGTCCGCCCGGTGGTAGTGCCCGGCGTGGCCGCCGGCGCCCTCGGCCGCGGACGCCGCGGCCTGCTTCGTCTGGGCGTTCTCGGGTTCGGGCGGGCACGCCCAGGCGGAGCCGGCCAGCAGCGCCACCGACGCCGCGGCCGCCACGCCGCCCTGGACCAGGCGCCCGGCGGGGATGGATGTGCGAGGGAGCATCGCGCCTCCATGGAAGAAGATCTTCGCAAGCGCCAGTGTGACCGCGCCCACAGGCGTGATCAACAGGCGGCTTGGTCACGAAATGGACTCAGCACCGTAAGGGCTGGTGGGACCTGTCGTCCTGATCTACGCTCACCGGCGTCGGCCGCCCCCTGCTCCCGGGAGAGGCATGAAGAGCTCCACCCGCACCGCCGCCCTGATCACCGGGGCCGTGGTGGTGCTGCTGGCACCGGTCGCGGCCATGCGCGCGTGGAGCGGGCCGGCCGATCCGCGGATCTCGGTCGGCGCCGCGGCGCCCGCGACGCTGCTGCCCGGCGACATCCGGGACGCGGCCGGGCGGATGGTCGCGAACGCGGTGTGGACGGGGCTCGTCGCCTACGACCCGCAGACCGGCGAGCCGTCGAACGCCGCCGCCGCGTCGGTGTCCAGCCGCGACCGGCGGGTGTGGACGGTCCGGCTGCGTCCGGGCGGGACGTTCCAGGACGGCTCGCCCGTCACGGCCCGCTCGTTCACCGGCGCCTGGACGGCCGTCCTGCGCGAGGGCTGGGCCGGAGCCCGGCTGCTCACCGAGGTGGCGCGCGTCAAGGGCGCGCGGCGGGGCGCGGACGCCGTGGCGGGGCTCAAGGTCAAGGACGACCTCACCTTCGAGGTGGTGCTCGACCGCCCGCTGAGCGGGTTCCCCGCCCTGCTCGGTGATCCGGCGTTCTTCCCGCTGCCGGAGAGCGTCCTCGCGTCGCGGGACTGGGCGTCCTACGGGAAGAGGCCGGTGGGCAACGGGCCGTTCCTGGTCGCGTCGCGGAGTGCGCGGGAGATCGTCCTGCGGCGCCGGTCGGACGAGGGGCGCCCGGTGGCCGTCAAGGCGATCCCGGACGCGATGGCGCAGTACAACGCGGCGGCGGCCGGAGACCTGGACGTCGCGACGCGCGTGCCGCCGGACCGGCACGAGTCGATGGAGGCCGACTTCGGGAAGCGGCACGCCGCCGTCCCCGGGCGGGACGTGACGTACCTGGCGTTCCCGGCCTGGGCGGAGCGGCTGGCGTCCCCGACGATCCGGTCGGCGCTGTCGATGGCGATCGACCGGTCCGCGGTGACCGAAGGGGCGCTCGGGCACCAGTACTCCCCCGCCGACGCGCTCGTCGCGCCCGGCATCCGCCCGGGCCATCGCGACGGGCAGTGCCGGCTGTGCGTGCACGACTCCAAGGCGGCCGTCGCCGCGCTGGCCGACGCGGGCGGGCTCAGCGGGCCGCTGAACGTCTGGTACGAGGCGAACCGGGGCGACGACGCCTGGGTGACGTCCGTCGCCGAGCAGCTCCGGACGGAACTGAAGGTCGACGCGCGCCCCCGTCCCGTCGCCGACCTGCGCAAGGCCGTGGACGAGCACCAGGTCGACGGGCCGTTCGCCGTCCACACGACGGCCGCCTACCCGGCCCCCGTCGCCGCGCTCACCCCCCTGCTGGAGGCCGGGACCGGGTTCGACGACGACTACACCGCCGGTCTCGTCGCCGATGCCGAGCGCGCCGCGACGCCCGGCGACGGCGTGGTCCCCGCGCGCCTCGCCGAGAGCGCGATGCTGCGCGACATGCCCGCGATGCCGCTGTGGTCCGCCCATGACCACCTGGTCTGGTCGGAGCGGGTGCGCGGCGTCACCGCCGGGGCCTTCGCCGGCCTCCGGCTCGACCGCCTGACCGTCAAGGATTAAGGGCCGACAGGGCGCCGAGCCCACCCCGTCCAGACCGAACGGGACGCCGAGGACGGCGACGCCCACCGCAGTGAGCCGCCGGGCGCGCGCGGGAGTGATCTGCGTCTCCGCGCGCATACCAACTTTCGGAGTCGCCGCCGAGATCCTTATGCTTCGAGCATGCAGCAGGAGGACGAAACAGCCCGGGTGACCCTGGCTCAAGTGGCGGATCAGGCCGGCGTCTCCATTTCGACGGTTTCGAAAGTCCTCAACGGACGCGAGGACGTCGCCCGCAAGACGCGGCTCCGGGTGGAGCGCCTGCTGGAGCACCACGGCTACCGGCGCGGGTCGCGGTCGGGCCCCGACGCGCCGCTGATCGAGATCGTCCTCCACGAGATCGAGAGCCTCTGGACCATGGAGCTGATCCGGGGCGTGGAGAGCGTCGCCAAGGCCAACGGCGCGAGCCTGGTGCTGACCGAGAGCGGCACCCGGCACTCCCCCGGCCCGGAGTGGATCAGCGGGGTGCTCCGGCGCCGCCCGCTCGGCGTCGTGCTGACGTTCTCCAGCCTGCCCCCCGAGTACAAGAAGCGGCTGCGGTCCCGGTCGATCCCGTTCGTCATCATCGACCCGGCCGGCGACCCGGAGCCCGACGTCCCCTCGGTCGGCTCGGCCAACTGGTCCGGCGGGCTCGCCGCGACCCGGCACCTGATCGACCAGGGGCACCGCCGCATCGCGATCATCACCGGGCCGGCGGACATGCTGTGCTCCGTCGCGCGCCTGGACGGGTTCCGCTCCGCGATGAGCATGGCCGGGCTGGACGTCGAGCCGTCCTATGTGTCCTACGGCGACTTCCACGTGGAGGGCGGCTTCGAGCGGGCGATGGAGCTGCTCGGGCGCCCCGACCGGCCGACCGCGATCTTCGCCGGCAGCGACCTGCAGGCGCTCGGGGTGCTGGAGGCGGCGCGGGTCCACGGGCTGCGGGTCCCGGAGGACCTGTCGGTCGTCGGGTACGACGACGTGGCGGTGGCGCCGTGGGCCAGCCCCGCGCTCACGACCGTCCACCAGCCGCTGCGGCAGATGGCCGAGTCCGCCGCCCAGATCATCCTCGGCATCCGCAACGGGGAGCCGGTCGCGACGCGGCTGGAGCTGTCCACGAGCCTGGTCGTCCGCAAGAGCACCGCCCCGCCGCCCGACCGGGGCTGAGACGAGGGAGCGCCTCCCCGCGGCCGGGGCCGGGCCGCGGGGAGGCGCTGCGGGGGGCCGGGCGGGTCAGCCCACCCTGCAGGAGACGTCCGGCCAGGTCCAGTTGCCGTTGTGCTGGATCGTGAAGCCGAACGTGTTGCCGCTGCCGTTCGGCCGCATGGTCATCACGTTGCCGCTCGCGTCCCACGTCGGCGAGCCGTTCCAGGTCGCGATGATCTTCTGCGGGCTGTGCACGGTCACGGTGGCGATCCAGGTGCTCGTCCCCGAGATGGTGACCGACAGGTTGAACCGGTCGCTCCACTGCTGGCCCTGGGAGATCTGCGCGGTGCAGGAGCCGCCGCCCCCGCCGCCGGGAGGCGTCGTGCCCCCGCCGCCGCTGCCGTCGGGCGCCACGGCCCGGCCGGTGGACGGCGAGACCATGCCGGGGCACAGGTTCCGGCTCTTGAGGTTCGCGACGATCTGCGGGATGGCCTGGATCGTGGTGTTGTAGCCGTCGTGCATGAGGATGACCTGGCCGTTCTGGAGCTGGCCCGCCCGCTGCACGATCTGAGCGGTGGACGCGCCGTTCCAGTCCTGCGAGTCGACGTCCCAGATGACCTCGGTGAGGCCGAGCTGCTGCTCGACCGCCCTCAGCGTGGAGTTGGTCTCCCCGTACGGGGGCCGGAACAGCGTGGGCGCGGTGCCGGTCGTCTGCTGGATCGCCTGCTGCGTGCGCTGCAGCTCGGAGAGCATCTGCGACTGCGACATCTGGGTCAGGTGCGGGTGCGTCCAGCTGTGGTTGCCGATCCACATGCCGGCGTTCTTCTCCGCGCTGACCAGCGACGGATTGTTCTGGGCGTTCTGCCCGATGTTGAACAGGGTGGCGCGGACGCCGTTCTGCTGCAGGGTCGACAGCAGGGTGGACGTGAAGCCCGACGTGGGGCCGTCGTCGTAGGTGAGGCCGACGTAGCCCGCGCTGCAGTTGTCGGCGGCGAGCGGGACGGCGGCGGCACCGTCGCGCTGGGCCGCGAGGCCCGTCGCGGCGGACAGGCTCACCAGGAAGGCGGCCGCCAGCGTCAGGACGGCGGCGAGGATCAGCGGGCGGCGGGCGCCGGAGGACCTCCTCCGGAACCCGCCGAGCGGGGGAGCGTGCCGAGTCATCCGTGTTCCTCCAGGGGGCGGGGGACCCTCATTGTGGAAACGCCTTCGAAAAGTGTCAATGCATTCGGAGAAACTTTCGTTCTCAGATTCTCCATATCTTTCTGATCAGTGCCTTTGAGTACATCTTCTTCCATCGAAATGTTTCGCCATCACCGGCACGGCGTTTGGAATTGGTAGACCGGTCTGTCTAGTCTGTGGCCATGGCACCGCGCGGAGAGACGAGAGAGCGGATCCTGCGGACGGCCGCCGAGCTGTTCCAGCGGCAGGGCTACCACGGGACGGGGGTGAACCAGGTCCTCGCCGAGAGCGGGGCGCCGAAGGGCTCGCTGTACTTCCACTTCCCCGAGGGCAAGGAGCAGCTCGCGTCGGAGTCGGTGGCGCTGTCCGGCCGGACGGTCGGCGAGGCGCTCACCGAGGCCGTCCTCGCCGCGCCGGACGGGCCGGCCGGGCTCGCGGCCATCGGCGACCACTTCGCGCGGAGCCTCCGCGAGTCGGACTTCAGCAAGGGGTGCCCCATCGCGACCGTGGCGCTGGAGACGGCCGCCGAGAGCGAGGCCATCCAGGCCGCCTGCGACACCGCGTACGGGGAGTGGCTGCGGGGGCTCCGCGCCGCGCTGCGCGGCTGGGGCGTGCCCGAGGAGCGCGTCGGGCCGCTGGCCGCGCTGGTCCTGTCGTCGCTGCAGGGCGCCATCATGCTCGCCCGCGTCCAGCGCGACGTGTCCGTCATCCACCAGGTCACCCGGCAGCTCGCCGACCTTCTCTGAGGAGTTCCCCATGCGCGTCCACCACCTCGACTGCGCCCCCATGCGGGAGATCGAACCCGCCGACGGGCCCGGAAGCCCGCTCCGGCCCGCGCGGGCCGCCGGCCACGTGCTGCTGGTCGAGACGGACTCGTCCGGCCTCGTCCTCGTGGACGCAGGGATCGGCCTCGGCGACATCGAGCACCCGTCCGAGCGGCTGCTCGACGACTGGGTGGAGATGACCGGGCCGGCGCTGGACCCGGCGGCGACGGCCGTCCGGCAGGTGGAGGCGCTCGGGTACTCCCCCGCCGACGTCCGGCACATCGTCCCGACGCATCTGCACCGCGACCACGCGGGCGGGCTGAGCGACTTCCCGGACGCGGCGGTGCACCTGTTCGAGGCCGAGCGCGCGGACGGCGGCAAGACCCCGGCGCAGCTCGCCCACGGCCCGAAATGGGTCGCCTACGAGGACGGCGGGGGCGAGACCTGGCACGGCTTCGACGGCGTCCGGGCTCTGGACGGCGTGCCGGAGGAGATCCTGCTCGTCCCCCTCGGCGGGCACACGCCGGGGCATGCGGGCGTCGCGGTGCGCGACGGCGGCCGGTGGCTGCTGCACGCCGGGGACGCGTACATGTACCACGGGGAGGTCGACCGCGCCGAGCCGGTCGTGCACCCGCTGATGGAGCTGGTCCAGGCGGGCGGCGAAGTGGACCGGGAGCTGCGGCTCGCGAACGTCGCGCGGCTGCGGGAGCTGGCGCGCGGCGGCGAGGTCGAGGTGTTCTGCGCCCACGACCCCTGGGAGCTCGCCCGCTACCGCTGAGACAGGCCTTACCGCTGAGACAGGCGGTGCGAGAGGGCGGTGTGGCGGCGGCCCGCGCCGGCGGTCCGGACGGCGGCGGCGAGGGCGCGCCGCGAGCCGACCAGGACGACCAGCCTCTTCGCGCGGGTGATGCCCGTGTAGAGCAGGTTGCGGCGCAGCATCACCCACGCGCCGGTCGTGAGCGGGACGACGACCGCCGGATACTCGCTGCCCTGCGACCGGTGGATCGTGATCGCGTAGGCGTGGGCGAGCTCGTCCAGCTCGTCGAAGCCGTAGCCGATGCTCTCGTCCTCGTCGGTCAGGACGGTGAGCGACTGCTCTTCGAGGTCGACCTTCGTGACGACGCCGACCGTGCCGTTGAAGACGCCCGCCTCGCCCTTGTCGTAGTTGTTGCGGAGCTGGGTGACCTTGTCGCCGACGCGGAAGACGCGGCCGCCGTAGCGGCGTTCGGGCCGGGAGTCGTCGTGCGGGGTCAGGGCCTCCTGCAGCAGGGTGTTCAGTGAGCCCGCCCCCGCCGTGCCGCGGTGCATGGGCGTGAGGACCTGGACGTCCCGGCGCGGGTCGAGGCCGAACTTGCGCGGGATCCGGTTCGCGACGACGTCCACGGTCAGTTCGGCGGCCTCGTCCTGCTCCTCGCACGGGAACAGGAAGAAGTCGCCGTACCCGCGCGTGTGGGGGTGGTCGCCGGCGTTGACGCGGTGCGCGTTGACGACGATGCCGGACTCCTGCGCCTGCCGGAAGATCTTCGTCAGCCGGACGCGCGGGATCACCTCGGCGCCGAGGAGGTCGGCGAGGACCTCGCCCGCGCCGACGGACGGCAGCTGGTCGACGTCCCCGACGAGCAGCAGGTGCGCCCCGCGCGGGACCGCCTTCACCAGCTTGTTCGCGAGGATCAGGTCGACCATGGAGGACTCGTCGACCACGACCAGGTCGGCGTCGAGCGGGTTGTCCTGGTCGTACTTGGGGTCGCCGCCGGGCTGGAGCTGGAGGAGGCGGTGGACGGTCGCGGCCTCGTGCTCGGTCAGCTCGGCGAGCCGCTTGGCGGCGCGCCCGGTCGGCGCCACCAGGACGATCTTGGCCTTCTTCGCGGCGGCCAGCTCCACCACGGACCGGACGGTGAAGCTCTTGCCGCAGCCGGGGCCGCCCGTCAGCACCGAGACCTTGGAGGTCAGCGCGAGCTTCACGGCCTCCTCCTGCTCGGCGGCGAGGGCCTGGCCGGTGCGCTTCCTCAGCCACGGGAGGGCCTTGTCCCAGTCGACGTCGGCGAACGCCTTGAGCCGGTCGGTGGGCGCGTCGAGGAGTTCGAGGAGGCCGCGGGCGAGGGAGCGCTCGGCCCGGTGGAACGGGACCAGGTACACCGCCGGAATCGTCGCGGCGTCCTCCCCTTCGCCCGGGATCGGCTCCCGGACGACGCCCTCGTCGGCGGCCAGCTCCTCCAGCGCCGGGACGATCAGCTCCTTCGGCACGCCGAGGATCTTCTCGGCCGCCGTGACGAGGTTCGGCTCGGGCAGGAAGCAGTGCCCGTCGTCGGCGCCCTCCGACAGCGTGTACTGGAGCCCCGCCTTGATCCGCTCGGGGCTGTCGTGCGGGATGCCGACGGCCTGGGCGATCGTGTCGGCCGTCTTGAAGCCGATGCCCCACACGTCCGACGCGAGCTGGTACGGCCGCTTGCGCACGGTGTCGATCGACTGGTCGCCGTACTGCTTGTAGATGCGGACGGCGAGGGACGTGGAGACGCCGACGCCCTGCAGGAAGACCATCACCTCCTTGATGGCCTTCTGCTCCTCCCACGCGTCCCCGATCCGCTTGCTGCGCTTCGGGCCGAGGCCGCGGACCTCCACGAGCCGCTCGGGCTCCTCCTCGATGACGCGGAGGATGTCGGTGCCGAAGTGCCCGACCATCCGGTCGGCCATCACCGGCCCGATCCCCTTGATCATGCCGGAGCCGAGGTAGCGGCGGATGCCCTGGATCGTCGCCGGCAGCACGGTCGTGTACGAGTCGACCTCGAACTGCCTGCCGTACTTCGGGTGCGAGCGCCACCGGCCGGTCAGCCGCAGGCTCTCCCCCACCTGCGCGCCGAGCAGCGCGCCGACCACGGTGAGCAGGTCGGGGCCGCTCTTGGCGGTCGCGACGCGCGCGACCGTGTAGCCGGTGTCCTCGTTGGCGTAGGTGATCCGTTCCAAGACCGCGTCAAGCTGCGCCGGACGCGGCGTGGCATCGGCGTTCGGGGAGGTCGGCACGAACACCATGATGGACGATCCGGGTGACGGGATGGCCGGATCCGGCACGCGACCTGGATCCCCGGTCGATCGGGACGTACGTTCCGGGCGCACTCGCACCGCACTGCACTGCAATCGCACCGCACCGCACCGCACCGCCGACTGGCGTACTGGAGGTAACGCTGGTGTTCCGCTCCCGAACCCGGGCACTGGCGGCGTTGAGCGCCCCCGCCCTGGTGCTCACCATGGCCGCCGCCGTCCCCGCCGCCGCCTCGTCCCCCGCCGGGCACGACCCGATCGCGGGCTTCACCGACGCGCACGCCGCATGGCAGCGGCAGTACGAGCGGCGGTTCGGCGCCGTGCCGTCCGCGGCGGTGGCCCGCGCCCTGGACGCCGAGCTGTCGGCCGAGCCGGGCCTGGCCACGACGACCGGCGACTGGCACCGCGTCCAGCGCATCGTCCGGCATTTCCGCTCGTACGGGCTCAAACCCGAGATCCGGACGTACTACGCGTACCTGTCCATGCCGCAGCGCGTGAAGGTCGAGATGACCGCGCCCCGGTACCGCGACCTCCCCGTCAAGGAGAAGGAGCGGCCCTGGCAGCGGCATTTCGAGGAGGTCATCCCGTCGCACAACGGGTTCTCGCCGTCCGGGGACGTCCGGGGCGAGGTGGTGTACGCCAACTACGGGCGGCCGGAGGACTTCGCGCTGCTCGCCGAGCGCGGCGTCTCGGTGAAGGGCAAGATCGTGCTCGTCCGGTACGGGTCGGTGTTCCGGGGCATCAAGCCGCGCGAGGCCGCCGGGCACGGCGCGAAGGGCGTGCTGATCTACTCCGACCCGGCCGACGACGGCTACGGGCGCGGCCCGGTGTACCCGGACGGGCCGTGGCGCGCCCCGGACGGCATCCAGCGGGGCAGCATCGCGCAGATCCAGCTCGCGGCCGGCGACCCGCAGACCCCCGGATGGCCGGCGGTGAAGGGCGCCCGCCGCATCCCGCCGTCGCAGGCGCCGATGCTCAAGGGGCTCATCCCGACGACGCCGATCTCCTACGGCGCGGCCGAGCCGCTGCTGCGCGCGCTCAAGGGCGCGGAGGCTCCGAAGGACTGGCAGGGCGGCCTGCCGTTCACCTACCGGATCGGGCCGGGCGGCACGAACGTCCACCTCGATCTGAAGAACAGGTTCCAGGTGCGTCCGCTCTGGGACGTCACCGTGCGCATCCCCGGCAGCGAGCACCCCGAGCAGGAGGTCATCCTCGGCGCCCACCACGACGCATGGGCGTACGGCAGCAGCGACAACCTCTCCGGCACGGAGAACGTGCTCCAAGTGGGGCGCGCGCTGGGGAAGCTCCTCAAGCAGGGGTGGCGGCCCAGGCGGACCGTCGTCCTGGCCACGTGGGACGGTGAGGAGTACGGGCTGTTCGGGTCGACCGAGTACGCCGAGCAGCGGGCCGGGCAGCTCCGCAACGCCGTCGCCTACGTCAACATGGACGGCGCCGGGGGCTCCAACTTCGGCGCCACGGCGACGCCGGCGCTGGACCAGTCCGTCATCGACGCGTCCAAGGAAGTGCGCTGGCCCGGCACGGACGGGACCCTCTACGAGGCGTGGAAGGCGCAGAACGACGGCAGGACGCCGATCTCCCGGATCGGCGGCGGCTCGGACTTCCAGGCGTTCTTCCAGCGGTACGGGGTCCCCGCGATGGACCTGGGGTCGTCCTCGACGGGCAACGCCGGGAACTACCACTGTGCCTGCGACGACTTCTCCTGGATGTCGCGCTTCGGCGATCCGGACTGGGAGTACCACGCGGCGATGTCGCGACTGGTGGGCATCGCGACGCTGCGGCTGGCGAACGCCGACGTCGTCGCGCTGGGCTACCGCCCCTACGCGGCGGAGACCGCCCAGTACCTGGGCGACTTCACCGCCGAGCAGCGCAAGCGGCTCGGGTCCGTCGCCGTGGACGTCTCGCGCGACATCGACCAGGCCAAGGCGTGGCAGCGCGCCGCTGAGGCGGTGCAGGCGCGCGCGGACGAGGCGCTCCGCAGGGGCGACACGGCCGCGTTCCGCCGCCTCAACGCCAAGATCATGCAGACCGAGCGGGACCTGCTGACGTCGGCCGGGCTTCCCGGCCGCCCGTGGTACCGGCACCAGATCTACGCGCCCGGCATCGACACCGGGTATGCCACGCAGCGGCTTCCCGCGCTGAACGACGCCCTGTTCATCGACCATGACGTCCGGACGGCGAAGGCGTACGAGGCGCGGCTGTACGCGAGCCTGCGCGCCGCGACCCGCACGCTCAGCCCCTGACGCCGCCGGGCGTCGAGCCCGCCGACACCTCCAGCACGCCCGTCTCGGTGACCAGCGCGGTCACGAGGCGGGCGGGCGTGACGTCGAACGCGGGGTTGTACGCGTCCACCCGGTCGGGAGCGGTCCTCGCGCCGCCCCAGGTCAGCACCTCCTCGGCGGGGCGCTCCTCGATGGGGATGCCCCCGCCGTCGGGGAGGGCCGGGTCGACGGTGCTCCAGGGCGCCGCGACGACGAGGGGGATGCCGGCGGCGTGGCAGGCCAGCGCCACGCCCACCGAGCCGATCTTGTTGGCGGTGTCGCCGTTGGCGGCGATCCGGTCGGCGCCGATGACGGCGACGTCGACGAGGCCGCGCAGGATCGTGCTGGGCGCGGCGCCGTCCGCCTGGACGACGCACGGGATCCCGGCCTGGTCGAGTTCCCAGGCGGTGAGCCGGGCGCCCTGCAGCAGCGGGCGGGTCTCGTCCGCGTAGACGATCTCGACGCGGCCCCGCCGGTGCAGTTCGCGGACGACGCCGAGCGCGGTGCCCCATCCGGCGGTGGCGAGCGCGCCGGCGTTGCAGTGCGTGAGGATCCGCAGGGGCCGGTCGCCCGCCCGGTCGAGGATCCAGGCGGCGCCGTGGACGCCGATCGCCCGGTTGCCGCGCACGTCCTCGTCCAGGAGCGCCTGCGCCTCGGCCGCCACCGCGTCGGCGCCCTTGCCGGCGAAGGGCAGGACGCGGTCGACGCCGGCCGCGAGGTTCACGGCCGTGGGCCGGGCCTCCCGGATCCGCGCGATCGCGGCGCCGCGGGCCGCGTCGTCCCATCCCTCGCGCTCGGCCTGCCGGACGGCGATGGCGACGCCGAACGCGCCGGCGACGCCCAGCGCGGGCGCGCCGCGCACGACCAGCCGCCGGATCGCGTCCACGAGCGTCCCGACGTCGCACGCGACGACGTACTCGACCCGCCCCGGCAGGACGGTCTGGTCCAGCAGGCGCAGCCCGTCGCCGGTCCACTCCAGGGTGCGCACGTCGCTCGTCATACGACCCATAATGCCCGCAAAATCGCTCGAACCCCCACGCCATCGGGCGTTCCACCCGTTGCAACTCCGCTGCGTGACCTGCGATAACTTGACAGAAGTCGAACTTGTGTTCGAAATTGTGCAGGAGGCGTTCGAGAGGAGGGCGAGGGGTGCCGGAGGCCGCGCTGCGTGACCTCTCGGCGGTGCTGGACTCGGCACCCCGGGAGACCGTACCCGTGCTGCCCGCGCTGCGCTCCGTGCTGCCCGGCGGCGGGCTGCGGCCCGGCTCGGTCGTCGGGCTCGGCGCCGCGTCCCTCGGCCTCGCGCTCGTCGCGGGCGTGTCCCGGCACGGCGGCGAGGACGGCACCGGCGGCTGGTGCGGCGTCGTCGGCGTCCCGGACTTCGGCGTGCTCGCCGCCGCCGGGATGGGCGCCGCCCCGGAGCGGCTGCTCCTCGTCGACGACCCGGGCGACCGGTGGCCGGACGTGGTCGCCGCCCTCGCGGAGGCCGTCGAGCTGATCCTGCTGCGCCCGCCGGAGCGGCCGGGCGCCGCGGCCGTCCGGCGGCTGTCGGCGCTGGCCCGCAGGCACGGCTGCGTCCTGGCGCTGACCGGCGCGTTCGCCCGCGACTGGCCGGGCACCCGGCTCCGCCTCCGGCTGGAGGAGGCCGCCTGGGACGGTCTCGGCGACGGCCACGGGCGGCTGACCGGCCGCCGCGTCCAGGTCACCGCCGAGGGCCGCGACGCGCCCGGCGCCGGCCGCAGCGCCCGCCTGTGGCTCCCCGCCCCCGACGGCACGGTCGGGCCGGACGAGACCGTGCGGCGCCCCCTGGAGCTCGTGTCGGCCGGCGGGCCCGTGCACCCCCGGCCGCCCGGTGTCCCGCCGCTGGTGCGGGCGGCGGCTGAGGAGGGGATCGCGTGACGCGGGTACTGGTCGTCTGGTGCCCGGACTGGCCGGTCACCGCCCTCGGGATCGACGCGGCGACGGCCGGGGCCGCGGTTGAGCAGGGCCGGATCGCGGCGTGCTCGGCGGCGGCGCGTGCGGCCGGGGTGCGGCGCGGGCAGCGGCTCCGGGACGCGCAGCGGCGCTGCCCCGAGCTGGTCGTCCGCGACCGCGAGCCGGACGCCGAGGGGCGGCTGTTCGAGGAGGTCGCGGCGGCGGTCGCGGAGCTGACGCCCCGCGTGGAGGTGGTGCGGCCGGGGCTGTGCGCGATCGCGGCGCGCGGGCCGGCCCGCTTCTACGGCGGCGAGGAGGCGCTGCGCGTCCTGGTGCAGGACACGGTGGTGGAGGCCGGGCACGACTGCGGGTCCGGCGTCGCGGACGGGCTGTTCGCCGCGGAGCTGGCGGCGCGGGCCGGGGACGGCGGCGTCGTGGTCCCGGAGGGCGGCGCGGCGGCGTTCCTCGCGCCCTATCCGCTGTCGGTGCTCGATCGTCCGGAGCTGGCCGACCTGCTGCGGCGGCTCGGGATCAGGACGCTCGGCGACTTCGCGGCCCTGCCGTCCGGGCACGTCGCCGGCCGGTTCGGGACCGGCGGCTCGCTCGCGCACCGGCTGGCGCGCGGCGAGGAGCCGCGCCCGCTCGCGCCCGTCCGGGGCGCGGCGGACCTGTCGGTGCGCGGCGACTTCGACCCGCCCGCCGAGCAGGCCGAGCGGGTGGTGTTCGCGGCCAAGCGGCTCGCGGGCGAGCTGCACGAGGGGCTCGCGGCGGACGGGCTGGCCTGCGTCCGGCTGGAGGTCGCGGTCGGGTTCGCCGACGGGCACGTGCTGCGGCGGCTGTGGCGGCACGAGGGCCTGTCGGCGCTGGCCGTCGCCGAGCGGGTGCGCTGGCAGCTGTCGGCCTGGCACGGGGGCAGGGCCGAGGATGTCTGGGGCGGTGTCACGTGGGTCGAGCTGGCGCCCGACCAGATCGTCCCGGACGAGGGCCGCCAGGAGGCGCTGTGGGGCCGGACGGCCGTCACCGACCGGATCACGCGGGCCGCCGACCGCGTCCAGGCGCTGCTCGGGCACCGGGGGATCACCCGGCCGATGCTCGTGGGCGGCCGCGGTCCGGGCGAGCGGATCGTCCGGGTGCCGGTCGGCGACCTGGCTCCTTCGGGCCTGCCCGAGGGGCCGTGGCCGGGACGCGTGTCGGGGCCCGCGCCGGCCGTCGTCCCCGCGTCGCCGCCGTCGGCGGAGCTGGTCGACGCGTCCGGCGAGGCGGTGGTGGTGTCGGCGCGGTGCGAGGTGTCGGCGCCGCCCGCGACGCTCGTGCTCCGCGGCCGGCCCGCCGCCGTGACCGGCTGGACGGGCCCGTGGCCCGCCGACGAGCGCTGGTGGGACGCCGACACCGCGCGGCGCCGCGCGCGGTTCCAGGTCACCACCGACGGCGGCGCCGCCTACCTGCTCGCCGTCGAGGGCGGCCGATGGCACGTCGAGGCCGTCTATGACTAACTGGTACAACCCGCCCATCTCATGGCGGGAGTTCGAAGAGAAGTTGTCGTGGCGGCCGTCCGAGCGGGCGCCGGAGGAACCGCCGCGGGCCGCCGAGATCCCGCGCCGGGCCGAGGCCGAGGTGCCGTGGGCGGAGCTGCACGTCCACTCGTCGTTCAGCTTCCTGGACGGGGCCAGCGACCCCGCGTCACTCGTCGCGGAGGCGGCGCGGCTCGGCGTGGAGGCCATGGCGGTCACCGACCACGACGGCATGTACGGGGCGGTGCAGTTCGCGCAGGCCGCGCACGACGCCGGGATCGGCACGGTCTTCGGCGCCGAGCTGAGCCTCGGCCTGCCGGGGCCGCAGACCGGGGAGCCCGACCCGGCCGGGCGGCACCTGCTCGTCCTCGCGCGCGGCGCGCACGGGTACGCCCGGCTGTGCTCGGCGATCACGTCGGCGCAGCTCGCGGGCGGGAGCAAGGGCCGTCCCGTCTACGACCTGGAGGCGCTCGCCGGCGCGCACGGCGGCCACTGGGCGGTGCTGACCGGCTGCCGGAAGGGCCCCGTCCCGGCGGCGCTGGAGTCGGGCGGGCCGGACGCCGCCGACCGCGAGCTGCGGAACCTGGTCGCCATGTTCGGCCGCGGCAACGTGTTCGTCGAGCTGATCGACCACGACCAGCCCGACGACGACCTCCGCAACGACGCCCTGTTCGAGCTGGCGGGACGCGCCGGAGTCGAGGTCGTGGCGTCCAACAACGTGCACTTCGCGGCGCCCGGAGCCGACGCGCGGCTGGCGCAGGCGCTCGCCGCCGTCCGGGCCCGCCGCAGCCTGGACGACATGGTCGGCCGGCTCCCGGCGAGCGGCACCGCGCACCTCCGGTCCGGCGCCGAGATGGCGAGGCGGCTGGCGCGGTTCCCCGGCGTCCGGGAGCGGACGGTCGCGCTCGCGCGCGAGTGCCTGTTCGGGTTCGACGTGGTCGCGCCCCGGCTGCCCGACTGGCCGGTCCCGGACGGGCACACCGAGGCGAGCTGGCTGCGGCACCTGGTGAAGGAGGGCGCGCTCAAGCGGTACGGGCCGCCCGAACGGGAGCGGGAGCCGGGCGCCTACGCGCAGATCGCCAAGGAGCTCGACGTCATCGAGCAGCTCGGCTTCCCCGGCTACTTCCTGATCGTCCACGACATCGTGGAGTTCTGCCGGCGCGAGAACATCCTGTGCCAGGGGCGCGGCTCGGCGGCCAACTCGGCGGTGTGCTACGCGCTCGGCATCACCGGCGTGGACGCCGTCCGGCACCGCCTGCTGTTCGAGCGGTTCCTGTCCCCCGGGCGGGACGGGCCGCCCGACATCGACCTCGACATCGAGCACAAGCGCCGCGAGGAGGCCATCCAGTACGTCTACCGCAAGTACGGGCGGGAGTGCACGGCGCAGGTCGCGAACGTCATCAGCTACCGGCCGCGGATGGCCGTCCGGGACGCCGCCCGCGCGCTCGGCTTCTCCCCCGGCCAGCAGGACGCCTGGTCGAAGGGCATCGACCCGCGCGACCCGGTCGGCTCGGAGGCCGACGTTCCGGCGCCGGTGCTCGACCTCGCCGACCGGATGCTGAAGCTGCCCCGGCACCTCGGCATCCACTCCGGCGGCATGGTGATCGCCGACCGCCCGGTCGGGGAGATCTGCCCGATCGAGTGGGCGACGATGCCGGGCCGCAGCGTCCTGCAGTGGGACAAGGACGACTGCGCCGCGGCGGGCCTGGTGAAGTTCGACCTGCTCGGCCTCGGCATGCTCGCCGCGCTGCACGACTGCTTCGACCTGGTGGACGAGCACCACGGCCGCCGCTACGACCTGCAGTCCGTCCCGCCGGACGACACCCCCGTCTACGACATGCTGTGCGACGCCGACACGGTCGGGGTGTTCCAGGTGGAGTCGCGGGCGCAGATGGCGACGCTGCCGCGGCTGCGGCCGCGGGAGTTCTACGACCTCGTGGTGGAGGTGGCGCTGATCCGGCCGGGGCCGATCCAGGGCGGGTCCGTCCACCCGTACCTGCGGCGCCGGAAGGGCGAGGAGCCGGCCGTCTGCCCGCATCCGCTGATGGAGCCCGCGCTCGGCCGGACGCTCGGCGTGCCGCTGTTCCAGGAGCAGATGATGCAGCTCGCCGTCGACTGCGCCGGGTTCACACCGGCGGAGTCCGACCAGCTCAGGCAGGCGATGGGCGCCAAGCGCGCCCCCGAGCGGGTGGAGCGGCTGCGGCGCCGGCTGCTGGACGGGATGGCCGAGCGCGGCATCCCGCCCGGCATCGCGGAGAGCGTCTACGAGAAGATCCTCGGCTTCACCGGGTTCGGGTTCCCCGAGTCGCACGCGCAGAGCTTCGCCCACCTCGTCTACGCGAGCGCCTACCTGAAGCGGCACTACCCGGCCGCGTTCACCGCCGCGCTCGTGCGGAACCAGCCGATGGGGTTCTACAGCCCGCAGAGCCTCATCGCGGACGCCCGGCACCACGGCGTCGTGGTCCGGGGCGTCGACATCAACGCCAGCGGCGTGCACCCGGCGCTGGAGGAGCCGGTCGAGGTCGTCTCCGACCATCCGCACGCGCCGGGCGAGCCCCAGCCGGCGATCCGGCTCGGGCTGTCCGGGATCCGCAACCTGGGCGACGACATGGCGGAGGCGATCGCGGCGGGACGCCCCTACACGAGCATGGAGGACCTCGCCCGGCGCGTGCCGCTGTCGGCCGGGGCGCTGGAGGCGCTCGCCACGGCCGGCGCGTTCGACGGGCTCGGGCTGTCGCGGCGCGAGGCGCTGTGGGCGGCGGGCGCGCTGGCCGGGTCCGGGCCGGGGCGGCTGGAGGGCGTGACGCCCGGCGCGTCGGCGCCCGCGCTGCCCGCGATGACGCCGGTCGAGGAGACCCTCGCCGACCTGTGGGCCACCGGCGTCTCCCGCGTCCATCCGGTCGCGCACGTCCGGGAGGCGCTGGACGAGCTCGGCGCGCTGCCGGCGGCGCGGCTCGCCGGGACGCCGGGCGAGACGAACGTCGTCGTCGCCGGGCTGGTGACGCACCGGCAGCGGCCGCCGACCGCCGGCGGCATCGTGTTCATGACGCTGGAGGACGAGACCGGGATCATCAACGTGGTGTGCCCGCCCGCGGTGTTCCAGCGGCACCGGGGCCTCGCCGTCGACGCGCAGGCGCTGCTGGTCGGCGGGCGGCTGGAGCGCGCCGACGGGGTCGCGAACGTCCGCGCGACCCGGCTGCGGCGGCTGCCCGTGCCGGGGCGGGTCAAGGCCCGCAATTTCCATTGATCCGCGGACGCTAGAACCTGGGGCCGCCCTCTGTCATCGTAAGGAAAAGTCGGAGCCGCGTGCCGCCGGGGAGGCGGCCGCCAAGACGCGGCTCGCGGGGAAAAGGTGATCACCATGGACGGGCCGCGAGCGTCCTCCCTGCGCGAGCTGCGTCCGGACGACCCCACGCGGATCGGCCGGTACCGGATCGAGGCCAAGATCGGCGAGGGCGGGATGGGCGCGGTGTACCTCGGCCGCGGCGAGGACGGCCGTCCCGTCGCGGTGAAGGTCGTCCGCGCCGAGCTGGCCGGCGACCGGACGTTCCTCGCCCGGTTCCACGACGAGGCCGCCAACGCCCAGCGGGTCGCGTCGTTCTGCACGGCGCAGGTCCTGGAGCACGGCGAGGACCTCGGCCTCGCCTACATGGTGACCGAGTACATCGACGGGCCGTCGCTGCTGGACCACGTCGCCGAGAACGGCGCGCTGTCGCCCGGGATGCTGCACGGCGTCGCGGTCGGCGTCGCCGCCGCGCTCGTCGCGATCCACAGCGCCGGGCTGGTGCACCGCGACCTCAAGCCGAGCAACGTGCTGCTGTCCATCTCCGGCCCCCGGGTGATCGACTTCGGGATCGCGCGGGCGCTGGACATGGTCTCCGCCCACACCCGGACCGGGCAGGTCGTCGGGACGCCCGGCTGGATCGCCCCCGAGCAGATCACGACGCAGCAGGTCACCACGGCCGTGGACGTGTTCGCCTGGGGCTGCCTCGTGGCGTACGCGGCGAACGGCCGCAACCCGTTCGGGCAGGGCTCGTTCCAGCTCCTCGCGGCCCGCGCCGTGCACGCCGAACCGGAGATCGGCGACCTGCCGCCGTCGCTGGCGGGGCTCGTCCAGGCGGCGCTGCGCAAGGACCCGGGCGCCCGGCCGAGCGCCCGCGACCTGCTGCTCGCCCTGGTCGGCGGCGGCGGTGAGGCCGCCGTGACGACCGAGCTGGGCGAGTCGTGGACGTCCCCGCCCGGCGGAGCCCCCGGCGGTGACCCCGGCGCCACCTCGCGGGACGCCCCTCCCCCGCCGCCGGTGCCCGCGCCGGAGCCGTCGACCCGGAAGGCCTACGAGCGGCCGCACGAACAGGTGTACGGGCGCCCGCAGGAACAGCTACACGCGCAGCCCTACGAGCGGGCCACCGAACGCGAGTACGCGGTGCCGCCGCCCGTCCTTCCGACCGCGCCCGGGGGCGGGGCGCCGCACCGGCCGTCCCGCCGCACCACGCTCGCCGCGTCCGCCGCGGCGGCGGTGCTCGCCGCCGGGGCCGTCGCGGGCCTGCTCTACTACCTCGGCCGGCCGTCGGGGAACGCGGGGGGCGGCGCGGGGACGTTCCCGTCCGCGGCGATGCTCGTCCGCATCGACACCGCACCCGGCTGGCCGAAGCAGTGCCACGCCGACCTCGGCCTCTACACGCCCGGCGAACCGTCCGCGAGGACCCTCGTCGGCGGGCCGCAGTGCGACATCCTCCCCGAGCGGTCACCGGACGGGAAGAGCATCGCGTTCACCCGGCAGGCCACCCGGACCGCCGCGGCGTGGGTGGTGAACGCCGACGGCGGCGGCGCCCGCAAGGTCGCCGACGTGCAGCGCGGCACCCGGGTGACCTGGTCGCCCGACGGCACCCGCCTGGCGTACATGGCCGAGAAGGACGGCGTGCGGCAGATCTTCACCACCACCCTCGACGGGCGCTCGGTCGTCCAGCTCACCACCGACCGCTCGTTCAAGGACGACCCGATGTGGTCGTCCACCGGCCGGCTCGTGTTCTGGAGCAGGCTGGACGGCACCGATCAGATCTACACCCTCGACCCCGCCCGCGCCGGGTCCGCGTGGACGCGGGTGACCGCGGACGGGGTGCGGTCGGTCGACCCCGAATGGTCCCCCGACGGCTCCAAGATCGCCTTCACCCGGGGCCCCGACGAGCACAGCACGATCTGGGTCGTGAACGCGGACGGCTCCGGGCTGCGGGCCGTCACCACCGGCACCGGCGACGACATGGACCCGGCGTGGTCCAGCGACGGCCGGTGGCTGTGCTACGTGCGCGGCAAGGTCGCCGACCCGGTGGTCCACGCCGTCCGGGCGGACGGCACCGGCGACCGCGTCCTCACCCCTCGGGGCCTCGTGATCGGCCACCCGTACTGGGCCTGACCGGGGGCACGCAGGGCCGCTAGCCGGTGATCATGTCGAGGCGGCGCAGGATGACGCCCTCGCGCAGCGCCCACGGGCAGATCTCCAGCTCGGTGAGCTCGAACAGGTCCATCGCGGCGTCCGCGACGATCGCGCCCGCGAGCAGCTGCTGGGCGCGGCTCTCCGACACGCCGGGCAGCTCGGCGCGCTCCGCCGACGGCATCGGCGCGAGCTTCTCCGCCCAGTCGGTGACGTCGGTGTCGCCGAGGGTGCGGCGCTGGTACGGCCCCTCGGCGGTCGGCGCGGCGCCCGCGATCCGGGCGAGCTGCTTGAACGTCTTGGACGTGGCCACCGCGTGGTCGGCGGGCCCGTAGCGGGCGACGTCCCCGACGTGCCGCGCGATCTCCGCCCGGACGTGCCGGCGCAGGTCGCGGATCTCCTCGGGCGGCGGCGGGTCGGCGCTGAACCGGTCGCGGGTGAGCCGGCCCGCGCCGAGCGGCAGCGAGATCGCCACGTCCGGCTCCTCGTCGATGCCGGACGCGATCTCCAGCGAGCCGCCGCCGATGTCCACGACCAGCAGCCGCCCCGACGACCAGCCGAACCAGCGGCGGACGGCGAGGAACGTCAGCCGCGCCTCCTCCTCGCCGGGCAGCGCGCGGATGTCGATCGAGCGGCCGTCCCGGATGCGGGCGAGGACCTCCTCGCCGTTGGCGGCGTCGCGGACCGCGGAGGTCGCGAAGGCGACCAGGTCCTCCACGCCCTTGTCCTCGGCGACCCGCAGCGCCTCGTCGACGAAGTCGCGCAGCAGCGTCTCGCCCTCCTCCGACAGGCGGTCGGAGTCGTCGAGGTGGGTGGCGAGCCGGAGCTCGGCCTTGTGGGAGTACGCGGGCAGGGGCCGCGCCCCCCGGTGGGCGTCGACCACCAGCAGGTGCACGGTGTTCGAGCCCACGTCCAGCACACCGAGTCGCATGTGCGTGACGCTACCGGACGGCCTCCGGCGGCGTACGGGCGCGGTTCGGCGCCGGTTCCGGCTACGGTGGCGGGCATGGATCCGGGATCACAGCGGCGATGGCGCGTACCGCCAGGTCACGTGGCGGTCAAGTGCGCCGCCGCGGCGGCCGTGACGGCGCTCATCGTCCTCTACAGCCACGACCCCCAGTTCCTGTTCCTCGCGGCGGCCGCGGCGATCGGGCTGAACGCGCTCGCGCTGCGCGACCTGGTCGCCCCGGTCCGGCTCACCGCCGACGGGGACGGGCTCACGGTCGTGTCCGGTTACGCGGGGCACCGCAGCATCGCCTGGGACGAGGTGACGACGATCCGGGTGGACGAGCGGCGCCGGCTCCTGCTGAACACCCGGATGCTGGAGATCGAGACCACCGACGACCTGCACCTGCTCAGCGCGTTCGACCTCGGCGCCGACGTCCACGACGTCGCCGACGAGCTGTACCGGCTGCGCGCCCGCACGAGCCGCTAGCCCTCGGGAGGCCCGTCCGGTAGCTCGTCCGGGGTCGGGAAGGAGCTCTGCGCGCCGCGCCCGCGGACGGCCGCGGCGCCCGCCCGGGCCGCGTACCGGGCGGCGTCGCGCAGCGCGTCGCCGCGGGCGAGGCGCAGGCACAGCGCGGCGGTGAAGGCGTCGCCGGCGCCGGTCGTGTCGACGGCGTCGGTCTCCGGGGACGGGATCGCCGCGCTGCCGTCCCCGTCGGCGACCACGGCGCCGTCGGCGCCGAGCGTGACGACGACGGAGCGGGGCCCGGCGGCGGCGAGCGCCGCCGCCATGTCCCGGGGATCGCCGCCGCCCTCCAAGAGGAACGCGGCCTCGTGCTCGTTGACGACCAGGGGGTCGCAGAGCGCGAGCAGGCCGTCCGGGACCGGCGCGGGCGGCGACAGGTTGAGGACGACGCGCCCGCCCGCCTCGGCCGCGGCGCGGGCGGCGGCCTCCACGGCGGGCAGCGGCACCTCCAGCTGGAACGACACGACGGCCGCCCCGGCGATCATCGCGCGGGCGGCGGCGACGTCGCCGGGCCCGAGCCGGGCGTTGGCGCCGGGCGAGACGATGATGCTGTTGTCGCCGTCCGGGCCGACCGTGATCAGTGCGACGCCGGTCGGCACGCCCGGCGTGGCGGCCAGGTGGGCGAGGTCCACGCCGGCCGCGGCGAGCGCGTCGCGCAGCAGCGCGCCGTGCCCGTCGTCGCCGACCCGCCCGACGATCCCGGTCCGGCCGCCGAGCCGCGCCGCCGCGACCGCCTGGTTGGCCCCCTTGCCGCCCGGATGGACGGCGAGGTCGGAGCCGAGGACGGTCTCCCCCGGCGCGGGCCGCCGTTCGACACCGACCACCAGATCCGCGTTGACCGACCCGACCACGACGACGTCCCAGCGCTCACCCACGGTCCCACCCACTACACGCGCGGCGGCCGGTTCCGCAAGCGGCCCGGTCACACCGGTTCCAGCTCGGCGAGGTCGACGACCTCGGCCAGCTCCTCCACCGACGGGTAGTAGCCGCGTCCGACCAGCTCCCCGCGCCGCGTCACGAGGAACGCCCCCTCCCCGCGGACGCCCGCGTGGTCCGCCAGGACCCGGTGCGCGCCCGTCAGCCGCACCGCCGTCACGCGCAGCCCGCCGGGGCCCGTCCAGCTCCCCCGATCATCCCCCATGCACGGAACGTTACGTGTGGCGACGCTGCGTGACGTGACCGGGTTCGGCGTTCGTGTTGCCGCCCGCCGCCGGTGGCACGATCATGACCCGGTGACCGACTTCTCGGACGGGTCCGCCGCCGGCCTCGACACCGCCTCCCCCAACGTCGCGCGCATGTACGACTACTGGCTCGGCGGCAAGGACAACTTCGCCGCCGACCGGGAGGCCGCCGAGCGCGTCGTGGAGATCTCCGACGGGCGGGTCGTGCGCGGCGTCCGCCTCAACCGGGCGTTCCTGCGGGCCGCGGTGCGCGCGGCCGCCGAGGCCGGCGTCCGCCAGTTCCTCGACCTGGGCTCGGGGCTGCCGACGCGGGAGAACGTGCACGAGGCCGCGTCGGCCGCGGGTCCAGACGTCCGGACCGTCTACGTCGACCACGACCCCGTCGTCTGCGCGCACGGCCGGGCGCTCCTCGCGGGCACCGCGAACGTGGGGTTCGCCGAGGCGGACCTGCGCCGCCCGGACGACGTGCTCGGCCACCCCGCCGTCCGCGACCTGATCGACTTCGCCGAGCCGGTGGCGGTGCTGCTGGTGTCGGTGCTGCACTTCGTGGCCGACGCCGACGGCCCGCACGCGCTGGTCGCCCGCTACCGGGACGTGCTGGCGCCCGGCAGCCGGCTGATCCTGTCGCACCTGGCCTCGGACGCCTTCCCCGAGCAGATGGCGCGGGCCGAGCAGGTCTACGAGGGCGCGAGCGCGCGGCTCGGCGCCCGCCCGCGCGCGGAGATCCGCCGCTTCTTCGACGGGTTCGAGCTGCTGCCGCCGGGCCTCACCGGCCCCCGCGAATGGCTGGGCGACACCGACCCGGACGGCGAGCGCTTCGCCGGCCTCGTCGGCACGGCCGAACTGCGCGGGTAGCCCGCGGCTAGGCGGCCTCGAACGTCGCCGGGTCGGGGCCGACCCGGATGCCCTTGTCGAGCTCCCCGATCGCGGCCATGTCGTCCGGGGTCAGCTCGAACCCGAACACGTCGATGTTCTCGGCGATGCGGGACGGCGTCACCGACTTCGGGATGACGATGTCGCCGATCTCCAGGTGCCAGCGCAGCACGACCTGCGCGGGGGTGCGCCCGTGGGCCGCCGCGATGCGGGCGAGCGCGGGGTCGTCCAGCAGGCCGTGCCCCTGCCCTAGCGGCGCCCACGCCTCGGTGCGGATGCCGTGGTCGCGGTGGAACGCGCGCAGCCCGTCCTGCTGGAAGTAGGGGTGCAGTTCGATCTGGTTGACCGCCGGGACGACGTCGGCCTCGCCGATGATCCGCCGCAGCGTCTCCACGGTGAAGTTGGACACGCCGATCGAGCGGACCCGCCCGTCCGCCTTGAGCTTCTCCAGTGCCCGCCAGGTCTCCAGGTAGAGGCCGCGGCCCGGCGCCGGCCAGTGGATCAGGTAGAGGTCCAGCCGGTCGAGGCCGAGCCGGGACAGGCTGGCCTCGCAGGCGCGCAGCGCGTTGTCGTGGCCCTGCTCGCTGTTCCACAGCTTGCTGGTGACGAACAGCTCGTCGCGGGGCAGGCCCGAGGCGCGCAGCGCGCGGCCGACGCCCTCCTCGTTCCCGTAGGCGCTCGCGGTGTCGATGCTGCGGTAGCCGCTCCGCAGCGCCGCCTCCACCGCGCGCTCGGCCCCGTCGTCGTCGACCTGGAACACCCCGAAGCCCAGCTGCGGCATCGCGTTGCCGTCGATGAGGTCGACCTTCGGTACGGTCACGGCGTCGCTCCCCTCGGTGGTGACATGCGGTGCCATCGTGCCCGCCAGGCCGCCGTCCGAACCTGCGCCCGCCCTACGGCAGCCGGGCGTCCGGGTCCTGCTCGTCGCGCCAGGCGCTCTGGTCGCGGGTGATCCGCTGGAAGGCGTCCTTGAAGGCGGTGTACCGCTCGCCGCCGAGCGCCCGGCGGTGGCGGTCCTCGACGGCGGCGAGGATGGCGCGGGCCTTGGCGATCTCGTCCAGGCCGTGCTCGGTGGGGACGACGAGCTTCGCGCGGCGGTCGGCGGGGTCGGGTTCGCGGCGGACGTAGCCGAGGCCGACCAGCTCGTCCACGATCGTGCCGACGATCTGCTTGTGCTGGCCCGACCGCGCCGAGATCTCGGTGGCGCGCATCCCGCCGGCGTCCAGGAAGGCCAGCACGGTGCCGTGCCGGGGCCGGACGTCCGGATGCCCCTGCTCGGCGAGCCGCTCGAACAGCTCCTCCTGCAGTCCCCGCATCAGCCGCCCCGCGAGCATCCCCAGATCGGGCTCCCGCCCCCGCCCTTCCACCTGCACGTTAGTCACGAACATTGACCATACAGGCCCGCCCCCGCACCTCGCGCCCCGGCCCGGCGGCCCGGAATTTAGTCTTGTACCTTGACCGTCAAGATTCATGACTATACCGTGGGACGCAGGACGCACCGGCCGACCCGAAGGGACGCACACCATGGGCACCGAGATCGACACCTACGCCGCGACCAAGCTCGACCCCAGGTACACCGAGATCCTCGCCGCGCTCCGCACGCCGATGGCGGAGGGGGCGCCGGACGCCGCCGAGTGCCTCACCTACGGGTCCCCCGCCTGGCGGGGGCGGAAGGTCCTCGCGGTGATCAGTCAGAGCAAGACCCACCTCACCTTCGCGTTCGAGCGCGGCGCCGAGTTCGAGGACCGGCACGGCCTGCTGGAGGGCGTCGGCAAGAAGACCCGGCACGTCAAGATCAAGACCCTGGAGGGCGTCGACGGGGAGGCCCTGCGCGACTACATCGCCCAGGCCGTCCGGCTGGACCGGAGCTGAGCCCGCGCGCCGCGGCCGCCGCCTACCGTCCCCTCCCGATCACCGTGGTGCGGCCGGAGCCGACCGGGCCGACGGCGAGGAACCGGCCCGTCGCGTCCCGGCCCGTCGTCCGGGGCGCGCGGGCGTGGGGCCCGGTGACGCGGAGGGCGCGCGGGTCGCCGTCGCCCACGCCGACGACGATGCGCGCGGACGTGTTGGGCGGCACCTCCACGTCGAGGCGGTAGTGCCCCTCGCGGTCCAGCGCGACGGAGACCGGGCCGCGGATCGTGGGGACGCGCCCCGCGACGCGGGCCAGGTCCCCGGGGCGCGGCCGGACCTCGATCTCGGCGGCGCCCGGCGCGGTGACCCGCACGCCGAGGACGTGGCGCGGGATCACGTTGGCGGGCGCCGAACCCCAGGCGTGCGAGAACGTCATGTTGGACTTGAGGGACGGGTCCCACGCCTCGGCCACGATGGTCGCGCCGAGATCGTCCAGCATGTGCAGCCAGGAACTCATGCCGCCGGCCGTCATCAGCCCGATGGCGGCCTCGGCCCGGCCGGTCGCGAACAGTGCGTCCAGCAGGAACTGGGCGCCGTAGACGCTGACCTTCATACCGCCGTCCGCGAGGGTCTCGCCCAGGGCGCGGACGACGGAGTCCGGGACGGTGCCCGGCCCGGCCACGCCGAGTGCGACGGGGAACGCGGTCGCGTGCTGCGCGCTGTGGGCGGTCCCGATCCCGTCGGCGAACCGGCCGTTGGGCGCGTCCAGGAGCTTCTCGCGCATGGCGGCGGCCAGCTTGTCGGCGTGTGCCCGCCATCGCGTCGCGTCGCCGGCCTTGCCGAGGA
Organism: Actinomadura chokoriensis; assembly: GCF_039529475.1. Lineage (NCBI taxonomy): Bacteria > Bacillati > Actinomycetota > Actinomycetes > Streptosporangiales > Thermomonosporaceae > Actinomadura > Actinomadura chokoriensis. The sequence goes on along the minus strand of NZ_BAAAMW010000006.1, from coordinate 342,015 downwards.
CGGCGGCGATCTTCGCCATGGCGGCGAACGCGGCGTACTGGCACGCGTTCACGACGGTGTTGACGTCGGTGAACACGTAGCCGTCCCGGTTGGACACCGGCCAGTCGACCAGGTCGCCGAGGTCGCGGCTGGACGACCCGGGGTCCTTGTGGACGAGCCCGTCGTCGCCCAGATACGCCGTCAGGTGCTTGGCCGCGAGGAGGTCGTAGTCGGCGGCGAGCTGCTCGGGATCGCCGGTGTGCAGGTAGTCCTCCCAGGCCGACATGACGTTCATCAGCCGGTACTCGGTCGGCCAGGTGCGGTTGCGCGCCAGGTACGCGTCGGACGCGCGGGCCAGCGCGAACGACCGCTGCACTCCGTACTCGGACGCCTGGTTGATGAGCGCGTCGCCCTCGTAGGGGCCGCGTTCGCGGGTCGGCGTGTCGATGTAGAGGTCGCCGCGCGTGGCCTCGATCGAGTACCGGCACAGCTCGTACACGCGGTCGAGGTCGCGGCTGGAGCTGGAGAACGACGCGTCGGAGTCGCGCCAGGCGGCCCGCCAGGCGCGTCCGGTGACGGCCTCGGAGAGGTCGAGGTCGTCGTCGCAGAGCAGTTGCGCGTAGCGGAAGCCGCGGTAGCCCCAGTGCTCGATGGTCTGGAGGCCGTCGCGGAGCGTCCAGGTCTCCCTGTAGGTGACGCCGGCGCGCAGCGCGTACCGGACGGTTCCGTCGCCGTTCAGCTCCTCGCCGAGCCGGACCTCGACGGTCCGGCCCGCCCTGCCGCGCACCGACAGCCGCAGGCCGCCCGCGATCTCCCGGCCGAGGTCGACGAGCCAGGTGCCGGGCGCGGTCCTGCGCACGGACGCGGGCCGGACGTCGTGCAGCCCGACCGGCTCGACCAGCGCGGGTTCCAGGCCGGCGATGGCGGGTTTGACCAGGGCCGGGCTCCAGGCGGAGTCGTCGAAGCCGGGGCTGGTCCAGCCGGCCGGCTCGTGCCGCATGTCCCAGTACTCCTGGCGGCCGATGTAGTAGCCGGTGCCGATCGTCCCGGCGTCGGGCAGCAGTCCCGCCTGGCGGCGCGCCTTCCAGTCGCCGCTGCTGCCGTGCACCGATGTCGTCCCGTCGGCGTAGGTGATGACGAGCTGCGCGAGGAACCGCTTGTCCTGGGTGGTGAAGGCGAGCGCGGCGAGCGCGTTGCGCCGCCCCGGCCGGAGCGCGCGCGTCACGTCGAACGAGTGGTAGCGCGGCGCGCCCGCGCCGCCGGGCATCGACGCGAAGCCCGCCACCTCGCCGTTCGCCCACACCTTCGCCGGGTACTGGCGGATCGGCGTGGGCGACTGGGCGGCGACGTGCAGCACGGCGGCGGCGATCCGCTTGGTGTGCGGGGTGAACTCGGTGCGCAGCAGCGCCCAGTCGTCGTCGGGCGAGCCGACGGAGGACAGCGTCGACTGGCCCTTGGCGAGGGTCAGCGCGCCGTCCGCGACCGTCCCGGCGCCGAAGGTCCCCCGTCCTTCGGTGAAGTCCTCGTCGATGACCACCGTGCCGTCGGGGGCGGTGAAGCCGACGCGGTCCCACACGTTCGCCTCGGTGGAGCCGTTGCGCATCCCGACCGTGCCCGTGCGGTATGTGGCGTCGGTGGTGGTGTCGACCTCGGCGCCGTCGATGGACGTCCGGAACGTCGGCCCGGTCATCTCGACCGTCACCTCGTACCAGCGGCCCGTCTCGACGGGGAGCGCGAGCCGTTTCTCCTCCAGCACCCGGTAGGCGCCGTTGACGCACACGTGCTTCTTCAGCACGCCCGGCGTCCCGGCGCGGAGCTGCCACAGGTAGTTCGCGCTCGTCCCGGACGCCCGGAACCACAGGCTCGCGGCGACGGAGGCGATCTGCACCCGGGCGGTGAGGACGCCGTCGCCGGGGGCCTGCGCGGCCGGCGCCCAGATGGGGTCGGCCGCCCACTCGTCCACGCCCGTGGCGAGCAGGGCGGGCTCGGACCAGCGGGACGCCCTGGGGCCGTCGAACGTCCGGACGCGCCACCAGTACGCGGTCTGCGGCGCCAGGGCCGGGCCGCCGTAGGCCACGGCGACCGAGTCGGCGGACGCGACCCGGCCGCTGTCCCAGTGGCGCGGCCCGTGCTCCAGCCGGGCCGGCGTGGTGGCGAACTGGACCTGGTAGTGCGTCTGCTCCGTGCCGGGGCCGAGGTCGGCGACCTGCCAGCTCAGCCTCGGACGGGCCGCGGTGACGCCGAGCCCGTCCGGCAGCAGCGAGGTCAGCAGCCCGGACGGTGTACGCGCCGCCGGCGGTGCCGCCGACGCGGTACCACCGGCCGAGCCGAGGACGACCGCGCCCGTCACCCCGGCCGCCGACGCGCCGAGGAAGCGGCGCCTGCTCATCCCGCTCATGAGGTGCTCCCTTCGAACGTCCAGTCGCCGGAGCCGGTCTCGAAGACGGCCCGGCCGTTCTCCACGCCGACCCAGCGGGCGTCCCGGGGCGCCTTCGGCCTGGCGGCACCGGCGGACACCGGGAACTCCACGCGCGCCGTGGTGCCGGGCGGGACGGTGACGTCCAGGCGGAGCCTCCTGCCGGTGCGGCGCCAGGACGCCGCCGCGTGCCCGCGCGGCGTCTCGTAGGCGGCGGCGGCGCGCGTGACGTCGCCGACGACGGCCGGCCGGACGAGCAGCGTCTCGAACCCGATCGAGTCGCCGGTCTGGCCGAGGCCGGCGAGCCCGGCGTGGAACCACTCGTCGATGGCGCCGAGCATGAAGTGGTTCTGGGAGTTCCCGGACGTGGGCCCGTCCCAGTTCTCGGTCAGCGAGGTGGCGCCGTGCACGACCTGGTAGCCGTAGCTGGGGTTGCCGGTCTGCGTCGCGAACGCGTGGACGACGTCGTCGCGCCCGGCCGCCGACAGGACGTGGAACACCGACGGCAACGCGATCTCGCCGACCGTGAGGTGGTGGCCCTTCGCCTCGATCCCCTTGATGAGGTGGGCGAGGACGGCGTCCTTCTTGCCGTCGGGGACGACGCCCATGTCGAGGGCGAGCGCGTCGCATGCCTGGCTGCCGGAGCCGTAGGTGTCGCCCGTCGCGTACTTGGCGTTGAACGCCGACCCGATCTGCCCGGCGAGGGCCTCGTACCTGGCCGCGTCGGCGTCCTCGCCGATGACCTTGGCGATGCGGGCGAGGGCGGACACGGCGCGGTGGTAGCCGAAGGTGGCGGTCACGCCCTTGGGCGTGCTGTTGTCGAAGGTGATCCAGTCGCCCAGGCCGTAGTCGAGCAGGTGCCCGTCCGCCTTGCGTGACAGGTAGTCGACGTAGCGCACCATGTTCGGGTAGTAGGTGCGGAGCGTGGCCGTGTCGCCGTAGGCCCGGTACATCTGCCAGGGCGCGAAGACGATGACGTTGCCCCAGTTGGGGTCGTCCCTGAACCCGCCGGAGAACACCGTGAACTCGGGCGCGATGTCGGGGACGAGGCCGTCCTCCGTCTGGGCCTCGGCGATGTCGCGGACGATCGCGCCGTAGTAGGCGGCGACGTCGTAGTTGCGGGCGACGGCGGGGAACACCAGGTTGGCCTGCTCCAGCCAGCCGAGCTTCTCCCGGTGCGGGCAGTCGGTGAGGACGGAGTACATGTTGCTCTGCACGGCCCTGTCGATGATCCGGTGGATGTCGTTGAGGAGTCCGTGCGAGCTGGTGAACGAGCCCGCCTTCGCGTTTCCGGCGCGCAGGACGATCCCGGTGACCGTGCCCTCGTCCGGCGCGGACGGCAGCCCTTCGAGCTGCAGGTAGCGGAAGCCGTGGTAGACGAACCGGGGATGCCACGTCTCGGTGCCCTCGCCGGAGAGCGTGTAGGTGTCCCAGATGGGCGAGCCGGTGGTGTGCTGGCTGACGGTCCCGTCGTCGTTCAGCAGCTCGCCGGGGCGCATCGTGACCTTCGTCCCGGCCGGTCCGCTGACGCGCAGCTCGGGCCAGCCGGCGAAGTTGGTGCCGAGGTCGACGACGTAGACGCCGTCCTTCGGCTGGGTGATCTTCTTCGTGCGGAAGGTGCCGACCGGGACGATCGGCGGCGCGGTGCGCGCGGCGAGCCGGGCCGTGGGCGAGGCGACCTTCACCGCGTCCGACCAGTCCTCGGGGGTGCGGCGCGCGTCGTGGTCCTCGCCGCCGTACCAGTTCGTGAACGTCGTCGCGCCGAGGGCGGTGCGCCAGGACGTGTCGGACGCGACGACGTCGCGGGACCCGTCGGTGTAGGTGATCTCCAGCTGGCCGAGGAACGCGGGCCTGCCGTCCGACCGGGTCAGCTTCTCGTAGCGGCCGGGCGTGGGCGGGACGTGCGCCATGCCGGTGCCCAACTCCACTTGCACCCGGTTGCCACCGCGATGGAGCAGCTTTGTCACGTCGTAGGTGGAGTAAACGAGCCGCTCCTTGTACGCGCTGTACGGCGGTTCGAGGACGGCGTCGCTGACGGGGCGTCCGTTGACCGTGATGTCCAGGACGCCGAGGGCCGTCGCGTAGAGGCGTGCCGTGCGGACGCGCTTGCCCACCTTGAACTCGCGCCGGAACACGGGGAGGGCACCGGGCTGCCGGTGCAGCGGCGGCGGCGCCTCCTGCCCCTCGACGGTCGCGGCGGTGCCGAACGTCTCGCCGTCGCCGGACGTCCGGACGGTGAAGTCCTCCGGGAAGTTGGCCGTCTTCCCGTCGTCGGTCGTCACGTCCGTGCGCGGGTAGAGCAGCACGCGGTCGAACCGCTTCTCCTCGCCGAGGTCGATCTGGAGCCAGATGGGGTCGGCGAGGTCCTGGTCCCGCCGCTCCAGGCTCGTGTAGCCGAAGGGGGCGGTGTCGCTGGTGAGCGAGCCGTCCGTGACGGCCCCCGGTTCCCACTGGCCGCCGACCGTGTAGCTCTCGGACGCGGTCACGGCCGCCCCGGCGGCCAGGTTCGCGCTGGACGCCCCGTCCAGCACCTGGACCTCGGCGAGCTGGAGCCGCGACACCTTGTACGGCCAGCCCTCCTTGATCGGCAGGCCGAGCCGGGTCACGTCCAGCCGGACGTAGCGGGCCGACCGGGCCGGGAACGCGACCGTCGCGGCCACCGGCTCGGGGTCGGCGGACCAGTCCTTGTTCCCGATCCACTGGGCCGTCCAGTCGGCGGCGGCGAGCAGGCCCATCTCGAAGTGGGACGGCTCGCTCCACGCGGACGCGCGGCCGTGCCCGTCCCACACCCTGACCTGCCACGACGCCCGCTCACGGGACGTCAGCGCCCGTCCGGCGTACACGGCCGACACGGCGGCGCCGCCGACCTTGCCGGAGTCCCAGAGGTCGGGGCGGGCGAGCCGCGCCTCCGAGGTGGCGACGCGCACCTGGTACGCGGACTGGACGGCGTTGCGCGGCCCGGCCGCGAACCGCCAGCTCAGCGTCGGCGCGACGGTGTCGATCCCGAGCGGCGACGGCAGGTGGCCCACCCGCGGATCGGCGGGCCGCAGCGTCCGCGATCTCCCCTGGGCGGGCGCCGCCGCCGCGGGCGCGGCGATCGCGCCGCCCGCCGTGACCGCCGCCGCGGCGACGCCGCCGGCCTGCACGAACCTTCTTCTGGACAACTCGTTCATCGCGGGCTCCTCAGCGGTGGTCCGAACGGAGGGCGAGGCGGCCGAAGCCGCCCTCAGGGTTCGTGATCAAGCTGGTGTCGTCCGACTGCTCGAAGTACTCCCACACCCGGCCGGGGAACGGCCCGGCGCAATTCCCGTACTCCTGGCCGCCGGACGCGCCGCGCACGGCGATCCCGTACGCGGTCCGCACCTTTCCGGGGTCGCGGTCGCGGGGCGTCCAGCCGAACAGCGGCGCCCCCTCCATGGTCAGCGGGCGGGCCCGGTCGCCGACGGTGAGCCGGACGGGCGCCTGCGGCGCGTGCCCGGCCTCCACCGCGGCCTGCGCGGTTGCCGGCATCCCGGCGCCGGCCGCCACGGCGGTGGCGGCGGCGCGGGAGCCGGGGGGACGAGTCGTGTCACGGCGAATCATGAGAGGTGGGCCTCCGGTTCGTTGATGTGACGTGCGGTCGGGTGCGGCGCGGGGCCTACGGGCGTACGGAGAAGCCGCTCATCTGCACATTCGCGACGATGCCGTCCCAGCTCCTGGTGACGGCAATGCGCACATGGCGGGCGCTGACCTTGGCGAAGGTCGTCGTCCCGCCCGCCTTGGGGGTGTCGGTGGCGGTGGCCACGGTGCGCCAGGTCCGGCCGTCCGAGGACACCTGGACGGCGTAGTCGCGCGCGCCGTAGTTGGAGCGCCCGCCCACGACGACCGAGCCGACCTCGACGGGCGCGCCGAAGTCGACCCCGTAGTGCACCGGGTCGGCGGGCGTCGGGCCCTGGCCCGCGGCGCGTCCCCACGACACCCAGAACGTGCTCGGCGAACCGTCCACGGCGAGCTTGGCCGGATACCGGTCCTGCCCGGCGTCGGCGACCACCCGCGGGAACGGCGTGCCGCCGGGGTTGAGGGCGAGGTCGTCGGAGTGCCGCAGGGTCACGGACGCGGTGGCCGACGGACCGGCGTCACTGCGCGCGGTCACCTCCACGGTGCTCGTGCCGGACGCGACGCCCGTGTCGCGCAGGTCGACGGGCACCGTCACCGAGCCGCGGGCCGGCACCCTGACGCCGCGGTGCTCCGGCTCGGCGCTGATCCCCTCGGCGGCGGACGCGGCGACCGCGACGTTCGCCGCGCGGCCGGAGGCGTTGGTGACCAGCACGGTCGCGCGGTTGTAGCCGCCGTCCGCCAGCGGCAGTTCCGGTTCCAGGGCCTCGGCGGTCAGCACCGGACGGTCGCCTCCGGTCGCGGTGAGGGTGACGCGGCCGAACAGCCCGTAGTCCATCGGCGTCCGGGACGAGGCGCCGGTGCCGGGTGCGACGCGCACCGCGTTGAGCAGCGTGGACGCGACCCGCACGGTGATCGTGTTGGCGCCCGGCCGCAGGTACCGGCCCACCTGGACGTGCCGCAGGTCCGCCTGGTCCAGCGGCGGCAGGTCGTGCCCGTTGACGTTCACGCGGACGGTGTCGACCGGTGTCCCGAGGTCGAGTTCGGCCGCGTCGATGCCCTTCCAGCCGGGATCGAGGGTGATGCGCGCGGTGTAGGTGCCGACGCCCGAGACGTCCTCGAGGTCCACCGGGTAGCCGTTCGCGGGCGTGATCTCCGACCAGGCGGGCAGCGCGCCGTCCTTCCCGGCCTTCACCGCGACCGGGCCGAGCGCCGTGTGCGCGGTGTCGCCGGGCAGGCCGGAGGGTCCGGGCCCCCAGGAGTCGACCGACAGCGACCATGCGTCGAGCCTCACCGGGTCCGGGACGGCCTTCGCGTGCTCGCGCGGGTGGCGGGGGCGGTCCGGATGGCCGGTGAAGGTGCCGTCGCGGCGGGGCGTGACCGCGATGACCGCGGCGTCGTTCCCGGCCAGCCGGACCGGGACGGTGACGGTGCCGTGCCCGGACGTGTAGTCGGTGATCGGGGTGATCTTCCCGGTCCAGGTGTCCAGCCGGTAGGGGACGCCGTCGCCGGTCAGGGTGATCTTCTGCGCGGTCGCCGTGTCCGTCTGGTTGTAGAGGTAGTAGTAGTCGGTGGAGCCCGCCTCGCGGCGCACGTCCAGGATCGCGCCGGAGCCGTCGTGCGGGACGGCGGCCGGCGTGACGCGCAGGCGCCGCAGGGCCCGCGGGGCGTCCGCCTCGCTCACCGCCCGCACCACGCGGCGCTGGCGGAGCAGCTCGGAGACCACCGACTTCAGGCGGGCGTCCTGGCGCGCCGCGTCGCCCGCGCCGGGCACTTCGCTCGGGACGTCCCCCACGATGACGACGGGCAGCCCCTGCCGGGCGAGCCGCAGCAGCTTCTCGGCGGCGGCCACCGGCATCGTCTTCTGGTCGTTCAGCAGCACCGCGCGGTAGCCGGAGCCGCCGGGGAACAGGGCCCCGCCGGAGTAGGCGGCGTCCTCGCGCCCCAGGTGCGCCGGGCTGAGGTACTCGTAGGTGTATCCGGCGGCCGCCAGCGCCGAGGAGCTCTGGATCAGCTTGTTCGCTCCGCTCCCGGTGGTGCCGGTGCCGTTCATGCCGAAGTCCTGCCAGTACACGGCCAGGTCGAAGCGGGGCCTGCCCTGCCGCAGCACGAGCTGCATCCGGGCGAGGCTGTCGTTGATCGCCCGGTAGTCGGCCCAGTTCGGGCCGCCCTTGCCGCCCCACGCCTCCGAGTAGGAGGTGTTGCCGCCGTAGGTCATGCCGGGCCACGCCGACTGCGGGCCCGCTCCGGCGGGTCCCCTGCTCAGGTACGGGAACCCGTGCCAGACGACCTGGTTGACGCCGCCGGCGAAGCCCCGGTAGACGGCCTGCAGGTTGGAGGCGTCCGCTCCGGCGCCGGCCGTGGAGCCCCACACGGTGCCAGAGAAGGCGCAGCATTCGTCCGACACGACCGGCCGCCCGGACACGTGCGCGCCCGTGGCGATGACGCGGTAGTCCTGCACGTTGCTGTAGGCGCCGACGGACTGCCCGAACGCCAGCGACTCGCCCTCGGGCACGTCGATGTGCGCGGCGGCCTCCGAGACGTCCACCGGGATGCCGTAGGGCTGGGCGCGGGTGCTCAGGTGGTGCCGGTGGGCCCACGCGCGCAGCACGTCGAGCCGGTTGCGGATGTAGAGGTCGCTGAGCGTCTGCCGGTAGTCGGTGCGGACGCGGGCGCCGACGCCGCCGCCGAAGTCGAAGAACGGCCGGTCGGTGATGCCCTGGTCGCCGGCGCCGGCGAGGGCGGGGAGCACCTCGACCGGGGAGTAGCCGCGCAGCCTCGTCCACTGGCCGACCATCTCGGACGTCCATTTCTGGGTCTTGCCGAGTTCGAGCGAGTCCTCGTACAGGTCGCTCTCGCCCATCTGCGCGAGCAGCCTCCGCACGTCGGGGGTGAGGATGTGCTCGTCGTAGAAGTCGGTGGTCGCCTTGGCCCCGGCCTTGCTGAACGGGTCGAGGGCGTAGTTCTTGCCGGTCGCCGTGTAGCCGGACAGGGACTGCCCGCTCGGCGTCTGGTAGAAGGCGATCAGCGCGTAGGTGCTCGTGTCATCGCCGGGGAAGTCGACCGTGAGAGAGCCCTGCGCGTCCACCTTCGAGGTGACGTCGGTGACGCTCGCACGATCCAGCATCCTCGGGGCGCCGGAGGACGCGCAGTCCGCGTCGTCGCACTTGGCGACCAGGGCGGCGATGAGCGTCCGCTCCGCGCCGGCGGGCGGCGCGGTGTCGAAGTTCGCCGGCAGCTCACCGGACCTGCTGGTGCCGCCCTTGTGGAACTCGTGCGAGAAGACGATCTGCTGCTGCGCGCTCGGGTCGTTGACGTCGTCGACGGTGGGGACGGTCGCGGGCCAGCGCGGTCCGATGGTGAAGTCCAGGCCGAGCCCCCTGGCCTTGGCCTCGGCCAGCATCGTCCGGGTCTTCCGCGCCCACAGCGGGGTCCCCCAGCCGTAGGTCTTCAGGAACTCGGGGGTGGTGCTGCCGGTGCCCTCGACGCTGAACGGGGCGACCTCGGCTCCGCCGCCGCCCGCCTTCTCGATCTGGTCGAGTTCGCGGGCGAGCTCGGCGTCGTCGGTGTAGGCGAGCGGCTGCCACCAGCGGTACTTGGGCCGCACGGACGCCGGCGGGTCGGCGAAGGTCGCGCGGGTCAGGGCGGGGACGCCCGGCGCGGGCGACGGGACGTCCGCGGCCGCCTCCACGGCCGCGAGCCCCGACAGGGCCGTGAGCAGGGCGACCGGCACGGCGAGCCGCCGCAGCACGGACGCGGAGACGGACGCGGAGACGGGCGCGGCCGCGGTCCGCGTGCCGTGCGCCCGGGCCCGGACGCCGGAGCCGCGCACGCCGGTCCCGGCCGCCGGGTACGTCCGACCGTTGCGGCGCATGGTCAGGCCCTCCGCACGGTCGTGAGGAACTTCAGGTCACGGCCGGGTTCGGCGGTGAACGTGGCCCCGCCGTCCCGGCTGACGGCCGACGTGCCGCCCCGGTACGGGTCGTGGTCGCCGTAGGCGGCGCCGTAGCAGCCCTGGGCGGTCGTCGCCGAGCCGAGCCGCACCGCGTACCGGTGGCCCCGCTCGACCCGGATCCCCGGGTGGACGGTCAGGTTGCGCGGCGACCACCCGATGCGGGCGGCCGGGATCCGCTCCGACCACAGCGTCCGGGACCCGTCGGTGATCTCGACGGTCAGCGGCTCGGACGGCGGCGTCCGCTCGACCCGGCCCTCCTCGGTGCCGTCCTTGAAGACGGTCACGGCGAGGGAGGACAGGCGGCCGCGGCGCCCGGCGGTGAAGGACTGCTCGCGGTGGACGGCGCCGGCGATGTCGCAGCCGGTCCGGAAACCGGTCACGCCGCTGCCCTGGTCGAGCCCGGGGACGGGCCGCTGGCGCCCCGGATGCCCCGGGTTCGGCCGCACGGTGGGGTTGCCGCACTCGATCGGCGCGATCGAGCCGTCGTCCGCGAACGTCAGCGGCTGCCAGTAGTAGTTGGCCAGCGCCTCGTTGGTGTGGTAGTTCCACAGGTCGCTGAAGTACAGGTACATCGGCTCGCCGTGCCGCTGCCGCAGCGTCGCGACGTGCGCGGGCTGTCCCCCGCACGAGTCCTCGCTGATCTTGACGCCGGCCGTGGGGACGACCCAGCGGGACAGGTCGCCGGAGAAGTCGTCGGCGAGCAGTACCTGCCCGGAGGGCGAGGTCACGCGGACGTTGTCGAACCTCGCCGACTCCAGGTCGGCACCGTTCCATTCGCGGAAGCCGACCTTCCCCGCCGGGTATGTCGAGTCGGTGTAGGTGTCGACCCGGACGCCGTCGATGGAGGTCGTGAGGGTCGGGCCGGAGACGGTGACCGAGACGTGGTGCCACTCCCCCGCGATGATCGGCTTGTCGAGGGTGACCGTGTGGCTCGCGGTGGTCTTCCCGGCGCGCCGCAGGACGGTCAGCTTGCCGTTGGACGTGCCGGCGCCGTTCAGCAGCAGCAGGTAGCCGTGGTCGTCGCGGTTCATCCGGACCGAGAACCCGGCCTGCGCGAACGTCCCCGACCTGGCCGGCAGCGGCGCGACGTCGAAGGAATAGGTGTAGTCCGTCCAGTCCTCGCCCCGCTGGGACAGGCCGTAGAGGCCGCCCTTCACGGTGAGGGCGCCGTCCTCGACCGTCCAGGCGTCGCGGCCGGTCCAGGGGCCGAGCGGGCTGCGGGCGGTGAGGTACGACGTCCCGGTGCCGGTGCAGTAGCCGCAGTTCGGGTCGGACATCGCGAGGTAGTAGACGCCGTCCCGCTTGAACAGCGACGGCGCCTCCACCCGGGTCACGCCGGTCACGTCGTACGGCCCGGCCGCGCCCAGGTAGTCGGGGGTGAGCTGGATGACCGCGATGTGCCAGCCGGCGTTGCTGCACGCCAGGTAGCCGGTGCCGTCATCGTCGACGAACACGTCGAGGTCGGCGGTGCAGTGCGTCCCTGCGGGCAGGTCCGGCACCGGCTGCTCGGTGAACGGTCCGGTCGGGCGCGGCGCGGTGTAGACGCGGAACTTGTCCGCCGCCCCCTGGTCGTTCACCCACAGGACGTACGTGCGCGTGGTCTCGTTGTAGACGGCGTGCGGGCGGAAGCAGAACGAGCAGTCCCGGGGCCCGACCACGTATCCGCGATCGGTCCAGTGCGCCAGGTCGGGCGACGAGTACACCTTGAACCCGCAGAACGTGGAGTTGACCTGCCACTGGTAGCCGCAGTCGTAGCTCGTCCCGTACAGGTAGTAGGTGTTGCCGAACCGCTGGATCGCGCCGTCATGGGCGTCGACGGCGTTGCCGTCGGTGTCGTAGCGGGTCACCTGCTCGCCGCCCGGCCCGAAGTTGGTCAGGTCGGTGGTGACCGCCGCCCGCGCGGGAACGGCGGTGAGCACGGTGAGCAGGAGGCAGGAGAGCACCGCCAGGACGACGGTGCGGCTTCGAAGGATCCTCGGGCGGGACGGTGCGGGGAGTGGGGACGTGGGAAGCAGCGCTCTGGGTGTTCGCCGCATGGGCTTCCTCCGGTTTTCGGGCGCGGCGAGCAGAGCCCTCGGCCCGGTGGGCCGGGGGCGCGGCTCGCCGTCACCTCAGGTGTGGATCCCCCGATCCTGTGCGGTGGGGCTCAGGGCCTCACCTCGATGAGGTCGGTCTCCAGGAGGTCGGCGAGGGCCTTCAGGTCGGCGGCCATGTGGCCGGTGCCGAGGGCCCAGTGGTGGGAGATGCCGGTCGCGGACCAGGCGTCGGTCCACTCGCCGGGGTCGCAGCCGAAGTCGACGCGGGACGTGGTGTTGCCGATCTGCAGCAGCGGGCCGTCCACGGTCTCGCCCTCGGACGCGACGAGCGCGAACCGGCCGTCGCGGCGCTGGACGATGCCGAACGCGGTGACCGGGCCGTGCTTGACGTCGAACTCCACGGACACGCCGTAGCCGCGCTTGCCGTGGTAGACGCCGAGGCCGCGCAGCAGCGGGCGGCGGGCGCTGATCGCCAGGTGCGCGGGGCCGTCGTGGCCCATCTCGACGTGCCCGCGGTGGAAGTCGAGGGCCTGCAGTTCGGTGAACGAGCCGCCCGCGCCGAGCCGGTCGGCGATCAGCATGGCGAGCGACGTGCGCAGCTCGTACTCCCCCGCCGCCGGGACGCCGCGCGCGGTGAGCAGCGAGGCGCCGAGGATCATCCCGGCGCCGAGCCGCTCGTGGACCTCGCCGTCCAGGCCGCGGTGGTAGTAGGCGAGGCTGTCCAGCTCGAAGTCGGCGGTGAGCCGGTCGAGCCCGACCGCGACGCGGGCCGCCCACGTCAGGTCCTCGTCGTTGACGGACGCGTCCAGCTCGAAGATCTTCTCCGCCTCGGCCTTCTTCGCGGCCGTCTCGGCGTCGGTGACCTTCTCCACCCGGACCCGCAGGTCGTCGAACTCCAGCACCTCGACGTGCCCGCCGAAGTTCGCGTTGACGAGCGTCAGGTCGGTGGAGACGTCGAGCATGCCCGGGTAGAGGTGGCCCATCAGGCCGTGCCGGCCCCTGCGCAGCGCGGCCCGGACGCCGGCGGCACGGACCCAGCGGCCGATCTTCGCCCAGGCCCGCTCGTCCTCCAGGTACCCGGACACGGACCGGAACGGGACGCCGCAGCGCTCGAACGCGTTGGCCATCTCCGGCAGCGGGCAGGCGCCGCAGTAGGCGAGCCACTGCCCGGTGTCGAACGTCGCGTGGTCCATCGACTCGGTCGGCTGCAGGTTGATCAGCAGCACCGGCGCGTCGGCCCGCTGCGCGACCGGGACCAGCATCGACGCGGTCATGTAGGTGGTGAGGAAGCCGACGATGACGTCGCAGCCGGCGGCGCGGAGCCGCTCGGCCGCGGCCGCGCCCTCCTGCGCGTCGGAGATGAAGCCGACGTCGACGACCTCCGCGCCGAGCCCGCGCATCCGCTCCGAGACGCGCTCGGCGGACCGCTTCAGCTGCGGCAGCAGGTCGGGGAACTGCGGCCAGTACGCGCCGAGCCCCCCGGCGACGAGACCGACCTTGACGGGCGGCGACACTGTGTTGCCTGCCATTGCTCTCCTCTTCTCGGGCTAGCGGGCCGTGAGGGTGTGGCGCCCGGCGGGCGCCCCGTCCACGTAGACGTACCTTCCGTCGCTGGACACGCCGCGCGCGGTCGCCTTGCCGCCGGCCCACACCGTCCGGCCGTCGAAGGTGACGCGGCGGGTGGACCGGTCGACCGGGACGGCCAGCCGCCCCTTGGTGCCGCGCGGCGCGGTGACCTTGAGCTGGAAGCCGTGGCCGCTCCTGCGCCAGGACGCCGCGATGTCGCCGTGCGGGGTCGGCACCGTGCCCTCGGCCCAGGCCAGGTTCCCGGTGAACGGCACCACCGCCCAGGACGCGTACCCGGGCGCTGCGGGCCGCACGCCGAGGACCTTCGTGCTGAGCGTGACGGTCGGCTGCGCCGCCCAGCCGTGCGCGAGGCTGGAGAACTGCTTCAGGTTGGGGGTGCCGTCCGGCTGCATGTGCTCCCAGAACGTGGAGCCCGGGTCCTGCCGGAGCTGGTGGCCCCAGTAGTTGCGGATCAGCTGCAGGCCGGACGCGTCACCGGTCTCCAGGCGCGCGTCGGCTTCGAACCCGCTCGGCAGCGGCGCGTAGAACGGCGGAAGGCTCGCGTTCGGGGTGGACTGCGAGACCGTCAGCGATCCGATGTCCGTCCAGTTGTTGGCGCGCAGGTAGGCCAGGGCCCGCTCGGCGCGTTCGCCCTGCGCGATGCCGGTGAGGACGGCGGTGACGTTGCCGTCCTGCGGGTAGGCGCCGGGGATCTCGCGGGACAGCCGGTAGGCGCCGGCCTTCTCGTCCCACAGCTGGTCGTTGACGGCCTTCTTCACCTCGGCGGACCGGGCGGCGTAGGTCCGGGCGGCGGACGCGTCGCCGCGCGCCTTCGCCATCGCCGACATCTGCTCCAGGTTGCGGGCGTACAGGGCGTTGACGTAGGTCTCGTGGCCGCAGTTGGAGTAGCCGTAGTGGCCGCAGGAGCCGGACTCCTGGAAGGCGATCAGGCCCTTGTCGTCGCCGGCGCGCACCGACTCCAGCCAGGCGGCGGCCTTGGTGAGCTGCGGCCACCACGTGTCGAGGTAGGCGCGGTCGCCGGTGTACCACCAGTGGTCGTACATGTTGGTCACGAACCAGGCCACGTACTCGCCGTAGGTGCGCAGCTCGTTCTGGTTGTGCTGGCCGACGAGGCTCGCGGCGGGCACGTAGCCGTCGGGGAGCTGCTGGGCGGCGAGCGAGGACAGCGAGTTGTCGACCGCGCCCATGTCGTAGGTGCTGACGTAGGCGACGGGCGCCTGGACGGCGAGGTCGCCCTGCCAGACGATCCGGTCGCGCTTGCCGCCGTCGTAGATGACGGACGTCTTCGGGTCGGCGTGCGGGACGGCGTTGTCGGCGTGGTCGCCCTCGCCCGGCTGGTACGGCCACTTCTTCGCCGTGTCCGGCGCGCCGGTGTTGATCTGCACGGTGTAGGCGCCCGCGTACCAGATCTTGTTCAGCAGGTCGTCGCTGGAGAGGAAGTGGCCGCGGTAGCCGTCCAGGTCGCGCTGGTCGGGCGCGGCGGTGAAGTCCAGCGAGATCGCGTCGATGTCGACGCTGCCGGGGCCGTCCAGGAACAGGGTCGCGTACCGGAACCCGCCGCGCAGCACCCCGTCGCGGACGGTGCCGGGCAGCTTCACGCCGTCCAGCGGGAGCGCGTGGCTGTCGGTGTCCTCGGTGTAGGGCTGGCCGGGGAAGCCGTTCCAGATGTTGGCGGTGTCGCAGCCGGGCGCGATCCTGCCCTGGCCGTCGTTGGCGTCGGGGGTCAGCGCCATGTACTGCACCGACTCGGAGAAGCAGGCGCGCAGCCTCGGGTTCCCGGACGCGCCCTTGACGCGGACCTTCAGGTGCCCGGCGACCTCCTTGCCGAAGTCGACGATGAGCAGCGGGGAGCCCGCCCGCTCGGCGGCTCCGGTGAGCCGGACCGACGCCCCGCCCTTCTTCAGCGCCCCCTCCGGGGAGCCCGTGATGCTCCCCTGCCGCGGGTCGGCCTTGAACACCTTCACGGGCTTGACGTCGCGGCTGGACGGGGCGAGGACGTAGGGCCGCCACTGCCCTGGGCGCGGGGTGTAGGAGTCGTCCTGCCAGGGGCCCTTCGGGTGCGGCGCGGCAGTGGCGGGGAGCGCGAGCGAGGCGGTGCTGGTGATCGTGAGGGCGGCCGCCACGGCGGCGCGGACGAGGGAACGGCGGACGGTCTTGGGGGGAACCATCATCACTCCAGGTCAGCGGGAGGCGGTCAGGATGGAGGTACCGGTCAGTCCGGGGACTTGCACGAGACCGTCGCGAACGGTGACGCCCGGCCTCACCGGGCGGCCGTCGCGCCAGACGACCTTTCCGTTGACGCGGACCTCGGACGCGCCCTTCGCGGGGACTCCGCCGGTGGCGGTGGAGCCGGCGGGCGCGGCGACGCGGAGCGTGAACGTCCCGCCGTGCCGCTTCCACGCGGCGGTGATGTCGCCGCGCGGTGTCGGGACGCGCCCCTCGGCCCAGCGCAGTCCGTCCGTCGGGTGCGGCAGGACGGTGAACGTCCCGAAGCCGCCCGACGTCGGGGCGACGCCGAGGACCTGGTTGGTGAGGAACGAGGTCGGCGCGGCGGCCCACCCGTGCGACAGGCTCGTGTAGGAGCCGAGTTGCGGCGCGCCGGCCGGGCTGACGTTCTCCCAGAGCGTGCCGGGCTGCGCCTTGCCGAGCATCGGGTACCAGGTGCGGCGCAGCAGCGACATCGCGCCCGCCATGTCCTGCTCGGCGGAGTGCGCGAGCAGCGACTGGGAGGACACGAACGGGCTGATGTATTGCGGGACGACGCCGCCGGGCTTGTCGACGGTCAGGTCGCCGTACGGGTTGGCGAGGCCGTCGCCGAAGAACTTCAGCACCGCCTGGGCGCGGTCGCCGGTGGCGACGCCCGCCACGACCGCCATGGCGTTGCCGTCCTGCGGGTGGTTGCCGTCGGACCTGCTGACCTTGTAGGCGCCCGCGGCGGGGTCCCAGAGGTGGTCGTTGACCGCCTTGGCGGTGCGGGCCGCGTGCGCGCGGTAGGTCTCGGCGAGCTCGGGCTCGCCCTTGGCCTCGGCGGCCTGCGCCGCCTCCCCGAGCACCTTGACGTACAGGGACGAGATGTACGTGCCGCCGGCGTCGTTGCCGTAGCCCCACGTCCCGCCGGCGCCCTTCATGGTGAGGAGCCCGTCGTCGCCGGCGTTCGACTCCAGCCACGCGACGTTCTTCTTCATCGCGCCGTACCACTGGGTGAGGAAGTCGCCGTCGCCGGTGTAGAGGTAGTGCGTCCAGTAGTTGTGGACCCACCAGGCCGCGTACTCGCCCCAGTTCATGTTGTAGCCGAGCGCGTCGGTGAGGTACAGGCCGGGGATCTGGCCGTTGGCCGCCTGCCCCTTCGCCATGAAGGCGACGGCGTTGGCGGACGGCGCCGCCTGCCCGGTGGTCAGGTACGACACAGCGTCGGCGACGGCGTTGTCGCCGCCCCAGATCATCCGGTCGCGCTTGGCGCCGTCGCTGATGATGCTGTCGCCCTCGCCGACGATCGCGTCGTTGCGGACCGGTCCCTCCTTGCCGGGGTAGGGGCGGCCGGTCGTCGGGTCGATCGTCGACATCTGCACCGTGTAGGCGCCCGCGTACCAGAGCCGGTTCAGGGTGTCGTCGCTGGACAGGAACGCGCCCTTGTAGCCGTCCAGGTCGGGGTTGGCGGGGTCGGCGGTGAACTTGAGCCGCAGGTCGGACAGCTTCACCTCGCCGGGGCCGTCCAGGAAGACCATGAGGTAGCGGAACCCGCCCCGGATCACCGGGTCGGTCATGGCGGAGCGTCCGGCCTCGGTGTCGAGGTAGTGGGTCTCGGTGGCGAGGCCGACCGGGTCCTGGCTGTAGTCGGACGCGGTGGTGAGGTACTGCGCGCTCTCGCTGAACGCCAGCCCGAGCCTGGGCGTGCCCTTGCGGACGTCGGCCGTGACCTGGATCTGCCCGCCGACCTCCTTGCCGAAGTCGTAGACGACGTAGGGGCGGCCGTACTCGTTGGAGGTGAGCGTGGTGCCGCCGTGCCGGAACGCGCCGGACGGGTTCTGAACGGTCCCGCCGTAGGGCGCCGCCGGGGCGCGACCGCCCTTGTGCAGCGTCCAGACGGCGTGGATGCGGGCGCCGGGCCCGGGCTGGTCGGTGTTGCGGAAGGTGACCCTGATGTCGTCGGCGGACCGGACGAGCCGCGCCGGGACGTCGATGTCGTAGTGGACGAGGCCGGCCTTGTCGCCGCTCCACACGCCCGCCTGCGCCGGGTCGGGCTTGCGCTCGTGGACGACCTCGCCGTTCACCAGCACCTCGTAGTGGGCGGTGGCGCTGCCCGCCTCCTCCACCCGCAGGGTGACGGGTCCGTGCCCGACGCGCATGCGGTAGCCGAAGCTCGCTCCCGCCTTGCCGCCCGTCTGGCGGGTCATGACGCCGTCCGCCTTGGCGGTCGTGGACGTTCCGGCGTCCAGGTCGTGGCCCTCCTTCTCCGATTCCTCGGACGCGGCGGTCACGTGGTCGGCGTTCAGCCCGGACGCCTCGGCGGCCTTCACCGGGCGGACCGTCCGGCTGGAGGGGGCGAGGATGTAGCGGTCGGCGCTGGACAGGGACGGGAGCCCGAGCGGATCCCGGGGCGCCGCCGCGGCGGCGCCGGACGGGACCGCGACGAGGGCGGCGGCGCCCAGGCTCAGGGACGTGATGACGGACAGACGGGATCGGGCGAACCTTTTCGCTGGTGACATCGTTATCCTTCCGGGTTCCTCTTGGTAGAGCGGGCCCGACGGGACGGCCGGTGGCTCGGACGGGTGGTGCCGCCGCGGTGTGTCAGCACCGCGGCGGTCCGGTCCGGGCCATCGGCCGGCCCTTGTCAGCGGTGATCAGCGCAGGAAGGCGGCGGCGACGCCGGCGTCGACGGGGATGTGCAGTCCGGTGGTGTGGGTCAGGTCCCCGCCGGTGAGGGCGAAGACGGCGGCGGCGACGTGCTCGGGCAGCACCTCGCGCTTCAGCAGCGTCCGCTGGGCGTAGAACTCGCCGAGCTTCTCCTCCTCCACGCCGTAGACGGCGGCGCGCTTGGCGCCCCAGCCGCCCGCGAAGATGCCGGAGCCGCGCACGACCCCGTCGGGGTTGACGCCGTTGACGCGGATGCCGTGCTCGCCGAGTTCGGCGGCCAGCAGCCGCACCTGGTGCGCCTGGTCGGCCTTGGCGGCGCCGTAGGCGATGTTGTTCGGCCCGGCGAACACGCCGTTCTTGGACGCGATGTAGACGATGTCGCCGCCCATGCCCTGCTCGGCCATCACGCGGGCGGTCTCGCGGGACATCAGGAACGAGCCGCGCGCCATGACGTCGTGCTGCAGGTCCCAGTCGGCGGCGGTCGTCTCCAGCAGCGGCTTGGAGATCGACAGGCCGGCGTTGTTGACGACGAGGTCCACGCCGCCGAACGCCAGGACCGCGGCCCGGACGGCGGCGGCGATCTCCTCCTCGGAGGTGACGTCGGCGCCGACCGCGGCGGCGGCGTCCGAGGGGTGCGGGGCGTGCGCGCCGATCTCGGCCGCGACCTTCTCGGCGGCGGCGAGGTCCCGGTCGGCGACGACGACGCAGGCGCCCTCGGCGGCGAGGCGGCGGGCGGTGGCGGCGCCGATGCCCGAGCCGCCGCCGGTGACGACCGCGACGCGGGTGGCGAGCGGCTTCGGCTGCGGCATCCGGCGGAGCTTGGCCTCCTCCAGCTCCCAGTACTCGATGCGGAACTTCTCCGCCTCGTCGATCGGCGCGTACGACGACAGGGCCTCCGCGCCGCGCATCACGTTGATCGCATTGACGTAGAACTCGCCGGCGACCCGCGCGGTCTGCTTGTTCGCGCCGAAGGAGAACATCCCGACGCCGGGCACCAGCACGATCGCCGGGTCTGCGCCGCGCATCGCCGGGGAGCCGGCGGTGGCGTGCCGCGCGTAGTAGGCCGCGTACTCCTCGCGGTAGGCGGCGTGCAGCTCCTTCAGCCGGGCCTTGGCGTCGTCGAGCGGGGCGTCCGGCGGCAGGTCCAGGACCATCGGCGCGACCTTGGTGCGCAGGAAGTGGTCCGGGCAGGACGTGCCGAGCGCCGCGAGCCGCGGGTGCTCGGCGCGGGAGACGAAGTCGAGGACGGCCTCGCCGTCGGTGAAGTGCCCGACCTGCGGCCGGTCCGTGGACGCCAGGCCCCGGATCAGCGGGAACAGCGCGGCGGCGCGGGCGTGCCGCTCCTCCTCCGGCAGCGCCGGGTGGACCACCTCGCCGAACGGGTCGGCCTTGCCGTGCTCGGCGATGTACGCCTCGGCGGTCCGGATGATGTCGAGCGAGTTGGCCTTGCACTCCTCGCTCGTGTCGCCCCACGCGGTGATGCCGTGCCCGCCGAGGATCACCCCGATCGCCCGCGGGTTCGCCTTCTTGATCGCGGCGATGTCCAGGCCGAGCTGGAAGCCGGGCCGCCGCCACGGCACCCACGCGACGCGGTCGCCGAAGATCCGCCGGGTCAGCTCCTCCCCGTCGGCGGCGGTCGCGATCGCGATGCCGGAGTCGGGGTGCAGGTGGTCGACGTGCGCGGCCTCGACGAGGCCGTGCATGGCGGTGTCGATGGACGGGGCCGCGCCGCCCTTGCCGTGCAGGCAGTAGTCGAACGCGGCGACCATCTCGTCCTCGCGCTCGACGCCCGGGTAGACGTCCGCGAGGGCGCGCATCCGGTCCAGCCGCAGCACGGCCAGGCCCTTCTCGGTGAGGGTGCCGAGGTCGCCGCCGGAGCCCTTCACCCACATCAGCTCGACGTCGCGGGCCGTCACGGGGTCGGTGACCGTGCCCTTCGCGGACGCGTTGCCGCCCGCGTAGTTGGTGTTGCGCGGGTCCGAGCCGAGGGTGTTGGCCCGTTCCAGCAGTTCCTCCACCGCGCGCGGGGTGGACGTCATCGGTTTCGTCTCCTTCACGTGTCAGGCGCCCCAGCCGGCGGCCCGGCCGTCCTTGCGCTCCTCGACGACCCGCTCGTAGTAGCCGGACGCCTTGTACGCGGCGACCGGGTCCGGGTGCAGGCCCATCTCCTCGCGCAGCTCGGCGAGCAGCGGGCGGACGTCGGTGTTGTAGGCGTCCATGAACACGGCGTTGGCCTCGAGGACGTCACCGGAGCGCTGCGCGGCGCGCAGCGCGTCCGCGTCCACCAGCAGCGCCTTCGCGGTGGCCTCCTGGACGTTCATCACCGAGCGGATCTGCCCCTGGATCTTCGGTTCGACGTTGTGGCACTGGTCGAGCATGAACGCCACGCCCGCCGCGGCGTCGTAGCCGCCGCCGCGCACCACCTCGTACATGATCCGGAACAGCTGGAACGGGTCGGCGGCGCCCACCATCAGGTCGTCGTCGGCGTAGAAGCGGGAGTTGAAGTCGAACCCGCCGAGCTTCCCCTCGCGGAGCAGGAACGCCACGATGAACTCGATGTTGGTGCCGGGCGCGTGGTGCCCGGTGTCCACCACGACCTGCGCCTTCGGGCCGAGCTTGAGGCAGTGCGCGTAGGAGGTGCCCCAGTCCGGCACGTCGGTCGTGTAGAAGGCGGGCTCGAACAGCTTGTACTCCAGCAGGAACCGCTGGCCGGCGCCGAGCCGCTCGTACACGGCGGCCAGGGCCTCGGCCATCCGGTCCTGGCGGTCGCGGATGTCGTCCTGCCCCGGGTAGTTCGTCCCGTCGGAGAACCACAGCTTCAGATCCCGCGACCCCGTCCGGTCCATGATGTCGACGGCTTCGAGCAGGTGGTCGAGGGCCTTGCGGCGGACGGCAGGGTCGGGGTTGGTGACGCTGCCGAGCATGTAGTCGTCGTCCTGGAACACGTTGGTGTTCACCGCGCCGATCCGCACCCCGCGCTCCTTCGCGTGCGCGGCCAGCGCGGCGTAGTCGTCCACCCGGTCCCAGGGGATGTGGAGGGCCACGCTGGGCGCGACGCCGGTGAAGCGGTGCACCTGCGCGGCGTCGTCGATCTTCTCCTGCGGGGTGCGCGGCACGCCCCGCTGGGCGAAGACCTTGAACCGGGTCCCCGAGTTCCCGTACGCCCACGAGGGAGTCTCGATCTGCTGGCGGCGCAGGGCGTCCTTCACCGCGCTGGTGTCGTTCACGGTTACCTCTCTCAATCCAGGTGGAAGACCTCGGTGAGCGGCCGCATGCCCTCGTCGGGCCGGCCGCCCGAGTCCTCGAAGTACTGCGCCATCTCCGACTGCCACCGGGCGTTGACCTCGGTGCGGGCCATCGCCTCCTGGGCGGCCTCGAAGTCGTCGGTCTCCAGGTAGCCGACGAGGAGGCCGTCCTCCCGCAGGAACAGCGAGTAGTTGTGCCAGCCGGTCTCGCGCAGGGCGCTCAGCATGTCGGGCCAGACCGCCTGGTGGCGCAGCTTGTACTCCTCCAGGCGGTCCTGCCTGACCTTCAGCAGGAAGCAGACGCGCTTCGTGCGTTCCGTCATGGGCCGATCAGAAGTGGTAGTCGTCGATGTTCTTGGCGTCGAAGACCGTCGGCGGGCCGAGGATGACCTCGCCGTTGGCGCCGATCGTGCGCTCGCCGAGCTTGCCGGCGGTGAACTTCTCGCCCTGCGCGCCGGTGATCTGGCCGGACGACAGCGCCGCCGCCGCGTAGGCGGCCAGGTAGCCGAGGTTCTTCGGGTCCCACAGCTCGAACGACTCGACGGTGCCGTTCTTGATGAACTTGCGCATCTGGTCCGGGGTGCCGAGGCCGGTCAGGACGACCTTGCCCTTGTACTTGGAGCCGGAGATGTAGCGGGCCGCGGCGGCGATGCCGACCGTGGTCGGCGAGATGATGCCCTTGAGGTTCGGGTACGCCTGCAGCAGGCCCTGCGTCTGCTGGAACGACTTCTGGTCGTCGTCGTCGCCGTAGGCGATCTTGACGAGCTTCATCTTGGCGTACTCGGGCTTCTTGAGCTCGTCCTGCATGAACTTGATCCAGGTGTTCTGGTTCGTGGCGTTCGCGGTCGCCGACAGGATCGCGATCTCGCCCTCGTGGCCGATCTGCTCGGCGAGCAGCTTGACCTCGCTGCGGCCGATCTCCTCGGAGCTGGCCTGGTTGATGAACACGTCCCGGCAGTCGGGGTTGGTGTCGGAGTCGTAGGCGACGATCTTGATGTTCTTCGACATCGCCTGCTTGAGCGGCCCGCACACCGCGTTCGGGTCGTTCGCGGCGATGAGGATCGCGTCGTGGCGCTGCTGGATGAGCGTGTTGATGTAGGAGACCTGCGAGGACGCGGACGCGTCGGACGGGCCGACCTCCTTGGCCTCCCCGCCGAACTCCTTGGCCGCCGCGATGCCGGCGTCGTCAACGATCGTCTCGTAGGGGTTGTTGACCTGCTTGGGGAGGAACGCCAGCTTCAGGCCCTTCTTCAGCGGCGCGTTCGGGTTCGCCGTGGCGTTGCCGCCGGCCGCCTTGGCCTCCCCGGAGTCGGAGTCGTTCTTGGTGGTGCCGCCGCAGGAGGCCAGGCTGAGGGCCAGGACGCTCGCCGTGGCGACGGCCGCCAGCCGGCGCGGGGCGCGCAGACGAATGGTCATCACTTGCCTTTCGGATGGGGGTGGACGAGGCGGGGGGCGCGGTCCGGGATCGGGGTCAGGGGGCGGCGGGGACCGCGGGTCCCGCGCCCCGCCGCCGTCCTCGGGTCTCGCGCGCCACGGCGATCAGCCGCGGCGTGAGGACGCTGATGATGAGCAGCAGCCCGGTGACGATCGACTGGACCTCGGTGGAGACGTCGTTGAGCATCAGCAGGTTGCGGAGCAGGCCGATGAGCAGCACGGCCGCGATGACGCCGCCGAGGGTGCCCTTGCCGCCGTCGAAGTCGACGCCGCCGAGCAGCACCGCCGCGATCACGGTGAGCTCCAGGCCGAGGCCGTTGTCGGCGCGGGCGCTGCCGTAGCGGAGCGTGTAGACGATCCCGGCGAACCCGGCGACGAGGCCGGACACGGTGAACAGGATCAGCTTGATGCGCTTGACCCGGATGCCGGCGAAGTAGGCGGCGTCCTCCTGCGCGCCGATCGCGAACAGCGACCGCCCGATCCCGGTGGCGTGCAGGACGATCCCGGTGGCGACGGCGAGCACGGCGAACAGCGCGATCGGGTACGGGATCGGCGTGCCCGGGACGGACGAGGTGGCGAGGTCGGTGTAGGCGAACGGGAACTCCGACACGGCCCCGGTGCCGAGCGTCACGTACGCGAGCCCCCGGTAGAGGGTCATCGTGCCGATCGTCACGGCGAGCGACGGCAGCCCGAGCCTGGTCACCAGCAGCCCGTTGACGAGGCCGCAGACGATCCCGACGGCGAGCACGATCGGGATGATCGTCTCGATGGCCATGCCGCCGTCCCACATCTTGCCGGTCAGCGCGCTGCACAGGCCGAGGACCGAGGCGACCGACAGGTCCACCTGCCCGCACACGACCAGCAGCGTCATCGGCAGCGCGATCAGCGCGATCTCCGACAGGTCGTCGAGGGCGAACGACAGGTTGTCGTTGCTCGCGAAGTCGGGCGAGAACCCGGCGCCGCCGGCGAACACCACGATCAGCAGGGCGGTGACGGCGGTCTCCCACCGCATCAGCCCTCCGAGGCGGCTCATGACCGTCCCTCCCTCTTCTCCGGAGCGGCGTCCCGGTGCGCGGCCGATTCGAGCGACCGCTGCCTCAGCGCCCGGGTGACGCGCAGCGCCAGCAGCCGGTCGACGCTGATCGCCAGCAGCAGCAGGACGCCGGTGATCGCGTCCTGCCAGAACGAGTTGACCTTCAGCACCACCAGCACGCTGCCGATGGTGGTGAGCAGCAGGCCGCCGAGCGCCGCGCCCCACACCGTCCCGACGCCGCCGGTGATGGCGACGCCGCCGACGACGACCGCGGCGACGACCGTCAGCTCCCAGCCGTGCGCGGCGTCGGCGACGACGGTCCCGAACCGGGCGAGCCACAGCACCCCGGCGAGCCCGGCGAGCGCGCCGCTGACCAGGTAGGCGGTGAGGACGCGGCGGCGGATCGGCACGCCGGCGAGCCGCGCCGCCTCCGGGCTGGACCCGATCGCGTAGAACTCCCGCCCGGACGAGTAGGAGCGCAGGTAGTAGCCGACCGCCAGCATCACGGCCACGGTGATGATCGGCAGGTAGGGGACGCCGAGGATCCCCTCGTTGCCGAGCGCCAGCACCGAGGACGGCAGCTCGGCGGCGCCGATCTGCTCGCCGTGCGCGATGCGGTAGTCCAGCCCCTGGATCACGTACAGGGTGCCGAGCGTGACGACCAGGGACGGGACGCGGCAGAAGCTGACGAGCAGCCCGTTGACCAGCCCGCACACCAGCCCGATCGCGACGCCGAAGAGCAGGACGAGCACGACGTGGTGGCCGCCGCCCGCGGCGAACTTGCCGGCGCTGAACGCGACGAGCCCGACGACGGACCCGACCGACAGGTCGATGTTGCGGGTGACGACGACGACCGTCTGCCCGACCGCCAGCAGCACCAGGATCGAGGCGTTGAGGAAGATGTCCTTCACGCCCTGCCCGGACAGGAACCGCGGGTTCGCGATCGTCGTGCCGGCGACCAGCAGGACGAGGCCGCCGAGGATGCTCATCTCGCGGGCGCGCAGCACCAGTTCGACCAGGCGCCGCCCGCCGCCGGCGGGCCCGCCCGCTCCGCCCGGCCGCGCCGGCGTCTCGGTGAGTACCGTCATCGGCCCAGCCTTTCCGGGGGACGACTCCCAGCCCCCTGGGGCGGGCGGCCTGAAGAGCCTCGCTTCGCTGCGGTCATCAGGCCGCCCTTCCGTTTCCGGCGCGGCCGGTCGCGGCGGCCATCACGCTCTCCTCGGTCGCGTCCGCGCGGGCGATCTCGGCGGTGAGCCGGCCCTCGTGCATGACGAGGACGCGGTCGGCCATGCCGAGCACCTCCGGCAGGTCGGAGGAGATCATCAGCACCGCGAGGTCCTGCGCGGCCAGTTCCGACAGCAGCCGGTGCACCTCGGCCTTGGTGCCGACGTCGATGCCGCGGGTCGGCTCGTCCACGATCAGCACGGTGGGCTCGGTGGCGAGCCACTTGGCGAGCACGACCTTCTGCTGGTTGCCGCCGGACAGCACGCCCACGCTGTCGCTGAGCCGGGCGTACTTGAGCCGGAGCCGCAGCCCCCAGTCGGCGGCGCGGTCGCGCTCCACCCTCCGGGAGATCAGGCCGCCGCGGCCGGTGGCGCGGCGCAGCGCCTTCAGCTGGGTGAGGCCCATGTTCCGCTCGATGGACATGTCCATGACCAGGCCCTGCTGGCGGCGGTCCTCGGGGACGAGCGCGAGCCCGGCCGACATCGCCGCGGTGGGGCTGCCGGCGGGCAGCGCGCGGCCCTGGACCTCGACCGCGCCGGCGTCCCAGCGGTCCACGCCGAAGATCGCGCGGGCGACCTCGCTGCGGCCCGCGCCGACCAGCCCGGCCAGCGCGACGATCTCGCCGCGGCGGACCTCGAAGGAGACGTCGGTGAAGGCGCCCTCGCGGGTCAGCCGGCTCACCTTCAGCGCGACCTCGCCGGGCGTCACGTCCTGCTTGGGGTAGAGCGCGTCGAGGTCGCGGCCGACCATCCGGCGGACGAGGTCGTCGGGGGTGATGTCCTCGACCCGGTCGGTGCCGATGTAGGTGCCGTCGCGCAGCGTGGTGACCCGCTGGCACAGCTCGAAGATCTCCTCCAGGCGGTGCGAGATGAACAGCACCGCGCAGCCCTGCTCGCGCAGCGTGCGGGTCACCGCGAACAGCCGGGCGACCTCCTGGCCGGTCAGCGCGGCGGTGGGCTCGTCCATGATGAGGACCCGCGCGTCCCGGGAGATGGCCTTGGCGATCTCGACGACCTGCTGGTCGGCGATCGACAGGCCGCGGGCGGGCTGCTGCGGGTCCAGCGCGACGCCGAGCCGCCGGAACAGCTTCGCCGCCTCGGCGTGCATGGCGCGGCGGTCGATGCGGCCGAGACCTGTCAGCGGACCACGGGCGCGCGGCTGGCGGCCCATGAAGATGTTCTCGGCGACCGACAGGTCCGGGAACAGCGTGGGCTCCTGGTAGATGACGGCGACGCCCGCGGCCTGCGCGTCGGCGGGGCCGGCGAAGACCGCCGGCTCGCCGTCCACCCGCACCTCGCCCGCGTCGGGCCGGTGCACGCCTGCGAACGTTTTTACGACCGTGGACTTGCCCGCGCCGTTCTCTCCGGCGAGGGCGTGCACCTCGCCCGCGTGCAGCTCCAGCGTGACACCCTGCAGGGCGCGCACGGCGCCGAACGACTTGCTCACGTTGACCAGCGCCAATGTCGGCGGTGCCGACCGGCCGGCTGCGCTCATGGCGACCTTCCTCGCGGGGGACGTCGGTGACCGGAAGATGAAAAACGTTTTAAGAGGATGTTGCGGAGGACGCTAGATGTGACCCGGAGCACCCGTCAAGAGGCAACCTGTGCGCCGATCCGGCGCTGAACCGCTGAAACCGCGTCCACGCAAGGGCCGGAGGAGTTTTCGAAGTCGCCCCGGCCGGGACCGGCCACCCGGGTTTTGGCCGCCCGCCGTCCGACTCCGGGGTTGACACGTTTTAATACGATGACCCAGAGTGAGCGGCGACACAGGCGGCGGACGGACCGGGGGCACACCGATTGAGCGCAGACGACGGCACCGGGCGTCCCGCGAACCTGAGCAGGACGGTCGGCATCAAGCAGGTCGCGGCGCGCGCCGGCGTCTCGCCCGGCACCGTGTCCAACGTGCTCAACCGGCCCGAGCGGGTGGCCGAGGCGACCCGCGCCCGCGTCGAGAAGGCGATCCGCGAGCTGGGGTTCGTCCGCAACGGGTCGGCGTCGACGCTGCGCGCCGGGCACAGCAGCACGATCGGGCTGATGGTCCTGGACCTCGCCAACCCGTTCTTCACCGACGTCGCGCGCGGCGTGGAGGACATCGCCAGCGAGCGCGGCTACGCGGTCATCCTGTCCTCGTCGGGCGAGTCGGACGAGCGGGAGCGGCGCAACCTGCGGGTGTTCGCCGAGCAGCGGGTCCGCGGCGTGCTGCTGACCCCGGTCGGCGACGACAGCGACGCCTGCGACCGGCTGCGCGAGCGCGGCGTCCCGGTGGTGCTGCTCGACCATCCGACGCCGCGCGCCAGCCAGTGCTCGGTCGCGGTGGACGACGTCGCGGGCGGCGAGCTCGCGGCCGGCGAGCTGCTGGACGGCGGGGCCCGCACGCTGGCGTTCGTCACCGGGCCGATGGTGCTGCGGCAGTGCGCCGACCGCCGCAAGGGCGCGCTGCGGGCGCTGCGCGCGGCCGGGCTCGGCCGGGACGCGATGCGCGAGGTCGCGGTCGGCGCGATGAACGCCCGGTCGGGGCAGGAGGCGGCGCGGCGGCTGCTGGAGGCCGGCCCGCCGCTGCCGGACGCGATCTTCTGCGCGAACGACCTGCTCGCGCTCGGCGTGCTGCGCGTGCTGCTGCAGGCCGGGATCAAGGTGCCGACTGACGTGGCGCTGATCGGGTACGACGACATCGAGTTCTCCGCCGCCGCGGCCGTCCCCCTCAGCTCGGTGCGGCAGCCCACCTACCAGCTCGGCCGGATCGCGACCGAGCTGCTGCTGGAGGAGTGCGACACCGCGGGCGGGCACGCCCACCAGCAGGTCATGTTCCAGCCCGAGCTGGTCGTCCGCGAGTCCAGCCGCTCCTCTGGAGGCGCCTCATGAAGGTCGCGCTGTTCCTCACCTGCGTCAACGACACGCTGTATCCGGGGACGGGCAAGGCGATGGTGCGGCTGCTGCGGCGGCTCGGCCACAACGTCGAGTTCCCGGAGTCGCAGACCTGCTGCGGGCAGATGCACCTCAACACCGGGTACCGGCGGGAGGCGCTGCGCCTGGTGAAGGGGTTCGCGGAGACGTTCGAGCCCTACGACGCGATCGTGGCGCCGTCGGCGTCGTGCGCGGCGATGATCCGGGACTGGCACCCCAGGCTGGCGCCGCGCACCGCCGGGGTCGCCTCCCGCGTCCACGAGCTGTCGGAGTTCCTGGTGGACGTCCTCGGCGTCACCGACGTCGGCGCCCACTTCCCGCACCGCGTCACCTACCACCCGACCTGCCACTCGCTGCGGATGCTGCACGTCGGCGACCGCCCGCTGCGGCTGCTGCGCGACGTCGGCGGCATCGACCTGGTCGACCTGCCGGACGCGGCCGAGTGCTGCGGGTTCGGCGGGACGTTCGCGCTGAAGAACGCCGAGGTGTCGGCGGCGATGTGCGCCGACAAGGTCACCGCCGTCCGGGAGACGCGGGCCGAGGTGCTGTGCGCGGCCGACAACTCGTGCCTGATGCACATCGGGGGCGCGCTGTCCCGCACCCGCGCGGGGGTAAGAACGCTGCACCTGGCCGAGATCCTCGCGTCGACCGAGGAGGACCCGTCATGACCCCGCCCGTTTCCTCCGCATCGTCCGCCATGCCGACCTACGTCGGGATGCCGTCGTTCCCGGACGCGGCACGGGAGGCCGTGGCCGACGCGCGGCTGCGCGGCAACCTCGCGCACGCGACCACCACGATCCGCGACAAGCGCGCCGCCGCGGTCGCCGAGCTGGCCGACTGGCCGGCGCTGCGCGAGGCCGGCAAGCAGATCAAGGACCACGTCCTCGCGAACCTCGGCCACTACCTGCGGCTGCTGGAGGAGAAGGTCACCGAGGCCGGCGGGACGGTGCACTGGGCGCGGGACGCCGCCGAGGCCAACCGGATCGTCGCCGACCTCGTGAAGGCGACCGGCGAGACCGAGGTCGTCAAGGTCAAGTCGATGGCCACGCAGGAGATCGGCCTCAACGAGTTCCTCGCCGAGGAGGGCGTCACCGCCTACGAGACCGACCTCGCCGAGCTGATCGTGCAGCTCGGCGACGACCGGCCGTCGCACATCCTCGTCCCGGCCATCCACCGGAACCGGTCCGACATCCGCGACATCTTCCTGCGCGCGATGGAGGACGCCCCGGCCGACCTGACCGACTCCCCCGCCGCGCTGGCCGAGGCGGCGCGGCGGCACCTGCGCGCCAAGTTCCTGTCGGCGAAGGTCGGCGTGTCGGGCGTGAACTTCGCGGTCGCCGACACCGGCACACTCGTCGTCCTGGAGTCGGAGGGCAACGGGCGGATGTGCCTGACGCTCCCCGAGACGCTGATCTCGGTGATGGGCGTGGAGAAGATCGTGCCGAGCTGGCGGGACCTGGAGGTGTTCCTGCAGCTGCTGCCCCGCTCGTCCACCGCCGAGCGGATGAACCCCTACACCTCCGCCTGGACGGGCGTGACCCCCGGCGACGGCCCGCGCGACTTCCACCTCGTGCTGCTGGACAACGGCCGCACCGCCACCCTCGCCGACGAGGTCGGCCGGCAGGCGCTGCGCTGCATCCGCTGCTCGGCGTGCCTGAACGTGTGCCCGGTCTACCGGCGCGCGGGCGGCCACGCCTACGGGTCGCCGTATCCGGGGCCGATCGGCGCGATCCTGTCGCCGCAGATCAGGGGCATCGGGTCGGACGTGGACGCGTCCCTGCCCTACGCCTCGTCGCTGTGCGGGGCGTGCTTCGAGGCGTGCCCGGTCGCGATCGACATCCCCGAAGTGCTCGTCCATCTGCGGGCGCGCGCGGTGGAGAAGGGCCCGCGACACCCACTCGAACGGGTCGCGATGGCGGCGGCCGGTTGGACGCTGCGCTCCCCCACCCGGCTCGCGCTCGCGCAGCGCGGCGCGTCCGCGAGCCGCCGGATCGTCGCGCGCGGCGGCCGGATCCGGCGGCTGCCGGGGCCGCTGAACGCCTGGACCGAGACGCGGGACGCGCCCGCCCCGCCGCCGGAGTCGTTCCGCGCCTGGTGGGCCCGCACCGGCGGCGGCCGGAAGGAGGACGGCGAATGAACGCCCGCGAGGAGATCCTGCGCCGCGTCGAGGGCATCGTGCCCACCCGCCCGGCCGCCGAGGTCGCCGCCTCCTACGGCCGGATCGACCGGTCCTACCTGCGCCGCCACCACGAGGACGGCGTCCTCGACCTGTTCGCCGAGCGGGTCGCCGACTACCGCGCGACGGTGCTGCGGGTGCCCGCGGCGGAGGCGGCCGCGGCGGTCGCGGAGCGGCTGTCGGCCCGTCCCGGGTCCTACGGCGTCCCGTCCGACCTGCCCGCGGCGTGGACGTCGGCGACGGACGCGCCGCTCGTCCACGACTTCTCGGTGGCGTCCCTCGACCGACTGGCGGGCGCGGTCACCGGCTGCGCCGCCGCGATCGCGGAGACCGGCACGATCATCCTGGACCACGGCGCCGCGCAGGGGCCGCGCGCCCTGTCGCTCGTGCCCGACTACCACCTGATCGTCGTGCTCGCCGAGCAGGTCGCGCCGGACGTGCCGGAGGCGCTCGAACGGCTGGACCCGTCCCGCCCGCTGACGTTCGTGTCGGGGCCGTCGGCGACGAGCGACATCGAGCTGTCCCGGGTGGAGGGCGTGCACGGCCCCCGCACGCTGGAGGTCCTGGTCCTCCAATGAGCGAAGCGACGTTCGCGGCCGTCGACCTGGGGGCCTCCAGCGGCCGCGTGATGGCCGGCCGCGTCGGACCCGGCGTCCTCGACCTGGACGAGGTCCGCCGGTTCCCGAACCGCCCCGTCCGCGTCAACGGCACCCTGCACTGGGACATCCTGGGCCTTTACGGCAACGTCCTGGACGGGCTGCGCGCCGCGCCGTCCGGCCTGGCGTCGGTCGGCATCGACTCCTGGGCGGTCGACTACGGGCTGCTCGACGCCGGCGGCTCGCTGCTCGGCAACCCCGTCCACTACCGCGACTCCCGCACCGACGGCGTGATGGACCGCGTCCGCGCCGAACTGGGCGACGGCCTCCTGTACCGGGCGTCCGGGCTGCAGTTCCTGCCGTTCAACACGATCTACCAGCTGGTGGCCGACGACCTGTCCGGGGCGAGCACGCTCCTGCTCATCCCCGACCTGCTGGCCTACTGGCTCACGGGCGAGATCGGCGCGGAGCGCACCAACGCGTCCACGACCGGCCTGCTCGACGTGCGCGACGGCACCTGGTCGCGGGACCTCCTCGACCGGCTGGGCCTCCCGGCGAAGATCCTCCCGCCGCTCCGCGAGCCGGGGTCGGTGATCGGCGCGCTCCGCCCCGACGTGGCGGCCGAGACCGGCCACGGCGGGCTGCGCGTGACGGCCGTCGGCTCCCACGACACCGCGTCCGCCGTCGCCGCCGTGCCCGCCGCGACCGACCGGTTCGCCTACATCTCGTGCGGCACCTGGTCGCTGGTCGGCGTCGAACTGGACGCGCCCGTCCTGACCGAGGCGAGCCGCGAGGCCAACTTCACCAACGAGGGCGGAGTCGACGGGACGGTCCGCTACCTGCGCAACGTGATGGGCCTGTGGCTGCTCCAGGAGTGCCTGCGGGCCTGGGGGAACCCCGACCTGCCCGCCCTGCTCGCCGAGGCCGGGCGGGTCCCGGGCCTGCGCTCGCTGATCGACCCGGACGACCCGGAGTTCCTCCCGCCCGGCGACATGCCGTCCCGCATCGCCGCGCACTGCCGCCGCCGCGGGTTCCCCGCGCCGTCCGGCCGCGCCGCGACGGTCCGCTGCATCATGGACAGCCTCGCCCTGGCGCACCGCGTCACGCTGCGCCGGGCCGCCGCCCTGTCCGGCGTCGACATCGAGGTCGTGCACCTGGTGGGCGGCGGCAGCCGCAACGACCTGCTGTGCCGGCTGACCGCCGACGCCGCCGGCCTGCCGGTCGTGGCGGGCCCGGTCGAGGCGACCGCCCTCGGCAACGTGCTGGCCCAGGCCCGCGCGCACGGCGCCGTCCGGGACCTCGCCGAGGCGCGCGCCCTGGTCGCCGCGACCCAGCACGTCCGGCGGCACACCCCGTCGGGCGACGAGTCCCGGTGGCGGGAGGCCGCCCTCCGCCTCGGCCTGGAAACCTGAGCCGGCCTCCGGATGTCACGGGCCCGCGACGCTTTACGCACCCGAGGTTGACATGGGACGCCCGAGGGCCGTTCATAGCTATGTACATACGGTCACGAGGAGCCCGCCAGGTGGGGGGCACGCCCAGGCGGGGGCGTGTTGCCCCGCCTTATTGACGTTCTACCCGATAAGGTGATCCCGCAATTCTCCGGGACCACGACGAGAAGCATGATCACGGCGTATCGACCGCCTGTCGCTGTTGGGATGTGGACATGCAGGGTCGCGCGGCGCGCCGGGCCGGGGGCTCCGGCAACGCTCCGCTGGTCGGCCGACGGGACGCGCTGCAGGAGATCGAGCGCGTCCTGGACGCGGCCGCGGGCGGCTACGGCTTCCTGGCGATGGTCGGCGAGCCCGGCGCCGGCAAGACGCGGCTGCTGAACGAGCTGGCCGACGGCGCGATCGCGCGCAAGCTGCCGTTCGTGGCCGGGCGCGCGGCCGAGTTCGAGCAGGAGATGCCGTTCGGCGCCGTCGTCGACGCGCTCGACGACCGCCTCGAAGAGCACACCCTGGGCCTGCCGGCGGGGGCGCGGCGGCTGCTGGGGACGGTGTTCCCCGCGCTGGCCGACCTGACCGGCGAGCCCGCGGTCGCCTCCCCCGACTCGCACGTCGCGCGGTACCAGCTGCACCGGACCGTCCGGCACCTCCTGGAAGACTTGGCCGAGCCGTCCGGGCTGGTGCTGATCCTGGACGACCTGCACTGGGCCGACGACGCGACGATCGAACTCCTGGACCACCTCGTCCGGCATCCGCCGCGCGCCCGGGTGCTGGTCGCGGTCGCCTACCGGCCGGCGCAGGCGTCCCCGCGGCTGGCGGCGCTGGTGGACGCGGCCGGCCCGCAGGGCGTGCGGATCACCGTCGACCCGCTCAGCCAGAACGAGGTCCGCGAGTTCCTCGGCCCGGACATGAGCCACGCGCAGTGCGAGGCGCTGTTCAAGGCCAGCGGCGGCAACCCGTTCTACCTGGAGGCGCTGGCCAAGATGGCCGACGGCGCCGCGCCCGTGGCCGGAAACGGCCTCGACCGGCACTGGGAGAAGGGCGTGGCGAACCTGACCGAGGTGCCGCCGGCGGTGCGGGCGGCGCTGCAGGTGGAGCTGAGCGCCCTGCCGCCGCACGCGCTGCGGATGGCGCGGGGCGCCGCGGTGGCGGCGGACGTGTTCGAGCCGGAGCTGGCGGCGGTGGCCGCGGAGATGGAGCCGGGCGAGGCGCTCGCCGCGCTGGACGTGCTGACCGGCCACGATGTGGTGCGGGCCGCGCCGGGCGGCCGGTTCCGGTTCCGCCACCCCCTCGTCCGGCACGTCGCCTACGCCTCGACGGCGGCGGGCTGGCGGATCGCCGCGCACTCGCGGGTGGCGTCGCGGCTCGCCGACCTCGGTGCCCCGGCGGCGGTGCGCGCCCACCACGTGGTGCGGTCGGCGCGGTTCGGCGACGCCGAGGCGATCCGGACGCTGGTGGAGGCCGCCCGCGTCGTCGCGCCGCAGGCGCCCGGCACCGCCGCGTACTGGCTGCGGGCCGCGCT
This sequence comes from Actinomadura chokoriensis, assembly GCF_039529475.1. Taxonomy (NCBI): domain Bacteria; kingdom Bacillati; phylum Actinomycetota; class Actinomycetes; order Streptosporangiales; family Thermomonosporaceae; genus Actinomadura; species Actinomadura chokoriensis. Next base: position 308,016 of record NZ_BAAAMW010000006.1, on the reverse strand, counting down.
CGACCTGATGCCCGACGCCCCCGGCGGCGCCTACCCCGACCGCGTCGAGCTGCTGGTCGAGCTGACTTTCATGCAGGCCGTCAGCGGCCACGCCGAGGAGGGCCGCGAGACCGCCCGCACGCTGCTCGGGCTGCTGCCGGCCGACGACATCGTCCGGCGCGCCCGGACCGTGCACATGTGCGCGATCATGGAGCGGCAGCTCGGCCGCATCCACGAGGCCCGCGCCCTGGTGCTGGACGAGCTGCGCCGCATCACCGACCGGCAGACCCCCGAGGCGGTGCTGCTGCGGATCCGGCTCGTCGCCGACCGCATCCAGAAGATCGACACGCGCGGGTCGCACGCGATCCTGGAGACGATCCCGGACACCGCGCCCGGCTGGAGCCCGGGGCTGACGGCGGCGGTCGCGGCGATGCGCCCGATGGTCGCCTACGGGCGCGGCGAGGTCGAGCAGGCGATCGCCTACGCGCAGACGGCCGACCGGCTGTTCTCGGCGGCGTCCGACACCGACTTCGCCGACTGCCTGGACTGCTTCGCCTGGCTGGTGTTCGCCGAGTGCTTCCTCGGCATGTACGACGAGGCGCTGCGGCACGCCGAGCGGCTGGTGGCGATCACCCGCACGACCGGGCAGACGTTCATCCTGGGCTACATGCTGGCCGGGCAGTCCCGCGTGCTGGCGCAGCTCGGCCGGCTGGAGGAGGCCGCCGCCGTCGCCGACGAGGCCACCGCCGTCGGCCGCGACCTGCGCTCGCAGGAGGTGCTGGCCTACGGGCTGATCCAGCAGTGCCTGACCGCGTCCTGGACGGGCGACCACGAGCGGGCGCTGCGGGCCGGGGACGAGGCCGTCGCCAACGACACCGGCTCGGGCGAGTGGTGGACGCACATGGCGCACGTCGCCCGCGCCCTCGCCGTCATCAACGAGGGCCGACTGGAGGAGGGCGCCACCGCGCTGATCGCCGCGTGCGGCACCGGCGACCAGGGCCTGGACTTCGGCACCCTCGGCAGCTGCGCCGAGGCCCTCGCCTGCGTCCGGGCCGCGCAGGACGACGCCGCCGACGCCGCGAACTGGGCCGACATCGCCGAGGCGATCGCGGACCCGGCGCTGACCGGCGACGTCGGCCTGGCGAAGCTGACCCGCGCGCACGCGCTGCGGGCCGGCGACCCGGCCGCGTCGGCCGCGCTGGCGGCGGAGGCGGCCGCCCTGCTCACCAAGGCGGGCCGGCGTCCGGAGGCGGGCCGCGCCGAACTGGCCGCCGGGCTCGCGCACGCCGCCGCCGGCGACCGCACCGCGGCCCGCGAGCGGCTGCGCACCGCCGCCGAGATCTTCGAGTCCTGCGGCATGAAGGGGCTGCACGCCCAGGTCGCCCGGGAGCAGCGCCGCCTCGGCGTGCGGGTCCCCACCGCCGGAACCTCCGCCGGAGGCGGCAAGGGCAGGCCGGACCTGCCGTACGGGCTGTCCCCGCGCGAGCACGAGATCGCGCTGCTGGTCGCCGAGGGCCTCGCCAACCAGCAGATCGCCGAGCGGCTCTACCTCAGCGTCCGGACGGTGGAGACCCATCTGTCCCGCGTCTTCGCCAAGATCGGCGTGTCCTCCCGGGTCGGTGTCGCGACCGCGATGAACCGTTCCAAGTAGATCCGAGTCTTACTTCCCGTACGTCCCGTACGTACCGGGGCCCGGGCCGCGCACATAAGTACGGGTTCTCCACGATGCCGCGCCGATATCCGCGTCCGGCAAGGTGGGAGCGTCAGAAAGCGGAGGAGACGGACATGGACGAGCAGCGGATCGCGCGCTTCACGCACGCGGGCGTCGCCGACGCCGAGGTGTCCGTGCATCCCTTCGCGACCGGCGACGGGCTCGGCCTGAGCCTGACCCGGTTCCGCCGCGCCGCCGCCGACGCGGGCGGCGACGCCGTCCTGCTGGTGCACGGCCTGACGACGTCCAGCGACATGTACATCATGCCGGAGCACGCGAACCTGGTGAACTTCCTGCACGACGCCGGCTTCGGCGACGTGTGGGCGGTCGACCTGCGGATCAGCGGCCGGTTCCCCTACAACTCCGAGATGGGGCGCCACAGCCTGGACGCGCTCGCGCTGTGGGACCACCCGGCGGCGCTCGCCGAGCTGCGGCGCCACATCGGCGGCAAGCGCCTGCACGTGATCACGCACTGCGTGGGCTCGATCTCGTTCTCGATGGCGCTGTTCGCCGGCACCGTCACCGGCGTCACCAGCCTGGTCTGCAACAGCGTCTCGCTGACCCCGCGGACCCCGGCCTGGTCGAAGATCAAGCTCGGCTACGGACCGGCGCTGATGGAGTACGTCGTCGGGCCCTGCCACCTCGACCCGCGGTTCGGCTCCGCCCCGGTCATGACGCGCGGCTGGATGCTCGCCAAGGCGGTCGCGCCGTTCCACCGCGAGTGCGCCGAACCCGCCTGCCACATGCTCAGCTTCATGTGGGGCGGCGGCAAACCGATCTACACGCACGAGAAGATGTCGCCGGTCACGCACAGCCGTCTCCCCGACCTGTTCGGGGCCTGCAACGTCGACTACTACCGGCACATCCACCGGATGGTGAAGGCCGGCCGCGCCGTGAAGTACGACCGGCGCGACCCGCGCTTCGCCGCCCTCCCGGACGACTACCTCGCGGACGCCGCCGCCGTCCCGACGCCGATCCTCTTCCTCACCGGAGACCGCAACCACGTGTTCACCGATTCCAACATCGTCTGCCACCGCACGCTCGAGGAGGCCGCGCCCGGCCGGCACGAGCTGGCGGTCCTGCCCGGTTACGGCCACCAGGACCCCTTCATGGGCCGGTACGCCGACACCGAGGTGTTCCCGCAGGTCGTCGACTTCCTCAAGCGGAAGGCGGGCTGATCCCGATGGAGCACGCGGACGTCGTCGTGGTCGGGTCCGGGTTCGGAGGGTCCGTCGCCGCGTACCGGCTGGCGGAGGCCGGCGGGTCCGTCGTCCTGCTGGAGCGCGGGCGGCCGTACGCGCCCGGCGACTTCCCCCGCTCGCCCGCCGAGATGGGGCGGGCGTTCTGGGACCCGGACGAGGGCCTGTACGGGATGTTCGACGTCTGGAGCTTCAAGGGCTGCGACTCGGTCGTGTCGTCCGGGCTCGGCGGCGGGTCGCTGATCTACGCGAACGTGCTGCTGCGCAAGGACGAACGCTGGTTCGTCAACGACCGCCCGGACGGCGGCCACGACCCGTGGCCGGTCACCCGCGCCGACCTCGACCCGCACTACGACGCCGTCGAGAAGATGCTCGGCGCGACCCCGTACCCGCTGGAGCAGGTCCCCTTCGACGACACCCCGAAGTCGCACGCGATGCAGGACGCGGCGGCCGAGCTCGGGCTGCAGATCTCGCTGCCGCCGCTCGCGGTCAGCTTCGCGTCGCGTCCCGGCGGCACGCCCGGCCTGAGCCTGCCGATCGCCGACGCCGGCTACGGCAACATCCACGGCGCCGAGCGGCGCACGTGCAAGCTGTGCGGCGAGTGCGACATCGGCTGCAACGAGGGCGCCAAGAACAGCCTCGACCACACCTACCTGTCGGCGGCGGCGCACCACGGCGCCGACATCCGCACCTCCCACGAGGTGAAGGCGATCCGGCCTCGCCCGGGCGGCGGGTACGAGGTCGACTACGTCCACCACGCCGACCCGGCCACGAAGAAGAGCCGCCCGCCCGTCCGGACGATCTCCTGCGACCGGCTGGTCCTCGGCGCCGGCACCTACGGCACGACGTTCCTGCTGCTGAAGTCGCGGGACGCGTTCCCCGGCCTGTCGCGGGCGCTCGGCACCCGGTTCAGCGGCAACGGCGACCTGCTGACGTTCCTGCTGCGCGCCAAGGACCGCAACCGGGTCCGGCCGCTGAACGCCAGCCGCGGCCCGGTGATCACCACCGCGATCCGGCTGCCGGACGAGCTGGACGGCGTGCCCGGCGCGGGCCGCGGCGCCTACATCCAGGACGGCGGCTACCCCGGCTTCACCGACTGGATCGTCGACAGCCTCGACCTCGGCAACGACTTCGAGCGCGCGGTGAAGTTCCTGTGGAACCGGTTCACCGAGTTCTTCAAGGACGCGCCGGACACGAACCTGTCCAAGGAGATCGCCGATCTGATCGGCGACGGCGCCCTCACGGTCAGCTCGCTGCCGCTGCTCGGCATGGGCCGCGACAGCGCCGACGGGCGGCTGCACCTGAAGGGCGGCCGGCTCGCCGCCGACTGGGACGCCGAGACCAGCGAGGCGCTGTTCAACCGCGTCCGCAAGACGATGCAGGGCATCGCGGACGTGCTCGGCGCCGACTACCACGACAACCCGATGTGGTTCCGCAAGCGCATCATCACCGTCCACCCGCTGGGCGGCGCCCCCATGGGGGGCCATCAGGGCGAGGGCGTCTGCGACGCCTTCGGCGAGGTGTTCGGGTTCCCGGGCCTCTACATCGCCGACGGGGCGGCGATGCCGGGTCCGGTGGGCCCGAATCCCTCGCTCACCATCGCCGCGCACGCCGACCGGTTGGCGACGCGGCTGCTGGAGGGCGCGTCCGCACGGGGGCGCGCGGACGGGTCGGGCACCGCCCCGTCTGCCACGGGGGCCGAGCCGGCCGGGGGGGCCGGCTCGCTCGGCGGGGCGGCGAACGGCTCGGCGAGCGGTCCGTCCGCGGGGGCGCCGGAGGGCGCCTCCGCGCAGCGGACCGGCCCGGTCCCGGACGGCCGCGGCGGGGCACGGGGACCGTCCCCCGCGGCCGCCGGCCGGACGTCGCTGTCGTTCACCGAGGAGATGAAGGGGTTCGTCACCTACGGGGAGAGCGACGCGCGGATCGGGGAGCTGGCCGAGGGGCGCCGGCCGCTGTCGTTCCGGCTGACGATCACCGCGGACGACACCGACCGGTTCCTCGCCGACCCCGGCCACGAGGCGAAGGCCGAGGGGTGGATCGACGCCGGCGGGCACGGGGGCCGCTGCCCGGTCGAGCGGGGCACGTTCAACCTGTTCGTCGCGGACGGCGCGCAGGACCGGCGGCTGATGAAGTACCGGCTGTTCTACACCGACGGCGAGGACCGGCGGCGGACGCTGAGCGGGCACAAGAACGTCCTGCACGGGCCGCCGACGCGGATCTGGCCGGACACGTCCACGCTCTACGTGCGGCTGCTGGAGGGCCACGTCGGCGAGGACGAGGAGGACGGCGCGGACGTCGTCGCGGCGGGGGTGCTGCACATCCAGCTGACGGACTTCGCGCGGCAGCTCACGACGTTCCGCACGTCGGGCCCGGACGGGGCGGGCAAGCTGCTCGACTTCGGCCGGTTCTTCGCCGGGGAGCTGTGGGAGGTGTACGGCCCGGATCCCGTCTGACCCGGGATCCGACAAGGGGGGCCAAGGTCGTGCAGGCCGAGGGAACTGCGGGGTGCTCTCGGCCTGCACCTTTTCGCCGGAGGCCGCGCGGGGGGTCGCGCGGTCTCCGGCCCGCCCCCGCATGAGAACGGGCCCGGTCCCCGCTCAGATGTCGCCGGCGCGGCGGGCGGGGCAGGTGTCGGGGCAGTGCTCGACGTGGGCGGGGAGCCAGCGGACGAACGACTTCAGCATCAGGCCCAGCGCGAACCGCAGCAGCGGGCGGGTGCCGGGGATGAGCGGCTCGAACACCGCCTCCCAGCGGATGGCGGTGCCGCCGTCGCGGGCCTCCAGGTACACGTCGGAGCGGTAGCGGCGCACGGGCAGCCCCGACAGGGCGATGTAGCCGAAGTGCGAGTACGGCTCGTAGGCGACGGTCTGCTCGCTGGCGGGCCAGATCTTCTTGACCGTCCCGACGCCGTAGGCGGTGGTGTCGCCCTTGCGCGCCTGCCGGGCGGGCGTGGGGAACTTGCCCCACGCGCCCCACGCCTCCGGGACGGCCAGGTGCCGGAACACCTCTTCGGGTGCGGCGCTGGTGGTGGCGGTGGCCTGGATCATCACCGAACCGTAGCCACCCGCGCACCACCCTCACAAGGCCGCCGGGCCCCCGGCCCGGCGGCCTCAGCCGGCCTGGCCGTAGAGGCGCTCGACGTGGAGGCGGACGACGACGCGGCCGTCGGCGACCATGGCGCGCCGGTAGTCGTCCCAGTCGGGGTGCTCGCCGCGGATGTCGCGGTACACCCCGACCAGTTCCTCGACGGTCGCGTCGTGCGGATCGGCGGCGACGGCCGACAGCTCGGCGGTGCCCTCGGCGACCGCCCACGACCAGCCGTCCGGGGCGCTGACGTGCAGGCTCGCGCGCGGGTCGCGGGCGAGGTTGCGGGTCTTGGCGCGGTCGGCGGTGACCGAGATCCGGACGAGCCGGCGGTCCTCGTCGAAGTGGTAGTTGATGTTGGACAGCTGCGGCCGCCCGTCCCGCTTCAGCGTCGCCAGCACCCCGAGGTCCCGGTCCTTGAGCAGCGCCACGAGCGCCGCGTCGTCCGCCATCGTCGGCCTCCCTGGAAGAGATCGGCTTTCCCGCCCACAACCACGCCGTCCCCGGTTCCCTTCCCGGCTACCGCGCGGCGGCGGTCGGGAGGGTCAGGACGCGGGCGTGCGGCGCCGCCCCGGCGGCCGGGCCGCCCCGCTCGCCGCCGGCGTCCGCCTCGCGGCGGACCGTGCGGCGGGCGGCGCGGCCGGTGTGGATGTGGCCGCGGAACGCGGCGCCCTTCGCGACCACCTTGACCGCCTGGAACTCGTGCGGCGGCAGCGCGCAGAACCCGGTCCGGACGACGTCCTCGAACAGCGAGTCCGAGACGACGTAGGCCAGGTCGCGGCCGGGGTCGTCGGTCAGCAGCCGGCGCAGCGGCATCGCGTCCAGCAGCCGCTGGACGACGATGGGCGCGTCGCCGGCCGGCCCGAACGGCCCGGCGGTGAGCGTGCCGTGGTGCATCGCGAGCCGCACCCGCAGCCGGAACCGGCCGGGGTCCCGGTTGGTCTCGCGCAGCGCCTCGTCGAGCAGGACGACGAAGTCGCCGGCCACCGGCGCCGGGTCGACCCCCTCCGGCAGGGTGGCGAGCTCGCCGTCCCCGCCGACCTGCTTGGCCCAGCCGGCCCGGTCGAGGCCGACGCCGCGCGCCGCGCGGTCGAGCGCGTCCGACAGCTGCCGCTGCGCGAGCAGCTGCTCGCGCGTGTCGCGCTTGCTGTACCCCTGGATGTCCACCGCCAGCAGCAGGCGGTAGCTGAGCTGTGCTTCCCCGTTTCCTTCCACTGTGCCGATCCCGCCCCTCGGTCCTGTATGGGCAAATGGGCCCGATGCCCGCATTCGCTCCAAGCGTGGAGTGAGCGTTGCCCCGGCGGAGGACTCCGTTAACGGAATCGTGTCGCGGTCTGTCACGCCCCTTGGACGCGACACGGAGACCGTCCGCGCCGAGGGTCAGTAAAACATGGCGAACTAGTAAGGACTCAACTGGAAAATCCACCACGAACCGGTCCCGGTTGAACCGGGCGGCCCCGGCATCGCGTACTGCCTCCCAGCGTGACACCCGACACACGGTCACCGCGTCGATCCGCCCCGCACCGCCCCCGCACCGCCCGGAGACCCCGATGGCCCACAGATCACCGGCCGCCTCGGCCACCCGCGAACGCCCGCCCGGACCGTGGAGCTGGTTCCGCGGCCCGCAGCCCGACGGCGGCGTGGACGACCAGGTGATCGTGACCGAGCTCTACCGCGTGTACGGGCGCCCGCTGCTGTCCTTCGTGCTGCGCCTCACCGGCGGCGACCGGCACTGGGCCGAGGACGTGGTGCAGGAGACCATGATCCGGGCGTGGCGCAGCGCGCACCAGCTCGACGAGAACGCGGCCTCGCTGCTGCCGTGGCTCGCGACCGTCGCCCGCCGGATCGTCATCGACGACCAGCGCCGCAAGAACGCACGGCCGCAGGAGGCGGGCGAGGGCCCGCTGGAGAACATGCGCGTGCCCGACGGGTTGGAGGATCTGCTGCGCTCCGTCGTCGTGTCCGAAGCCCTCCTCGCGCTGTCCCCCGCCCACCGCGAGGTCCTCAACGAGACCTTCTTCCGGGACCGCTCGGTCAACGAGGCGGCCCGGCACCTCGGCATCCCCGTGGGCACCGTGAAGTCCCGGGTCTACTACGCGCTCAGGGCGCTGCGCGTCGCCCTGGAGGAGAGGGGCGTGACGCCGTGATCGCGGATCCGCCGCACATCGACGTCGGCGCCTACGCCCTCGGCCTGCTGGAGGAGCCCGACCGCCGGGCGTTCGAGGCGCACCTGCCGGCGTGCCCGTCCTGCCACGACGAGCTCGGCATGCTGCGCGGGATCGCCCGGACGCTGGACGGCATCGCGCCGATCGCCGAGCCCGCCGACGCGATGCCGGTCCCGCCCGAGCCCGCCGTGGTGTCGGACCTGCTGCGGCACCGGGCCGGCCGGCGGCGCCGGCACCGGGCGGCGCGGGCGCTGGCCGCGGCCGCCGCCGGGGTCGTGCTGCTCGGCGGGGCGCTCGGCACCGGGTTCACGCTCGGCGCCGACCGCGGGACCTCGGCGTCCCCGCCCGCGGGGCAGGACGACGGCACGGCCGCGCTGCTGCGGGACGGGCGGCGGGTCTCGGCCACCGACGCGGGCACCGGCGTGAGCGGCACGGTCGCGGTGCAGCCGAAGGCGTGGGGCAGCCGGATCGGGATGGAGCTGAGCAGGGTCCGCGGGCCGCTGGAGTGCGAGCTGGTCGCGGTGGACGAGCGCGGCAGCGCGCACACCGTCGTCGGCTGGTCCGTCCCCGCCAGGGGGTACGGGCTGCCGGGGTCGCCGCAGCCGCGGCTGGCGCTGCAGGGCGGCACGGCGCTGCGGCCCGACGAGATCGCCCGGTTCGAGGTCCGCACGATCGGCGCGGGACGCACGCTCCTGACCGTCCCCGCATAGGAGCGGCGCAGGACCGGCGCAGGCCCGCGGCGCGTCCCGGCCGGCCCGGCCGCACACCGGCCGTCCGGGACGCGCCGCTCCCCGTGCTCCCCGGCCCGGGGCGTCTCCTACCCTTGAGGGGTGAGTGCGCGCCGGTCTTCCCCAGGCCCCGAGCTGATGCTGCCGGGGCTCCGCGAGGTGTACGAGGCCTACGTCCGGGAGGCCGACGCCCTCCCGGCGCTGCCCGGCCCGCTGCAGGCGGAGGTGTGGACGTCCGCGCAGCTCGGCGCGCTGGAGGCGGCGGCCCCGCACGAGCAGGGGCGGCTCGCCGCGCTCGGCGACCTGATCGGCTGCCTGCGCGCGGCGGCGACCCCGGGCGCGCGGGCGTTCCTGCGGGCGATCGCCGCGATCGGCCCGGTGAAGGGCCGCGCGGCGGCGGGGCGCGCGGCCGGTGCGCTCGGCGGCGTCCCGGCCGCGCCGTGGGAGGGCTCGCTCGGGCGGGTCGTGCCCGGCCAGGCGTGGCTGATCCAGGAGGGGCCGCTGGACGGCGACCGCCTGGTGTGCGAGTTCCGCTACGAGGGCGCCGGCACCGCCGGGATGCACGCCCTCGCCGTCCGGCTGTCCTACGGCGACGCCCCGTCCGAGGTCGTGATCGTCGGGGACGTCCCGGCGCTGATGGCGGCGGCGCGGCAGGCGATGCAGGCCGAGCTGTGCGTCGTCCAGCCCTACGACGCGGCCGCCGTCGGGGCGAGGCTCCGCACCGCGCTGAACGGCGCGGAGCCCTTGCCGGAGGCGTGCTACCCGGCGCTGCCGCTGGCCCGGCACCGGGCCTCGGTGCTGCCCTAGCGGCCCATCGCCCGGTACCGGCGGACCGACAGCGGGACGAACACCGCCGCGATCACCAGCGGCCACACCAGCGCCATCAGCAGGCTGTGCTGCGCCGCCCACGAGTCGCCGGCGACGGGCGAGCCGAACAGCTCGCGGCACGCGGTGACGGTCGCCGACATCGGGTTCCACTCGGCGATCGCGCCGAGCCAGCCGGGCATCGTGCTCGGTGCGATCAGCGCGCTGGACAGGAACCCGATCGGCCACACCAGGATCTGCACGGCCGCCACCGACTCCGGGCCCTTGGCGACGAGCCCGAGGTAGACGCCCATCCAGATGAGCGCGAACCGCAGGAGCAGCAGGAGCCCGAACCCGGCGAGGGCCTTCGCGGCGCCGTCCTCGACGCGCCAGCCGATCAGCACACCGCAGGCCGCCATCACCGCCAGCCCGGCCACCGAGTGGATCATGTCGGCGGCGACCCGCCCGACGACCACGGCGGACGGCGACATCGGCATCGTGCGGAACCGGTCGGTCACGCCCTTCGCCGCGTCGCCCGCCACGCGCACGAACGTCTCCTCGACGCCGAACGCCATCGTCAGCGCGAACATGCCGGGGACGATGAACGCCCGGTAGCTGCCGCCGCCGGGGACGTCCATCTGCCCGCCGAACAGGTAGCCCATCATCAGCACGACCATCACCGGGAACAGCAGCCCGAGGGCGATCTGGCCGGGCTGCCGGGCCCAGTGGGCGAGGGCCCGGCCGGTCAGCGTCCGCCCGTCGGCGACCGCCCAGCGGAGCGTCTGGACGCTCATGAGGGCACCTCCTCCTTCTTCTTGTTGTCGGTGAGGTGCAGGAACACCTCGTCCAGGGTGGGTCTGCGCAGGCCGATGTCGGCGACCTTGAGGCCCGCCTCGTCCAGGGCGCGGACGGCCTCGGTCAGGGCAGCGGCCCGCTCGGGCACCGGCGCCCCGATCCGCAGGGATTCGGCGTCCACGTCGACCTCCCCGGCCGCGACCCGGCCGACGATGCGGGCGGCGTCGCCGAGGGCGGCGGGATCGTCCACCACGACCTCGATCCGGTCGCCGCCGAACCGCCTCTTCAGCTGGTCGGGGGTGCCCTCGGCGATGACGCGGCCGTGGTCGATCACCGAGATGCCCGAGGCGAGCCGGTCGGCCTCCTCCAGGTACTGGGTGGTCAGCAGGACGGTCGTGCCGCCGTCCACCAGCGCGCGGATCGCGTCCCAGACCTCGCCCCGGGCGCGCGGGTCGAGGCCGGTGGTCGGCTCGTCCAGGAACAGCACCGGCGGCGCGAGGATCATCGAGGCGGCCAGGTCGAGGCGCCGCCGCATGCCGCCGGAGTACTCCCCCGCGGCCCGGTCCGCGGCGTCGGTGAGCCGGAACCGCTCCAGCAGCTCGTCCGCCCGCCGCCGCGCCTCCCGCGCGCCGAGGTGGTAGAGGCGGCCGAACATGACGAGGTTCTGCCGCCCGCCGAGGATCTCGTCGACCGCCGCGTGCTGCCCGACGAGCCCGATGCTGCGCCGCACCTCCCCCGCCTCGCGCACGACGTCGTGCCCGGCGACCCGGGCGGTGCCGCCGTCCGGCCTGGCCAGCGTGGTCAGGACCCGGACGGCGGTGGTCTTGCCCGCGCCGTTCGGGCCGAGCAGCCCGTGCACGGTGCCGGCGGGCACGCGCAGGTCGAGCCCGGCGAGGGCCTCGGTGCCGCCGTAGCGCTTGCGCAGCCCCTCGGCGACGACCGCCGGCCGTGGTTCGGTCATGCGCCCTCCAAACTATGTACGTCGTACGGATTTACCATCGCGGGCAATATAACGTACGTCGTACAGAGTTTCATCCCTGGAAGGATCGGAGGGTGACCGAGTACAGCGGGAGCGGCGACCCGAAACGCAGCCTGGAGCTGCTGTGGGGCGTCCAGGCGCCGCCCAGGCGCGGGCCGAAGCCGAAGCTGACCGCCGAGGAGATCGTCCGCACGGCGATCGCGCTGGCCGACGCCGAGGGCCTGGACGGGCTGTCCATGCGCCGCATCGCCGACGAGCTGGGCGTCGCGCCCATGTCGATCTACACCTACGTCCCGGGCAAGGCCGAGCTGATCGACGTCATGGTCGACCGCGCGTTCGGCGAGCTGACCCCGCCCGGCGACGCGCACTGGCGGGCCCGGCTGGAGCACATCGCGCGCGACAACTGGGCCCTGTTCCACCGGCACCCGTGGCTGCTGCAGATCACCATGGCGCGCCCGCCGATGGGCCCGAGCACGCTCGGCAAGTACGAGTACGAGCTGCGCGCCGTGGACGGCCTCGGCCTCACCGACCTGGAGATGGACTCGGTGGTCGCGCTCGTCACCGGCTTCGCCGAGAGCGCCGCCCGCGTCTCGGTCACCGCCGCCGAGGCCGAGCGGCGCACCGGCGTGAGCGACGAGCAGTGGTGGGAGTCGGTCGCCCCCGTGCTCGACGCGCTCGTGGACGAGGCCGACTACCCGCTCGGCACCCGGGTCGGGACCGCCGCCGGCCAGGAGTACGGCGCCCCCGCCGCGCCGACCCGCGCGTTCGAGTTCGGCCTCGCCCGCGTCCTGGACGGCATCGAGGTCCTGATCAGCTCCCGCTAGCCCGCTTGGTCCGCTTCGTCGGGACGGCGGTGGCCGGGTCCTCGGGCCACGGGTGCTTCGGGTAGCGTCCGCGCAGCTCGGCCCGCACCGCCCGGTAGCCCTCTCGCCAGAACGAGGCGAGGTCGGCGGTGACGGCGGCGGGGCGCCCGGCCGGGGACAGCAGGTGCACCACCAGCGGCACCCGGCCGCCCGCGAGCCGCGGCGCGGCGTCCCACCCGAACAGCTCCTGGAGCTTCACCGCGAGGACGGGCCGCTCGCCCGAGTAGTCGACCCGGATCCGCGACCCGGACGGGACCTCGACCCGCTCGGGCGCGTACTCGTCCAGCCGCTTGGCCTGCTCCCAGGGCAGCAGCCCGCGCAGCATCCCCGCGACGTCGACCTTCGCGAGATCGGCGCGCCGCCGCGCGCCCGCCAGCCACTCGGGGACCCGCTCCAGCAGCGCCGCGTCGCCGACGTCCGGCCACGGCTCGCCGAGCGCCCCGCGCAGGAACGCCAGCCGCCGCCGCAGCGCGACGGCACCGGGCGTCCAGGTGAGCAGCCCGAGGCCTTCGGCGCGCACCCCGTCCAGCAGCGCGGCCCGCACCAGGTCAGGATCGGGGTCGCGCAGCGGGCGGGCGTCCAGTTCGATCGCGCCGAGCCGCTCGACCCGGCGCGCCGCCACGTCCCCGTCCCGCCAGGCGACCTCGTCGGCCGTCTCCAGCAGCGGCGCCGCCGCGGCCCGCGCCACGTCCTCGCCGATCACCACGGCCTGCCGCACCCGCGCCGACGCCGACCCGGCCGGACGGTCCGCTGCCGCGACCGCCAGCCATTCGGGCCGCGCCCCGGCGAGCGCCGACCCGCCGGCGAGCACGGCCCCCGTCCCGGACGCCATCAGATACCCGCTCCCCCGCCGCGCCCGCGCCACCCGCTCCGGAAACGCCAACGCCACCACCGTCCCCGCGACACGATCGTCCCCCCGCCCGCGCACATCACCACCCGGCCGACGATCACCACCCGGCCGACCGTCACAACCGGCCCCTTGCTCATCACCCGGCCGATACTCGCCACCCGGCTGATACTCGCCACCAGGCTGATACTCACCGCAGGGGGGCGGGTCCGCGGTGGGGAGGCCGGCCGGTGTGCGCGGCGCCTCGTTCGCGGGCGGGCGGGTGGGGGCGGGCGGGGCGGTGAGGGATCTGCGGAGGCGGGCGGCCTCGTCGCGCCAGCGGGCGGCGTGGGCGTCGGCGGGGCGGTTCTGGCGGCGGAGGGCGCGCCACGTGGCGGTCAGGTCGTCGCCGGCGGAGCGGGGCGGCGGCTCCGACAGCAGCGCCACGACTTCGGCGGCGGCCCGGGGGCCCACCTCGGCGGCGCCGTCGAGCAGGGCGCGGGCGAGGCGGGGGTGCAGGCCGATGCCGGCCAGGCGGCGGCCCCGGTCGGTGACCCGGCCGTCCTCGACGGCGCCGAGGGCGCGCAGGGCGGCGCGGGCGGCGTCCATCGCGGCGGGCGGGGGCGGGTCGGGCAGGGCGAGGCCGGTCGCGGCGGGGTCGCCCCAGCAGGCCGCCTGGAGCGCGAAGCCGGTCAGGTCGGCCAGCTCGATCTCGGGGCGGGGGCGGGCGGGCAGGCGGTCGTGCTCGGCCTGCGTCCAGCAGCGGTAGACGGCGCCGGGCGCCTCCCGCCCGGCGCGGCCGGCGCGCTGCTCGGCGGTGGCGCGGGACGCGCGGACGGTGGTGAGCGACCCCAGGCCGCGGGCGTGGTCGGTGCGGGGCTCGCGGGCGAGGCCGCCGTCGACGACCGCGCGGACGCCGGGCACGGTCAGGCTCGACTCGGCGACCGACGTGGCGAGGACGACCCGGCGGCGGGAGGACGGGGCGAGCACCTCGTCCTGCACGGCGCGGGGCGCCTGGCCGTGGATCTGCAGGACGTCGGCGGGCAGGCCGCCGAGCATCCCGGCGACGCGGGAGATCTCGCCCACGCCCGGCAGGAAGCACAGGACGTCGCCGTCGCGTTCGGCCACCGCGCGGCGGACGGTCGCGGCGACGTGCGCGAGGAACGCCGGGTCGACGCGCAGGCCGTGCGGCGGCGGGACGGGGCGGTCCGGCGGCGCCCAGACCGTCTCCACCGGGTGCAGCGCCGCCGCGGTCTCCACCACCGGCGCGTCGCCGAGGAGGCGGGCCCACGGGCCGGTGTCGGCGGTCGCGGACGCCGCGACGAGGCGCAGGTCCGGGCGGAGCGCGGCGCGGACGTCCAGCAGGAACGCCAGCGCGGTGTCGGCGTCCAGGTGCCGCTCGTGGCACTCGTCCAGGATCACCGTGCCGACGTCCGCCAGTTCCGGATCGGACTGCAGGCGCTGCAGGACGACCCCGGTGGTGACGACGTCCACGCGGGTGCCGGGACGGTTCTCCCCCCGGACGGTGACGCCGACCCGTCCGCCGACGCGTTCGCCGAGCAGCCAGGCCATGCGGCGGGCCGCGGCGCGGGCGGCGAGGCGGCGGGGCTCCAGCACGAGGACCTTCCCGGCGGCGGCCGGGCTGCCGAGCGCGAGCCCGGCGAGGGCGAGCGGCACGAGCGTGGTCTTGCCGGTGCCGGGCGGCGCCGCCAGCACCGCCGCGCCGCCGCCACCGCCATCGCCGCCGCCGAGGCCGAGGGCCGCGCGCAGCGCGGGGACGGCACTGCGGACGGGCAGGTTCTCGGCGGCGCTGAGGTGCATCGCCCCAGTCTGCCGCGCCCGCCCGCCGCGACGGAAATCCATTGCACCGAAAAAGGCTCCGAATGTTGCCGTGGAAGTTGCATCGTGCCTTTCATTCGGCGTTCCCGGTTTCTCCCGGAACAGCCTACGCCAATCCCGGCGAAAGACCAGGTGAGCAATGATTTCAAGACCAGGAAGTGACCTGGGAGTTTGATTTAAGTCACCCTTGCAACTGTAGCGGCAATGCCTTGGGTATCCCCATAATGATGGCGTCATCGCAGGTGCTGGGAGGTTCGGCATGTTCGGCAGCTCCATCTACCTCAGGGACAGGGCCGCGTTCACCGGCGGCTCGCCTCAGGCGGTGTACGAGGAGCTCTGGCAGCGCGGCCGAAAAGGGAGATTGCGGACCCGCGCATTTCTGGCCACGGCGACGGTCATACTGTGCGCACTGCTCGTCAACGCCGTTTTCGGAATCCTGATGGGCATTCTGGTGGCGGCGGCGGACGTGTTCGTCCATTGGCGCGTGTACCACTCGACGCGGGTGTGGCGGCTCGGGCTGCGCGGCGAGCAGCGCACCGACCGGCTGCTGCGCCACACGCTGGAGCGGCGCGGGCACCGGGTGCTGCACGCGCGGACCGTCCCCGGCCACGGCACCGCCGACGAGATCGTGGTCGGCCCGGGCGGCGTGTGGCTCGTCCACAACGAGGCGTGGCCCCCGGACGCGGAGATCTCCCACCACGGCGGCAAGCTGTTCATCGACGGCCGCACCCAGTCCAAGCTGGTGGGGGCTCTGACCGCGCGGGCCGAGGCCGCCGCGCTGGCCATCTCCGGCGTCGCCGAGGTGCCGGTGCGGGTGACGCCGGTGCTGGCGGTGCACGGCGGTCAGCTCGTCCGCACCCCGTTCGCCGCGGACGGCATCGTCTTCGCGCCGCCGCTGAAGCTGATCCGCTGGATGCGCCGCAACCCCACCGCCGAGCTGTCGCCGGACGAGGTCGAGGCCGTCACCCGGGCCGCCGTGCACGCCCTCCCGATCGGCGGCCGCTCACTGTCCGCGGCGGCATGACCGGCCGCGGCACCACCTCAAGACACCTGTGGCCGGAGGGCTCACACGCCGCCGCTCACAGGGCGCCCACCGCCCGCCGCGCTCCCGCCGGCCGCGCGGGCGGTGCGGCGCAGCCACAGCAGTCCCACGACCGGCAGCACCAGCGGGACGAAGCCGTAGCCGCGCCCGAACATGGACCAGACGGTCTCGTCGGGGAACGCCGCGGAGTCGGCGACGCTGAGCGTGCCCACGATCAGCACGCCCGCCAGCTCGGTGGAGCAGGCGGCGACCGCGACCCGGAACGACGTCCGGCCGCCGCGCGCCAGCGCGACCGTCGCCAGGACGTAGACGGCCGCGGCGAACGCCGACAGGACGTAGGCGAGCGGCGCCTCGGAGTACTTGGTGGCGATCTGCACCGCCGCCCGCGCACCGGCCGCGAGCGCGAAGACCGCGTAGACGGCGACCAGCAGCCGCCCCGGTCCGGCGGCGGTGCCGGGGCGGGTCCCGCCGCCCGTGCGGGCGCCGGCGCCGGCGCGGGCGCCGCCGTCCGCACGGGTCCCGGGCCCGGCGCGGTCGGGCTCGGCGGGCTCGGGCCGGACGGGCTCGGGCCGCGCCCGATCGGACTCAGACACCGGTGCCACTCCACAGCTGGTTCATCCGGACGACCATGACGGCGACGGCCACCCCGGCGATGACGATCACGCCGGACCCCCACCGGGTGCGCTCCAGCAGCCCCCACCCGGCGCCCGCCACCGGGATGAGCAGCGAGCCGAGCAGGTAGCCGACGAAGGTGGCGGTGCCGTCCGGGCCCTCACCGCCGCCGAGCTTGACGAACGCCGCGGCGGCCTGCGCGATCAGCAGCGCCTCCAGGACGCCGAGCCCGATCAGGTGCCCCAGGTCCATCGCCCGGTTGCGCAGCGCCGACACCAGCGCGTAGGCGGCGGTCAGCAGCGCCACCACGATGATCGCGGTGCCCAGGACGTCGGTCACGGCAACGAGAGTACTACCGGCTGTAGAGCAGAGCCGCATCGAGCCGCGCCCGCCCTCGGCCCGCACCCCGCCCGCCCACCGCCCGGACCGCGGCGGGGACGGGCCGTCCGCGCGGCATGGCAGCATGGCGGGCGTGAGAGCGCTGCAGTGGCTGAACCTGACCCGGCACGGTGAGAGCACCGGCAACCTCGCCTACCAGGCGGTGCTCGGCACCGACGCCGAGGAGGCCGGCATCTCCGAGCGCGACGCCGACATCCCGCTGTCGGGCACCGGCCGCGCCCAGGCGGCGACGCTCGGCCGCTGGCTCGCCGCGCTGCCGGCGGACGAGCGCCCGACGCACGTCATCGCCTCCCCCTACCTGCGCACCGTCGACACCGCGAAGATCGCGCTCGCGCGGACGTCCTACGCCGCCCCGCAGGACCCGGGCGGCCTCGTCCTGCGGGTGGACGAGCGGCTCCGCGACCGCGAGCAGGGCGTCCTGCAGGGCCTCACCGCCCTCGGCGTCAAGCGCCGGTTCCCCGACGAGGCGGCCCGGCTGCACCAGCTCGGCAAGTTCTACTACCGTCCGCCCGGCGGCGAGTCGTGGGCCGACCTGGCGCTGCGGCTGCGCAGCTTCTACCGCGACCTGGAGGCCGACGCCCCCGGCGGCCGCGTCCTCGTCGTCACCCACGACGCGATCATCGTCATGACCCGCTACCTGGTCGAGGACCTCACCGAGAAGGACGTCATGGAGATCGAGCGGGAGCCGGTCGCCAACGCCTCGGTCACCCGCTGGCGCAGCGACGGCTCCGAACTCCGGGCCGTCTGCTACAACGACTGCTCCCACCTCGCCGACGTCGGCGCCCCCGCCACCTAGAGCCGCTAGGGCTCGCCGTTGAGGAGCCGGTCGCTGCGCGAGGCGACGGTCGCCCGCCGCGGATCACCCGCCGGCAGGACCGCGCGGAGCCGTTCGAGCGCCTCCAGGTCGGTGCGCCCCGGCTCGGTCTGCGCGTAGGTCCACAGCGCGTCGGCGCCGCCCCGGTCGAGGGCGTGCCGCCGCACCCGCACCGCCAGCTCGTCGCGCTCCGCGCGGATCGCCGGCGCGTCCGAGCGGGGCAGCAGCTCGCCCCCGTACAGCCGCACCGCGCCCGCGACGTCGCCCTCCTCCAGCAGCCGCCGGACGGTGAGGAAGTCGGCCTCGACCATGCAGCCGAGCCGGTACGGGCGGGCGCGGACGACGTCGCCGAACTGCTGGCGGAGCCGGTGGATCTCGGGCCGGACGGTCGCGGGGCTGCCGTCGTCGCCGTACAGGTACAGCGACAGCCGGTCGCCGCTCAGCCCGCGCGGATGCAGGGCGAGCAGCGCGAGGATCTCGGCGTGCCGCAGCGTCAGGTCGAACCGCCGGCCGTCCAGCAGCGCGTGCGGCTGCCCGCCGCCGAGCAGCGACAGCGCCAGCAGCGGCCCGTCCGCGGCGGCCGGCCGCACCGCCGCCTCGCGCGCCCCCGCGACGGGCAGCACACGCGCGCCGACCCGGTCGGCGAGCCGCAGCAGGAACGCCTCGCCGAGCGGCTCGGCGACGGCGACCCGGCCGTCCGGCAGCGGGACCGTCCCGCCGGGCTCGGGCGCGGGCACCCGCAGGCCCCGCAGCCCCGCCGCGCCCGCCGCGACGACCCGGCCGGTGGCGGTGACCAGCAGGCCCGCCTCCCCGAGCCCGCGCAGGTGCGGCAGCAGCCGCTCGCGCAGCCGCTCGTCCCGCACCAGCATCTCGTTCTCCAGCCGGGACTCGGCCAGCCGCGCGGCGGCGGCGACGAGCGCGACCGTCGCCGGATGCAGCGCCGCCACGGTCGCGCTGACGTCGATGCAGCCGACGACCCGCGCCGAGTCGGGGTCGATGATCGGCGCGCCCGCGCACGACCAGCGGTGCAGGACGTGCGCGACGTGCTCGGCGGCGTAGACGTACTCGGGCCGGCCCGCGGCGAGGGCGGTGCCGATCCCGTTGGTGCCGACGGCGTCCTCCGCCCACCGGAACCCCTCGGTCAGCCCGATCGCCTCGGCGGCGCGGCGCGCGGCGGGCGGGCCCTGCGTCCACAGCACGTGCCCGTCCGCGTCGGTGATCACCATCAGGTGCTCGGTCTCGTCGGCGACCCGGTGCAGCAGCGCCTCCAGCAGCGGCAGGTGCGGCCGCAGCGGATGGGCGCCGCGGGCGTCGGCGAGGGAGTCGCGGTCGAACGCCAGCGGGGCCGCCTCGATGGCGCCGTCGACGCCGGCGTCCCGGGAGCGGCGCCACGACGCGGAGATGGACGGACGGACGGCCACCGGATCGCGCACCACCATCAGTCCTTTCCCCCGGAGAGAACTTTCGGCCGGTCCGAGGATCGGCCCACCGGCGGGTTCCGCGCAACCGATTCGGCGGATCCCGCACGGCCGGATCGGGACACGGTCCGTGATCGGATGGTCGCAACGTGCATGCAACGTGCGGGCCCGTAGCGTTGCCGGCGGCTGGGAGACGAAGGGCCATCCTGTGGGTCCCGCCGCCCCGTCGCGCGTCCGGGGGGAATGCGCGCGGGGCGGCGGGCAAGGACCCACCGGGCGCGGGGGGCTCCCGGCCTCACGGGGAGGACGAACACCGCATGCTCTGCCTGACCTGCCACCGTGTCCGACCGGCGCTCAGCGCGGCGGACTACACCGCCGAGCGCGCCTGGCTCATCGTCCGCCGGGGCCTGTGCGCCTGCAGCCCGCCACCGCAGGCGCGGACGGAGCGTCCACCGGCCGCCCGGAAGCGGGCCCGCTCCCAGAAATAAACCTCTGGGTTCACAAAACGTTCACGGCCGGTTCGCCTACAGTTTAAGGAGAATCCACCGACCGGCCCCTGGAGGGAGCGCCATGACCGTGATCCCGGGTCTCGTCCGCCGCGCCGCCGCCGAGGCGGAGCGCCATCTGCGCGAGGGCATGGGCCTTCTCGTCAAGGTGGGACGAGATCTGGAACGGTCTGCGGAGCTCGGTCGGCTGCTGCCCTCCTACCTCGAACGCGTGGCGAGTCTAGAGCAGGCCGTCCGCGACCAGGACGCCGAACTGCGCACGATCCGCACCGAACTGGACTCCCTCGTCGGGCAGCTCAACGACCGGCTGCTGCCGCGCATCGACGAGCGCATGGACGACACCGAGCGCGACCTCGCCGCCGTCGCCACCAGCCTGATCCGCACCGGCCGCGACACCGCCGGGAACCGCACCCGGCTGGAGACCGCCGAGCGGCGCATCGGCGACCTGCGCACCAAGGTCGCCCAGCTGGAGCAGCGCACCGGGCTGTGGCGCGACCTGCAGTCCACCGTGGCCAGGTTCGGCGACGACCTCGACGCCATGCGCGCCCGGATGGCGCTGCGCGCCGCCGAGCCCCCGGCCGACACCGCCCCCGCCCCGGTGCAGAACATCACCGACCGCCCGGCCTAGGGGCGGCGGCGGGAACGGGAGCCGCCGGCGTCCCCGAGAATGGACGCATGACTCACCCGCCCGAGAACCGTCCCTCCGCCGTGCGCGGATTCGCCAGCGACAACCAGGCCAGTGTCCATCCGGAGATCCTCGCCGCGCTCGCCGAGGTCAACGACGGGCACCAGCCCGCCTACGGCGAGGACGCGGTGACGGGCCGGCTCCGCGACGTCGTCCGGCGGCATTTCGGCGACCGCGCCGAGGTGTTCCCGGTGTTCAACGGAACGGGCGCGAACGTGGTGTCGCTGCAGGCGATGTCGGAGCGGTGGAGCTCGGTCGTGTGCCCCGAGTCCGCGCACATCACCACCGACGAGTGCGGCGCCGCCGAGAAGATCGCCGGGCTGAAGCTGGTCACGGTGCCGGCCCCCGACGGCAAGCTGACGCCCGGCCTCGTCGCCGCGCACGCGACGGGGTTCGGCAACATCCAGCGGCGGCAGCCGGCCGTCGTGTCGATCACCCAGAGCACCGAGCTGGGCACCGTCTACACGGTTGAAGAGACCGCGGCGGTCGCGGCGGCGGCGCACGAGCGCGGCCTGACCGTGCACATGGACGGCGCCCGCATCGCCAACGCGGCCGCGTCCCTCGGCGTCCCGCTGCGCGCCCTCACCACCGACGCGGGCGTGGACGTCCTGTCGTTCGGCGGCACCAAGAACGGGCTGCTGCTCGGCGAGGCGGTCGTCGTCCTGAACCCGGACGCGGTCCGCGGGGTGGACTACCTGCGCAAGTCGAGCATGCAGCTGGCGTCCAAGATGCGGTACGTGTCGGCGCAGCTCGTCGCGCTGCTGGACGGCGACCTGTGGCTGCGCAACGCCTCCCACGCCAACGCGATGGCCGCCCGCCTGGAGTCCGCCGCCCGCGCGGTGCCGGGCGTGGAGATCACCCAGTCCGTGCAGGCGAACACCGTCTTCGCGCGCATCCCCGCCGAGGTCGCCGACCGGCTCCGCAAGCGGTTCCCCTTCTACACCTGGGACGAGGCGACCGGCGAGGTCCGCTGGGTCTGCTCGTTCGACACGACCGAGGCGGACGTGGACGCCTTCGCCGCCGCGCTCTCGTCCGAGATGACCGGCTGACCGGCGGCTTCGTCCCGATCATCGGGAGCGCCCGCCCCGCCCGGCGCCCGGCGGGTTATCGTGTGACCGAACAGCATTCGGTAACAGGAGGCGAGCCCGATGGCCAACCGCACCTTCGTCGTCGGCGTGGGCATGACCAAGTTCGAGAAGCCCGGCTCCCGCGACTGGGAGTACCCCGACATGGCCAAGGAGGCCGTCGGCAACGCCCTGAAGGACGCCGGCATCGGCTACGACAAGGTCGAGATGGCCTACGCGGGCTCGATGTACGGGTCGATGGGCCAGCGCGCCCTCTACGAGACCGGCATGACCGGCATCCCCGTCATGACCGTCATGAACGCGTGCGCGACCGGCTCCAGCGCGCTGTTCCTCGCCCGCCAGGCCGTCCGCGGCGGCCTCGCCGACTGCGCCCTCGCGCTCGGCATGGAGAAGATGAAGAAGGGCTCCCTCGGCGCGGGCGTCGGCGAGTCCAAGGTCACCATCATCGACCACCACCTGCGCTCCATGACCGCCGGCCGCGAGTGGGAGCTGGACAAGGCGCCCATGCCGCAGATGTTCGGCAACGCCGGCCGCGAGCACATGGAGAAGTACGGCTCCACCCCCGACCACTACGCTTGGATCGGCTGGAAGAACCACAAGCACTCGGTCAACAACCCGTACGCGCAGTTCCAGACCGAGTACTCGCTCGACGACGTCAAGAACGCCACGATGATCTTCGACCCGCTGACCAAGCTGCAGTGCTCCCCCACCTCCGACGGTGCGGGCGCCGCGATCGTCGTCAGCGAGCGGTTCCTCGACGAGCACGACCTGTGGGACCAGGCCGTCGAGATCGCCGGCCACTACATCGCCACCGACACCCCGCAGAGCTTCGAGGACCACTCCTCCATCCAGGTCGTCGGCTTCGGCGTCTCCCAGCTCGCCGCCCGCAAGGCCATGGACGAGGCCCAGGTCTCCATCGAGGACGTCGACGTCATCGAGCTCCACGACTGCTTCAGCGCCAACGAGCTCATCACCTACGAGGCGCTCGGCATGGCGGAGGTCGGCGAGGGCCACAAGCTCATCGACGACCAGGCCACCACCTACGGCGGCACGTGGGTCGTCAACCCCTCCGGCGGCCTGATCTCCAAGGGCCACCCCCTCGGCGCCACCGGCCTCGCCCAGTGCGCCGAACTCACCTGGCAGCTCCGCGGCCAGGCCGGCAAGCGCCAGGTGGAAGGCGCCCGCGTCGCCCTCCAGCACAACATCGGCCTCGGCAGCGCCTGCGCCGTAGCCGTCTACAAGCCCGCTGTGTAAGCCCAGGGGGCGACCCCCTGGAACCCCCGTCACGAGCCGGTCGATCCTCACGCCACTGTGCGGGTTTGTTGTGACCGTGCGGGTCTGCCGGTGTCGCTGCGGTCGCCCGGCTCGGCGGGTCGGGCGACCTGCGGGCGCTAGAGCGCCCTCCGGCCGCCCGACCCGTGCTCCGGTGGCGGGGGTCCGCTCCAAGAGGGTTCATTCGCGAAGGAGTGAGGGGCTCCTGGTCGGTTCGGTGTGGGCGTGCGACAAATATTGACTGTTGTCTCACGGTGAATCTATGCTCGTGGGCAAGTGCCGCTGGTCTGGAGGTGCTATGCCCGCCTCGTCCCTGCCTCGTGCTCGGTCGTCCCGGACGGTGGCGCGGGCGCCGCTGGTGCCCGGGACGCTGCTGTGGCGGCATGCCGGCGATCTGCGGTCGCTGCTGCCCGGGGCGGCGGCCGGGCTGATGCAGCTCATGCATCCGGGCATCGGCGCCGGGGTCGGCGAGCACTCGGCGTTCTTCGACGCGCCGTTCGACCGGATCCACCGGTCCGTCCCGCAGATCTGGGCGACGATCCTCGCGCCGGACGGCGTCACGCGCGCCCGCGGCATCCGCGACCTGCACCGCACCATCGGCGGCGTGGACGAGCACGGCAGGCGCTACCACGCGCTCGAACCCGAGACGTTCTGGTGGGCGCACGCCACGTTCACGTGGGAGATCTTCAAGGCCGCCGAGACGTTCCACCCCGGCACGCTCAGCGCCGAGGACCACGAGCAGATGTACGCCGAGACCGTCACCTGGTACTCCCGCTACGGCATCAGCATGCGGCCCGTCCCCGCCGACTACGCGGCGTTCCAGTCGAAGTTCTGGCATGTGTGCGCGAAGACGCTCGAACTCACGCCCGCCGCCGCGCGGGCCCTGGAGATCGCCAAGCACGGCTCCGGGACCATCACCATCCTGCCCGTCGGCGGCCCGCGCCTCGACCGCGCCGGACGCCTCGTCATCGAGCGCCCGCTGCGGCTCATCACGTTCGGCTGCCTGCCGCCGCTCGTCCGGGAGCGGTTCGACATCCCCTGGTCGGCGCTCGACCAGGCCAGGTTCTCCGCGCTGGCGATGGCCAACCGGCAGGGCTACCGCATGATGCCCAGCGGCTTCAACCACTGGGCCCTGCGCAGCATGCTCCGCTACATCGGCGCCCAGACCCGCCAGGACCGGTACCAGCCCGCCGCGTGAGCGTCACACGGCGGCCGCCATCCGGGGGCGCAGCTCCTTGCAGGCGTTGAGGACCCGGCGGACGTCGCCGTCGGTCAGCCCCGCGTGCGCGGAAAGGCGCACCAGCGTGCGGCCCACCGACGCCGTCGGCGGGAACAGCGCCGCGCTGAAGATGTCGCGGCCGACCAGCGCGTCCCGCATGAGGGTCGCCTCGGACTCCGAGCCGGCCTCCAGCGCGATGATCTGCGCGTCGGACTCGACCAGCCGGTAGCCGAGGCCGGACAGGCCGTCCCGCAGCCGGGCCGTGACCGCGCGGAGCCGGCCGCGCCGCCAGCCCTCCCGGCGGACGACCTTCAGCGCCGCCGCCAGGCCCGCGACGTCGTGCGGCGGCAGCGTCGAACTGAACACGGCGGGGAGCGCGGTGTGGGTGAAGTAGTCCGCGAAGCCGGGGCGGTCGCAGGCGATCAGGCCGGCGCGTCCCGGCAGGGCCTTCGCCAGGCTCGCCGTGCGGAAGTCGACGCGGCCGGTGAGCCCCAGCGCGGCGACCAGGCCCTCGCCGCGCTCCCCGTGCGTGCCGAGCGAGTGCGACTCGTCCACGACCAGGAGGCAGCCGTGCTCCTCGGCCGCCTCGGCCAGGTCGGCCAGCGGCGCCACCGAGCCGTCGGTGCTGTAGACGGCGTCCACGGCGATCACGCCGGAGCCGCCCACCTCGATCCGGCGGCGCAGGTGGTCGAGGTCGTTGTGGCGGAAGTAGGCCAGCTCCGCGCCCGCCGCCCGCGCCCCCTCCCACAGCGACATGTGCGCGAGGACGTCCAGGTAGACGGGGACGTCCGGCCCGGCGACCACCTGCAGCAGCCCGGTGTTGGCCGCCCAGCCCGACGGGCACAGCACCGCCGCCCGCGCGCCCAGGTGCCGGGCGAACTCCTCGCCGAGGAGGATCTGCGGGTGGTCGTCGGGCAGGCACGGGCCCGGCGCGGGCGCCGCGGCCTCCCCGTCCCGCAGGCTGGCGATCATGGCCTCGGTGATCGCCGGATGCTCGGCCAGCGCGAGGTAGTCGCTACAGGTCAGCACGATCGCCCGGTCGCCGGGGGCCTTGGCCGGCAGCGGGCGGCGCCCGCCCCGCGTCCCCCGGAACACCCTGATGCGTTCGCCCAGCCGCTGGTGAGCGCTGGTCATGGTCGTCACCCTCCCCGGTCAAATGATCGTCACTTCCTGTAGCGACTTCTAATCATAGGGTGAAAAGAATCTCGGCAGGGGACCAACCCGCGGCACCGCCGCGGAAATATCCGCGCCGTGCCGCGCCGGTCGCCGGGCGGCGCCCTCGACGCCGTCCGGGCTTCCCGACTCACCAGGCGAAACGTCCCATATCGTTCGCCTCAGCGGGTATCAGCCGGTCACACGTTCTTCATTCCCGTCAGCGAACAGTGGGGTGTGAACACGATCGCCGCCGGCACCGAACGGGCGGTGCCCGCCGAGCTCCCCGAGCCCGGCGTCCGCACCGCCCCGCCTCCCGCCGTCCAGCGGATCCACCGGGCCCGCTGGACGATCCTCGGGGTGCTCCTCGCTGGCACCGCCACAGCCCTGATGGTGACGCTCGGGCCGCTGCGCCCGGCGGCGTCCGCGCTCGGCCACATGCGCTGGGAGTTCCTGCCGGCGCTGATCCTGCTGTGCCTGCTGCACTACGTGTTCTCCGCGATCGCCCTGCGGGGCGCCGCGGGCCGGCCGCTGCCGCTGGTCGCCACCACGCTCGCGCAGTTCACCGCGTCCGCCGCGAACCGGATCACCCCGGGCGGCCTCGGCGCCGCCGCCGTCAACACCCGCTACCTCGTCTGCCGCGGGCTGCCGCTGCCGCGCGCCGCGGTCGCCGTCGCGGTCCTGCAGGTGGCGGGCGCCCCCGCCGACCTGCTGCTGCTCGGCGCCGTCCTCGCCCTCGGCGGCGGGAACGGCCGGATGCTGGACGCCCTCGGCGAGCACGCCGCGCACGCCGCCGGGCTGCTGCCGCCCCTCCCGCTGCTCGTCGCGGGCGGGGTGCTGCTGCCCGCCGCCGTGCTGTGGGGCCGCCGCGCGGCGCGCTCGGCCGCGGTCGGGCGGGCCGTCGCCGGCTTCACCGACCTGTGCCGCCGCCCGCGCGACCTGCTGGTCACCCTGGCCGCGTCCGCCGGGACCACGCTCGCCCTCGGGGTGGCGTTCGCGCTCAGCGTCCTCGCCGTCCCCGCCGCGGCGGCCGGCCCCGCCGACCTCCTCACCCTCGTCGCCGCCTACCTGGTGGGGGCCGCCGCCGGCGCCGCCGTCCCGCTGCCCGGCGGCGTCGGCTCCACCGAGACCGCGCTCGTCGCCGCGCTCGCCGCCCTGGGCATCGAGGCGGGCCCGGCGCTGCACGCCGTCCTGCTGTTCCGCGCGGTCACGTTCTGGGCGCCCGTCCCGCTCGGGCTCGTGTCCTGCCGGACGCTCCGCCGGTGACCTTTACGTTGTAGATCACGAGATGCGGAACACCTTCGCGGCGTTGCCGGACAGGAACGCCTCCCTGGCCGGGTCGCTCAGGCCGAGGTCGTCCAGGCCCTTGAGCGCCCGCTCGGCGGTCAGCATCGGATAGTTGGTGCCGAACATGACCTTGTGGTTCCTGTCCTGCGCCATGTACCGGACGAGTTCCGGCGGATACCTGCGCACCGTGTACGCGGACGTGTCGATGTAGACGTTCGGGTGCTTGCGGCACACGGCGACCATCTCCTCCGTCCACGGGTAGCCGATGTGCCCTCCGACGATGACGAGTTCGGGGAAGTCGAGCGCGACCTGGTCGATGTACGGGATCGGCCGCCCCGTCTCGCTCGGACGCAGCGGACCGGTGTGGCCGACCTGCGTGCAGAAGGGGACGCCCAGCTCCACGCATTCCGCGAAGAGCGGGTAGTAGCGGCGGTCGGTGGGCGGCAGCTCCCACAGCCACGGGACGACGCGGAGCCCCTTGAAGCCGAGGTCGCGCACGCACCGCCTCAGCTCACGCACGGCCTCCATGGGCTTGCGCAGATCGACCGAGGCGATGCCCATGAGCCTGTCTGGTGCCTGTTCCACGAACGAGGCGACCTCATCGTTGCTCACCAGGTCGCCCTCGGGTCCGTACCAGGCGCTGATGAGGCCGACGTCCACTCCCCCTGTGTCCATGGCTGCGACGGTCGTCTCGACGGGCACCTCCTCCGCCGGTGCCTTGCTCCCCAGCCACCGCCACAGCGAGTCCAGCATCTCGTGCTGCAGGAACCGGACCGTGCCGTGCTGCATCCATGCGTCAATCACCATGCGTGCCTCCCACCGACCGCCACGCGGCCTCACTCAGCGACTCGACCTGCCCGCCGTCCGGCTCGGGGCACTCACCGTTCAGCCACAGCCGGCACAACTCCTGCGCGGGGCCGAGCCAGAGGACGAACGCGGTCAGGCCGTCCAGATCCTTCAGCGCGCCATGGCGCGCCTGGACGCGCCACCAGGCGCGCACCTCGCGGAAGAACATCCGGTTGCGCTCGGCCCTCGCAGTGCTCGCGACCGGACGCTCGGTGAACATGAACCGGGCCCTGGCGGGATGCTCCGTGCACCACCGCACATGGAACGCCACGACGCCGGTCACCGCTTCGCGCGCGCCGTCGTGGGCCTTCAACTCGGCGAGGAACGCGTCCTGGTACAGGGTGATGCACTCGACGAACAGCGCCTCCGCCACCTGCTCCTTGCCCGCGAAGTGGTGGTAGAAGCTGCCGACGCTCACGCCGCTCGCCGCCCGGAGCGCGCTCAGCGTCGTCCCGGCGACGCCGTCCCGTCCGAACAGCTCCAGCGCCGCCCGCAGCACTCTCTCCCGCCCGACCTCGGTCACAGAACATTATTCTGGCAGCCTAGAACAATGTTCTGTCAACCTCAGGGCGCCCCGGGCATGCCGCGGCCCCGGCCGCCGGGGTGGGCGCGCGGCCGGGGCCGGAGGCGGGAACCGGTCAGGTCTGGTTCTGGAGGGCGAGGCCGGCGGAGCCCGTCAGCGCGGGCAGGTAGCCGAGCCGGTGGCCCAGCGCCGTCGGGTGGTAGGACGAGTCGATCGGGATCGTCACCGCGTTGAGCCAGTCGTCGCCCGAGCACAGCTCGTGGCCGGCGAACTCGTCGCGGACGTCCGACCAGGTGAACCCGGCACGCCCCGCCGCCTTGGCGATGACGCCGTCGAGGGTGTCGGCGGCGCCGTTCAGCGCGGTGCGCTTGGTGTTGCTGAGCCCCACGCACACATCGACGATCTTGTACAGGTGCGGATAGCCGAGCACCACCACGCGCGCGGACGGCGCCTTCGCGCGGATCTTGCCGTAGAGGGAGTCGAGCCGGCCGGGCAGCGTGTTCGTCATGTAGCTCTTGGCCTCCGCCACCCGGCTCTGGCAGGTCGAGGTCGAGTACAGGACGCAGGTCTGCATCACGTCGGC
Source organism: Actinomadura chokoriensis (assembly GCF_039529475.1). Classification (NCBI taxonomy): domain Bacteria; kingdom Bacillati; phylum Actinomycetota; class Actinomycetes; order Streptosporangiales; family Thermomonosporaceae; genus Actinomadura; species Actinomadura chokoriensis. Next base: position 279,601 of record NZ_BAAAMW010000006.1, on the reverse strand, counting down.
GAACCCGGCGTCGTTCCCCCCGGCCGTGATGCTGACGAGCGTCGTCGACGAGCTGAGCGCCCCGAGCTGACCGCTCGCGACGGTGGCGGTGGTCGCGCCCGAGCAGGCCACGAACTTGTAGGACGACGTCGAGTGCGCCGCCGCCCACAGGTTCGGGTAGGCGTTGGCGCTGCGGTTGCACGACCCGCTGCCCGGGTCGTAGCTTCCGGCCCCCGTGCCGGAGGAGTAGGAGTCCCCGAGTGCGACGTAGCTCGTACCGGCCGCCGCGGCGGAACCGGACCAGAGCAGTGAGGTGGCGGCGAGGGTCGCCGCGCCGAGAGCGGCCAGACAGGGGCGGGAAAGACGCATCTGCACTCCGGAGCGTCGTATCGAATTGTGCCGCTCCGCTTATACCCGCCCGGCCATTCCCCCAAGCTCCGGATCTGATCAACTCACTTTGTCATAATTCGCCGTTGAAATCCGAAATAAGCTGGAATTCTCAGCCGTCAAGACACAGGATATAACAACCATTACCCAGCAAATCCCGCCAGCCACAGAAATCACACCGCCCCCTTAGGTCAAGCCCCACCACCGACCCGCCAAGGCCCGACCGCCTCCAAGGGACGCGAAGGGCCCGCTATCGTCCCGGAATACCGTGGACGAGCATGGCCTCCCGGGCGCCCGCCTGGTCGGCGACACCGAGAAGGCGGCCGACATACTCGGAAAGGCGGACCATGCCATCCCGCGCACGGACCGCAACGGCGATCTTTCACCCGAGGAGGGGCCGCCGAGCGGCACGACGCGCAGGCCCAGCTCCGCGGTAGCGACATTCGAGTGACCCAGCGCCGGACTTAGGCAACGTTGATCGAATTCACAACATCACTGCCGCACGCCCGCCGCCATCACCGCGCTGACCAGCACGAGCATCGCCCGCCGCCGACACACGGCCACTAGCGGCCATATCCCCAAAGATCCCGTCTTGCTGGGCCGCAACCCGGCAACCTCCGCTCCGAACCTCGGGCCCGGTGCTAGTCTGCGCGTTGATCGAGTTCACGCATGCGCTGTTCTCGGTGGCGTGTCCTCGTGCGCACGGCGGTCGCCCGGCAACCGGGCGGAGGCCGGGCTCTCCACGGGCTCCCGGCACCCCCGCCGCCGCGCACTCCAGGAAGGGCGGCCTCCGTCGTGCATCCTTCGTCGGCACACCGGCGCGGCGGTCGGGTATGACCGGCCGCAGGCCGCTGACCTCTCGCGATCCCGAAGCGGTCGGCGGTCACCGGCTGATCGGACGGCTCGGCGAGGGCGGCCAGGGCGTCGTCTACCTCGCCGAGGACGCGACCGGCGGCCGGGTCGCGCTGAAGGTCCTGCACGACCGCGGCGGGTCCCGCGACGCCTTCCTCCGGGAGATCTCGGCGGCCCGCAAGGTCGCCCCCTTCTGCACGGCCGAGATCGTCCACGCCGGCGAGGACGACGGCCTCCCCTACGTCGTCACCGAATTCATCGACGGCCCGTCCCTCCGCGAACTCGTCTCGGAGAAGGGCACGCAGAGCGGGCCGGCGCTCTACCGCCTCGCGGTGGGAACGGCGACGGCCCTCGCCGCGATCCACGAGGCCGGCATCGTCCACCGCGACTTCAAGCCCGGCAACGTCCTCGTCGGCCCGGACGGTCCCCGCGTCATCGACTTCGGCGTGGCCCGTTTCCTGGACGCCACGGTCACCGCCTCCAGCACGGTCATCGGCACACCGTCCTACATGGCCCCGGAACAGCTCGCCGGCGACACCGTCACTCCCGCCGCCGACGTCTTCGCCTGGGGCGCGACCATCGCCTACGCCGCGAACGGCCGCCCGCCCTACGGCCAGGACACCATCCCCGCCGTCATGAACCGCATCGTCAAAGGCAAGCCCGACCTCGGCGGCCTAACCGGCCCCCTACGCGACCTGGTAGCCCAGGCCCTCCACAAGGACGCGGCCAAACGCCCGCACAGCCGCGACATCCTGCTGCGCCTGCTGGAACACTCCCAAGGCCCGATCACCGCCCCCGAAGCCCTGGCCCAAGGCCACGCCCTCGCGATGGCCGACGACCAAACCCTCACCAACGACCGCACCACCCGCTGGACGACCGTCAAACTCCCGCCACCGAACGCTTCCACCGAACGCCCGGTCTTCCACCGCGCGGCTCTCACGATAGGTGCGCTCACCGCGGCCACCCTGCTCGCGGCAACCGTGGCGATGGCCATCGCCGGTGACTTCTACGAACGCCCCAATGCGGCCGCGACCATCCCTGCGAGCACCCCACCGCTATCGACCGCCCGCACCCGGCAGGCACCGCCGGCGGTGTCCCGCAGCGACCCGCCCACGACCCCCTCAGCGGTCGCCGCCGCTGTCGGAGCAGCGGTCGCCTCGAGCATGACCGCCGCCTTCACGGCAGAGGGCAGCAGATCGCAGAGCGACGATTCATTCAACGCCCAAGGACGACTGCACTACCAGTCAGGGCGAAGCACGAACTATGACTTGACAGTCCGCAATCCCATTGGGGACGAGGTCACCGGCGACGACTTCGAGGCGCGAGTCATCCTCGTAGGTAACTGCGGCTACCTGCGGGATGCCCCTACGGTCTGTTACTCCACACGGAATGATCCCGAGGGCGAGGACAACAACTCGCACGTCTGGATGGCCACAGAAGTCCGGTGGGTGTCCTCGCCCTACAACATTCTCGAACTCCTGCGCCACAGCTCATCCTTGAAGAGAGAGGCCGATTCGGGAACCGTGACGTATCGCGGTCGCGCTCCCATCGCCCCACTCGCATCCAGCGGCCCGGTGGCTCCCTTCTACAGGGACTTCACTGCGATGGAGACGAAGATCGACTATACCCTCGTCACTACTCGCTCGCATCTGCCCAAAAGACTCGACATCGACTTGTGGACATCTCTCACACCGACCGACGTCGTCCACTCCCTCTACTCTGCGACGTATCGCGACTGGGGCAACACTGGCACGATTACGCGCCCCTACTAGCGTTCATCTCATAGCACGCCGTTCGGAAAGGCAACCCCATGCAGGCTCATGAAGTCGCGTTCTTCAAGCTCATCGAGGGTGAGAAGCAGTTCCAGATTCCGCTGTACCAGCGCACCTACAGTTGGGGGCAGCGGGAATGGGCGCGGTTGTGGGCGGACGTCCTCGAACACGCGGAGATCATCGCGGCCGGGGAGGACCGGCCGGCGCATTTCATCGGCTCGGTCGTCCTCGCGCCCGGCACGATGTCGGCCGGGGACATCCAGCGGTGGCTGGTCGTCGACGGGCAGCAGCGGCTCACGACGCTCATGCTCGCCTGCTGCGCGCTGCGCGACCGCCTCAAGGAGATCTCGCCGCGCGAGGCGGGCCGCATCCACAAGCAGTACCTCGTCAATGAGTACCGCGACGGCCTGGAGCATTTCCGCCTCCTGCCCACGCAGGCCGACCGCGAGGCGTTCGCCGCGTGCATGGAGAGCGAGGCGAGCGCCGGCGGAAGTGACGGCATCGGGGCCGCCTACCGCTTCTTCAAGCAGGCGCTGATCGACTACGACCCCGACGGCGACGTGGAGGCGCTCAAGCGGCTGGAGACCGTTGTCCGCAGTCGGTTGTCCGTCGTGGAGATTACCGCCGAGCACGGCGACAACGTGTACCGGATCTTCGAGTCGCTCAACAATACCGGCGTCAAGCTCAGCCAGACCGACCTGCTCCGCAATTACGTCTTCATGCTTTTGCCGACCATCGGCGAACGTGTCTACACGAAGATCTGGCTGCCCATGCAGCAGGAACTCGGTGCGGAAAACCTGGAGCTTCTCGCTTGGCTCGACCTGGTGATCCGCGGCGACTACCGGGCCAAGCAGAGCGAGATCTACCGCGCCCAGCAGCGGCGTCTCAGTGAAATCGTCCACCAAGGCGGCGAAGAGGCGCTGGAAGGCGAGATCGCCGAACTGTACCGGCGCGGCCGGCTCCTCATGCGGGTCATCGAACCGGCCAGGGAAGAGGACGCCGAACTCCGCGCCGCGCTGCTGCGGCTGCACGAATGGGGCGGGCAGATCACTTTCCCGATCGCCCTGCACATGCTCGACCTCCTCGACCATGGGAAGACCACGGCCGCGCAGGTCGCCCGTGCCCTCTGCCTCGTCGAGAGCTTCCTCGTCCGCCGGATGATCGCCGGGATACCGACCAACAACCTCAACCGCATCCTCAACAGCGCGCCCAAGGAACTGGAGGCGGACCGCCCGATCGACGAGGCCGTGCACCGCTACCTCTCCGGAGAGCGCCGGTACTGGCCGTCCGACGACCAGCTCCGCACCGCCGTCCGGACGAGGCCGTTCTACTGGTCGGGCCGCCCGAACCAGCGCTTCTTCGTCCTCAAGCGCCTGGAGCAGAGCCACGAGTCGAGCGAGCCGGTCGACTTCGCGGCGGCGAAGCTCACGATCGAGCACGTCATGCCGCAGACCGCCACGCAGGACTGGCTCGATCTCCTGTCCACCGAGGTGACCGACGAGGACGGGCCCGCCGAGCTGCACGCCGAGCTCCTGCACACCCTCGGCAACCTCACCCTGACGGGCGACAACTCGAAGCTCTCCAACCACCCGTTCCAGCGCAAGCAGGAGATCTTCGACGCCAGCGCGCTGCACATGAACCGCGAGATCGCCGACGCGCCCCGCTGGGGCAAGGCGCAGATCCTGGCCAGAGCCGAGGCGCTGACCGAACGCTGCGCGGCGCTCTGGCCGGCGCCGCTCCCCGGCGGCTCCGACCTCGAGGACGAGCGCCGCACCTGGGTCCTGCTGCGGCGCCTGCTCGCCGAGCTCCCCACCGGCTCGTGGACGACGTTCGGCGACCTGGCGACCGTGATCGGCTCCAATCCCGCCGGCATCGGAAGCTACATGGCGTCCCGCCCCGGCCTGGAGAACGCGCACCGGGTCCTCACGTCCGAGGGCACGGTGTCGCCCTCGTTCCGCTGGGCGGACGGCCGCGCCGAGACGCCCCGCGCCGTCCTGGAGGCGGAGGGCGTGACGTTCTCCGACGGCGGCGCCGCCGACACCGCCCAGCGCCTCACCGCCGAGTCCCTCGCGAAACTCATCGGCATGGACACCCCCGAGGGCTCGGAGGACGACCTCGACGCGCTCCTCGGCCGGTTCGAGGACCAGCTCTCCGTCCACGGAGACGAGACCGTCGAGCTGACGGCCCAGGTCCTCGAACACTGGACGGAGAAGGGCGGCAATCTCGACTTCGGGAGCAGCAAGACCGACACGAGCTGCTACCCGTGGCTGGAGGACCCCAATGACGCCCGCGGCTGGATCTGGCCGGTCGTCTTCTACCCTCGCGGTGCCGCGGTCGAGGTCGTCTTCCAGCACCTGGCCAAGCGTCCCCCGTTCGACGACACGGCGCTCCGCGAGGAGTTCCGCCGGCGGCTCAACCGGATCGACGGCGTCACCCTCCCCGAGAACCGCCTGGACAAGCGCCCGAACTTCCCCATCAGCGCCCTTTCCGGCGACGGCGCCAAGTACTTCATCGAGGCGCTCGACTGGTTCATGGACCAGGTCGGCACCGCCCGGCCTCCGGCGGACGCCCCCGTCACCGAGCCGGACATCTCCGGCCTCGCCGCCGAGTTCCACAGCGCGATGCTGCTCCTCTACACGCGCACGAAGACCGAAGCCGACTACAACGCGTCCGCGTTTCTGAGCATGGTCACCGAGCACGGCGGCGTGGACGCGGCCAAGCGCCTCCTCGCCTCACCCCACATCTCCGACGGGTTCACGGCCCTTCACGAACGCGGCCGCCTGGACCTCTCCGTGGAAGCCCAGGTCGCCGACCCCCGCTTCGCCGCCCTCTTCCCCGAGGAGGAACGAGCCCGCGCCGCCCACCGCCTCACCGAATCCGGCTACAAGCTCTGAGATCACACGGCCGTCCGAAATGCGGCAAGCCCACCACGCAGCGGCGGGCTTGCCGCGGTGAGCCGCCTTCGGTGAGAGGAAAGGCACTTCCCGCGCTGAGCGGTGCCGTCCTAGTCCTTCGCCGTCCTGGCTCGGAGGGTGGTGCGGAGTCTGTGCCAGGCGGATTTGGCGTGGGTGTTCAGGCGGGTGCTGAGGCGGCGGGCGGTGGGGAACTCGGTGCCGAGGAGGCCGAGGCCCGCGAGCATGGCGACCACGCCGGGGCCCGGCAGGACGAGCATGGCGACGCCCGCGACGATCAGTGCGGAGCCGGCGACCGCGACGGCGATCTTGCGCAGCAGGCGGACGTGGGCCCGGTGCCGGGGCCTCGCGTCCGGCGTGGCACGTTCCATCGTCGTCACAGCGTCCTCCCCCGTCGTGGACTTGTGTGTGGGACGAACGGCGGTGGCGTCCGAGATCCCGATCCGGCGGGATGTGAGCAGGGCCACAGCGGGGGCCGGAGGCCGTCCGGGCGGCCGCTAGCATTTCGTGGGTGAAGATCCCGTTCGGCGTGGGGCGCCGGGTGCGCGGGCGGTTCGGGGCGTGGGCCGCACCGGTGTGGAAGCGGCTCGGCGGGCGGGCGCAGTGGCGGCTCGCGCGGTTCCGGCACCGGACGTTCCTGGTGTACGCGGGCGGGGTCGTCCGGGACGAGCGGGGGCGCATCCTGCTGCTGCGGCACCGGCTGTGGCCGGCGTACCGCGCGTGGGGGCTGCCCGGCGGGTACGTCAACGCCGGGGAGCGGCTGGAAGACGGGGTCGCCCGCGAGGTGCGGGAGGAGACGGCCCTGGAGGTGGAGGTCCCCGGGCCTCCGCTGGGGCTCGCGAGCGGCTTCCGGCACCGGGTCGAGGCCTACTACGAGGCGCGGGTCGTCGGCGGGCGGCTCGACCTGGACGCGGCGGAGATCCTCGAGGCGCGCTGGTTCCCCCTGGACGGGCTACCGGACGAGATGTCGCCCAGGCTCCGGAGGGTCATCGCCGGGTTTGACCTCAAGCCCGGTTGAGGTTGCATGGTGGACGGCATGAGCCTCACTGAACTGGAACGCGAGTACCTCTCAACGCAGCGGCTGGGCCGGCTGGCCACGGTCGGCCCGACGGGCGACCCGCAGAACAACCCGGTCGGGTTCGACTACAACGCCGAGACCGGCACCATCGACATCCGCGGCTGGAACCTCGCCAAGAGCCGCAAGTACCGGAACCTGCGCGACAACGATCAGGTGGCGTTCGTCGTCGACGACCTGGCATCCGTCCAGCCGTGGCGCGTGCGGGGCGTCGAGATCAGGGGACGTGCGGAAGCCACCGTGGCGCAGGCCCCGGAGGGGTCGCATTTCGGTGACGACGTCATCCGCGTCCATCCCCGTGTCGTGTTCTCGTGGGGTATCGACCCTGATGCCGAAGGGATGACCAAACGCACCGTCGCATAGCGGGTTGGCCGGTTCCTGGCGCTCGGTGGTGTTTCAGGCGCCCGGGAGGGGTTCCTGCAGGGCGAACCGGTCGGCGGTGGCGTGGCACTTGGGGCAGCGGGCCGGCGCGTGCTCGCCCCGGACGACCTCGCCGCAGACCGCGCACGCCCACTCGGTGGTGAGCAGCGCCATGACGTCCGAGCGGGCGACGATGCCGACGAGGTCGCGGCCCGACATGACCGGGACGCGCCGGATGCGCCGTTCGAGCAGAAGGTGGCGCGCCTCCTCGACATCGGTGTCCTCGGTGACGCTGATGACACCGGACGTCATCACGTCGGCGGCGGTCTCCCCCTCACGGGCCAGCAGGTCGTACTCGCTGACCAGGCCGACGACGGCTCCGTGGGCGTCCACGACCGGGACGGCGCTGATCCGGCGGGCGCGCAGCAGGGCCGCGACGTCGGGCACGGGCGCGTCCCGGTCCACGGTGACCACCGGGCTCGTCATGATCTCTTTGACCTTCACTGCTGCCGCCCCAGAATCAAGCGGGCTCCCCGCACCGTCCGATGGGTGAAGCCCCATTCGTTGTCCTCCCCTATGACCTTAGATGTCGCGATCGTTCCGCCCGGCACCGGGCCGGAGCGATCGCTCGTCCGCAGGTCACCCTCAGTCCTTCCCGATATCGCGCGGATGATCCGGATCCGGGCGGTCCGCAAGCGGCAAGGCCCGGCGCGGAGGCGCCGCGTGTCCGCGCCGCGTCCGCGCCGGGCCCCCCGGAATCACCTGGCGGAGCAGGTGGGGGCCATTCCGGTGCCGGTCCCGGTCCCCTGGAAACCGAACTCGGTCGACTGGCCCGGGGCGATGGAGCCGTTGAAGGTGACGTTGCCGAACTGGACCGCGCCGCTGTTCCCGCTGCGGTCTGCGTTCCAGGCGTTGGTAATGCTCGCGCCGGACGGCAGGGTCATGGAGACCGTCCAGCCGTTGACCGGCGAGGAGCCCGCGGTCACCCGCACCGTGGCGACGAAGCCGCCCGTCCACTGGTTGGTCGACACGGTCGCCGAGCAGCCCCCTCCGGCGGGTGGCGTGGTGGGCGGGGTCGTCGGGGGCGTGGTCGGCGGGGTGCCGGGGCCGTCGGACAGGGTCGGCGTCTGCCAGTCCCTCCACTGGGACAGGTCGCCGGCGTTGCCGCTCGCGATCCTGAACCCGCCCGTGGAGCCGCCCGAGCGCAGCAGGAACTTCTGGATGTTCGCCCGCAGCGGCGCCTGCCATTCGGAGCGGGTGGCGCAGTGCGTGCCGTCCTGAACGTCCGACCAGTAGGTGATGTTGTCACCCGCGCCGAGCGCCTTGTAGACCTCCGCCCCGCCGAGCGCCGACACGCTTCCCGACTCCGCGGCCAGCCAGTCGATGTGCGGGTTCTCCATGATGAACAGCCCGCGCGGCGCGACCATGGCGACCATCTCGTGGGTGTCCAGGGGCAGCCCGTTCGGGTTTCCGGTGTAGGAGCCGAACGCGTCGCCCAGCCACGGCTGCTCGGAGTAGGCGCTGCTCAGCGGCTGCGCGCCGCTCTCCTGCGCGATCCCGCGGAAGATCGGCACACCGCCGCTGCCCGACTCGATCGGCATGGTCAGCGCGATGCGCTGGTCGAACACGCCGGTCGCGAAGGCGCCCTTCCCGTACCGGGAGCATCCCGTGACGCCGACCGAGTCGGCCTTGAGGACGCTGCCGCCCGACTGCTCGATCACGTCGATGATCCGGCTCGCGCCCCAGGACCACGCGGCCAGCAGACCGGTACTGCTGGACGAGCCGTAGATGCTGTAGAACGCGCCCTGCTTGTTGTTGCGGGCCGTGCCCTCCTTCCCGACGGCGAGCGGGTCGTAACTGATGACGGCGGCGCCGGACGACCTGATCGTGCTCGTGTCCGCGCCGAACCCGCCGAGGACGATGACCGCCGGGAACGGGCCGCTGCCGCTCGGCAGCTGGACGCCCGCCGAGAAGCTCGCGCTACGGCCGTTCTGCTCCACGTTGACCGTTATGTTGCTGCCGGAGACCGTCCCGGTGACGCTCGCCGGCTTTCCGGGCTTCTCGCCATAGACGTACTTCTCCGCCAGCTTCTTGATCTCCTCACGGCGGCAGCGCCAGTCGGACTTGGTGGTGATGCGCGTCCCGTCCAGCCTCGTGAAGGGGTCGGGGAGCTTGGAGTTCGCGGGGACCGAGCCCGGCAGGGACACCGGGCAGTCGGCGCCGTCGTCCTCACCGGCCACCGCCGCGGCGGCGGCCGAGGTGCGCGCCACCACGGCCACCGCTCCGGCTACGACGAGTGCCAGCACGGTCAGCAGGACAACCGGCCAGTGGACCTGAGAGCGGCTCGAGCTGATGATCACTTGGGCTCTCCTTCCGGGGGGTGATGGAGGCTGCAGAGCGATCACTGCTCTCGAAATTTTCGATTTGATCACCGAAACATGTCAACGATATTTCCATCGATTCTCAGCCGACTCCGGGGCGGGCGAGTGGCTCAGGGCCCGCTACTCGAACCGGGCTCCGGAGGCTCCTCGCTCGGTCCTGAATCGGAGGGAATCTCACCAGGGCCGGACGTGGAGGGCTCCTCGGAAGGCGTTGAAGTCGACGGAGTCGGGCTCGACGGTCCGCCGCCGCTCCGGGGCTCGCAGTCAATGCCGTCGTCATCCCGGTCCTCGTACCAGGCGTATTCGGGATCGATGCCCTTGACGTACGGGCCATATCCGGCGGCGTTCGCCTTCGCACAGGTGGGGAAGCGCGGATCGAGTCCGCCCTCTCCGCTCGGCTCCGGGGACGTGGGCGCGGCGGTGTTCAAGTGCTCGCAGTCGATGCCGTCGTGATCGCGATCCTTGTACCAGGCGTATTCGGGATCTGCGCCCTTGTAGTACGGGCCGTACCCGGCGGCGTTCGCCTTCGCGCACGTGGCGAAGCGCGGATCGAGATCGCTCTCTCCCCCTGACCCGGCGCCGGGTTCGGACGTCGACGTCCCGCCCCCGCCCGGCTCCGTCGACGGCGCGGATGTCGGCGTGTCGGACGCCGGCGGAGCGGGCGTGGACGGCGTCGTAGCCGGGGCGGGGTTGCCGTGCGAGGTCTTCTGGGACGTCTGGCCGCCGCACGAGGCCAGACCGGCGAGGAGCAGGACCGCCGCCAGCGCGACGAGTGCCGCGTAGAGCGCCTGGTTCGGGGGCCGCTTGCGCTGATGCGGGGGCCTGGGAGGCGTCGGAGGCATGGACATGCCCTTCGTCCGGGAGTCCGCCGCATCAGACTCCATTCCACTCCAAAAGCCTCATAAGAGACATAAGTTGCAAATAACATCAGCCCCAACAGTCGCCCAAATCTCCCGACGCCCCCGGCCTCCCGGCGGGGCGCTCCCTCGTGACGCCAGGGTCAGGCCCGCGTAAACGGCCGAATTGCATGCGAACACCATGCCGCCCATGCGCATTTTTCCCATGACTTGACAAGATAGTCGGATAGTCATAAGAATCCCGCACGACCATCAACCGCCGTCCTTCCCCGGGCGCACCCCGGCGGAGTTCCAGCATCTCCGCCGGGGTGCGGAACGAACGCTGGCCGCCGTCCGGCCATGACCGTCGGGAGAGCCTTGACGTCCTCCCCCGCCTGAGGGCGGGGGATTCCAGCCCGTCCCCTACGCAGGCAGGAGAGCAGGTTGAGGTTCGCGGTTCACCGGCCCGCCCGACAGCGCGCCTCCCCGCGCAGCCACCGTGCGCCCCACGGCGGTGTCCTTGATGGTGCGTGCGGTGTCTCGAATGTTGCGGGCGGCGTTGACGTCGGCGTTGGCCCGGTGCCCGCAGGCCGTGCACCCGAACACCGCTTGGCTCTCACGGTTCTCCGGTGCGCGGTACCCGCAGGCATTGCAGGTCTGCGACGTGTAGCGAGGGTCGACCCGGGCGACCCGCCCGGGCGCCTTGTGCTCCAGCCGGGTGACCAGGTGTCCCCACCCGTTGGCCAGGATGCCCCGGTTGAGCCCGGCCTTCTGCCGGACGCCTACGCCCGGGGCCTCGACGGTGCCCCTGGCGGAGCGGGTCATGCCCCGCACGTTCAAGTCCTCCACGGCGATGACGTCGAACCGGCGCGCCAGATCCGTCGAGGTCTTCTCCACCCAGTCCCTGCGCCGGTCGGCCTCCCGCGCCTTCAGCCGGCCGATGGCGGCCTTGACCCGGGCACGCCGGTTCGACCCCCGCCTCGCGCGGGCCAGCCGCCGCAGCAACCGCTTCAGGCGCTCGGCCTCACCCGGCGTCAAACCCGGCACGGTACAGGTCTGGCCGGTGGACAGCGCCGCCGACACCGCCACACCCCGGTCCACCCCAACCACCTCACCGTTACCCGGTGGAGGGATGGGGTCGGGCACGTGGGCGAAGGCGACGTGCCAGCGTCCGGCACGGTCACGGGTCACCCGGAACGACTTCACCCCAGGCGGGACGGGACGGGACCAGCGCAACCGCACCCACCCCACCTTCGGCACCCGCACCTCACCCATGCGGCGCGACAACCGCCGCACCTCCCACGCCCGGCCCCGCACCCCCACAACCCGGAACCCCTCATGCACCCCCGCCTTACGCCAGGTCGGGCGCCGATGCGTACCGGCGAAGAAGTTCGCCATCGCCTGCGCAAAATCCCGCAGCGCCTGCTGCTGCACCGTCACCGACCCCGCCGCCAGCCACCCGAACGCCGCGCGGGCCTCGGTCAACTGCCGCGCCTGCACGGCATACCCCGGAGCCGGACCACGCCGCGGCGTCCACCACGCCTGCTGCTCCACCGCCAGATTCCACACGAACCGGGCATGCCCGCAATGCTCCAGCAACCCCGCCTCCTGGGCAGGGGTCGGACACAACCGGTACCGGGACACGCCCGCAACCTACCGACCACCACCGACAAAACCCCGACCGCCAAACCCGGAGGCCACAGTGCTGCCTTGCTCCGCGCTTCCTCCCCGCCCTAAAGGACGGGGTCTCCACGCTCTAGGTATCCGATGAACGAGAACGCGGACCAGTCGCGCCCCTGGCTGCGGACGGTGAGCGAGGACTGCCCGGTCGATCCGCCCCAGCAGAGCTGGATCGAGGCGTCGATGACATGGTTCGCCGGCGAGTTCGGCCGGGAGCCGCTGCTCGGCGGCATCGTGTTGCCGGGCCCGAACCTGCGGTCCGGATACACCGGGACGCCGCGGCAGATCGAGCGCCTGATCGCCGGTGTGTGCACCGTGATGTCGATCGACCGGTCCAGCCTCACGGTGGAGTACTTCGACATTCGGGAAGAGGACGCTCCCGAGAGCCGCAAGGGCGGCCGCGCGGTCGGGCACTACTTCGTCAGGGACGGCCGTCCGGTGATCGGCCTGGACGTGAGCGAGGCATCGGACGCGGACTACCTGACGGCGATCATCGCGCATGAACTGTGCCACGTCCGCCTGCTGGGCGAACGCCGCATCACCGGCGAGCGCCGCGACCACGAGCGGCTCACCGATCTCCTCACCGTCTATTTCGGATTCGGCATCTTCAGCACCAACGCCGCGCTGAGATACGGGGAGACCGCCCGCGGATTCTCGGTGGAACCCCTGGGCTATCTGGACGAACGCATGCTCAACGCCGCCCGCAACGACGGCTACTCACGCGTCGGCTATCTGACCGAGCCCGAGTTCGGTTATGCGATGGCCTGCTACGCCTGGTTGCGCGAGGAGGCGGATCCCGCTTGGGCCGCCCGCCTGGATCCCGGGCCGCGCGTCCATCTGAAGCAGGGCCTGGCATATCTGGCCAGGTGCGCGCGGAGAGGCGAACTGCCGACCATCCGGAGTGACGGCGTTTCGATAGCGGTCCAGGTAAGGCGTCCCGACGGCCGCCGCCTCCCGTTCCCGGTCTTCACACGGAGTGCCCGGCCCCCGGCCGCTCCGGCGCAATAGCGGCCCCGCCGTAGGAGGCGTCCGCGCGGGGACTGCAGGCCGGCCCCTCCCGCGCCGCTCATGCACCGGGCGGGACGGCCCGCCGTGCCGCACCGGCATCCCTCGATCGCGAAGTATCTGAATATTTTGTGTTATCGCCCGTCATGTCCGGGGTCTGCACCGTATCTACAGGCACCCGACGCGAGAGGACGTGGCATCGCCATGAGCAACCCCATTCCCCCGAGGGGCGGAGGGCCGGGCCCGAGGCGGCGGCAGCAGCGGACCGTGTCCGGGCGCGCGGCGGCGTGGACGGCCGCGGGCGCCGCGGGGCTGCTGGTGGTCGGCGGAATCGCCGGCATGGCGAGCGGCGCGTTCGATGGCGATCCCGGTGCCGCTCCGGCCGCGAGCGGCTCCTCGGCGTCCCCTGCCGCGTCCTCGCCGGGCCTGCCCGACGCCGCGGAGCCGTCGCCGAGCCCGACCGGCAGCCCGACCTCGACCCGGAAACCGCGAAAGGTTTCGAAGACGCGCACACCGACGCCCCGCGCGACCCGCCCGCGCTCGGCCAAGCCGGCGCCCGTCCGGACGAAGGCGTCGTCCGCACCGGCGAGCGGAGGCACCGCGGCGCAGGTCATCGCCCTGGTGAACCAGGAGCGCGCCAAGCAGGGGTGCCGCGCTGTGACGTCCGACGCCCGGCTGACGCAGGCGGCGCAGGGCCACTCGGCGGACATGGCCCGGCGGGGCTTCTTCGACCACACCAACCCCGACGGCAAGAGCCCCGGCGACCGGATCACCGCCACCGGATACCGCTGGTCCACCTACGGCGAGAACATCGCCAAGGGGCAGCCGACGCCCGCGAGCGTCATGAAGGCGTGGATGAACAGCCCCGGCCACCGCGCCAACATCCTGAACTGCACGTTCGCGGAGATCGGCATCGGCGTGGTGAAGTCGGGCGGCCCGTACTGGACGCAGGTGTTCGGCACCGCCCGCTGATCACCGGGGCGTCGCGAAGACCTGCGTCCACCAGGGCCCGCCGCCGCCCCGGACGACGCCGATCCCGACCGTCGTCAGCCGGCAGTTCAGGATGTTGGCGCGGTGCCCCTCGCTGCTCATCCAGCTGCCGACGACGGCGGACGGCGTCGACTGCCCGCGCGCGATGTTCTCCGCCCACACGCTCCAGCGGAACCCGGCGGCGGTGATCCGCTCCCCCGGGTCGTCGCCGCCGGCGCCGCGATGGTCGAGGACGCGGCGGGACGCCATGTCCGCCGAATGCCGCTGCGCCGCGCGGTGCAGGGCGGGCGAAACGCGCAGCGGCCCGCATCCGGCGTCGGCCCGCCGCGCGTTGACCAGCTTCACGACCTGCTGCTCGACGGTCGCGGGCGTGCGGCGCGGCGCGACCCGGTCCTTGCCGGACGCGGCGTCCGGTTCGGGCGGCGGCGTCCGCGAGGCCGTCCGCTGGACGGGGGCAGGGGCTCCGGCATCGGGTGCCGGACGCGGCGGCTCGGACGGCCCCGGCCACGTCCAGTAGACGACCGCGGCGGCGACCCCGGCGGCCGCCGCACCCGCGACCCAGCGCACCGCGCCGACCGACGCCTTCCCCACTGCGGCGGACGTCGATGGTGCGGTGAGCGAGGCACCCGCCATCCCGTTCGCGCCGGTCAGCGCGGCGTGCACGGGAGCGTCGGCGGGAAGCGGCACCATGACCAGACCCGCCAGCAGCGCCTCGGGCGGGGCGAGGTCGCGATGCCGGTCGGTGCAGGAGCGGCAGTCCCGGACGTGCTTGGCGATCCGCTTGCGCCACAGCGGCGACGGACGTCCGTCCCATCCGGCGAGCAGCGGACCGAGCGCGCCGCAACGCCGGCCGCTCACCACCCGCACCACCGCGCGGCACGTCGCCAGCTGCTTCTTCATCCGCTGCACCCGGACGGCCGCGTGCGGCGCCGACAACCCGAGCCCGTCCGCCAGTTCCCTGCGCGTGAGATGCCCGGACGCCTCGAGCCACCACAGCGCGAGGAGCTCGCGCTCGTCCGCGTCCAGCCACCGCGTCGCCTCGGCGATCTCGCGGCGCTGCTCCGACAGTTCCAGCCGCAGGACGGCCAGCTCGGCGAAGTCGTCCTCGGCGCCCGCGACCTGGGCCATGGCCTGCGGATCCAGTGGCGTCCGGCCGCGCTGGGACGTCCAGCGGCGCCGCACCTGGTTCATGGCGATCGAGACGAGCCAGGACCGGAACCGCGCCGGCTCGCGCAGCCCGTGGAGCCCGCCGAGCGCGCGGAGCACCGACTCCTGGACGACGTCGTCCACGTCGGCGTGGCCGCCGAGCGCCCAGCCGACCACGTTGTAGAGCAGCGGCAGATGCTCGGTGACCAGCCGGTCCCTGGCGTCGGCGTCCCCGTCCTGCGCCGCCCGGACCAGCACGTCCACATCCGTGCCCACACGCATCCTCGTCCTCCAGAGAGTCTCCGCCGTTGCTTCTGCAGACCCCCTCGATCACCGCGAATAACAACAAGCCCGCCGATTCTCCACCCTCTGCCGTCGAGTCAGGCGCCCCGCGACCCGCAGGCGGGCCCGAAGACGACGAGCAGGGCCAGGTCTTCGGTCACGTCCTCGAACCGGTGCTCCTCACCAGCGGGTACGAAGATCACCGAGCCTGGGCTCACCGTTGCCGAGGTGTCCGGCGTGACGATCCGGGCACGTCCCGCGGTGACCGTCCAGGCCCCGCGCCCTCAATGATCTCTATGAGCGGCAAGCGCAACGACCCCGCCCAAGCCCTCGCCCACGTCACAGCGGCAGCACGCGGCGAACGGCCGGCGGCATCCGACACATGCCGCACGGCAGCACACACACGACCGGCGTGCGGCAAGAACACCACTGCCAACACGGCGGACGGCGCTTGGCGGACGGCACGGAACGGACGCCTGCCAACAAGCCACAGCGGCGAACGGCACGTGGATTGCGGACGACGCACGCTCGGCGGCCGACAGGCGGGACGCAGTAGGGGTGCACGGAGGCGGCGGGCTGGCTCAACCGGCGGGTGTGCGACGAGCGACCGGCGGCCAAGAAACGGGGCGGTTCGCGGTGGGAGTGGGGCCAGAACCTCGTCGTCGTCCGTCCGGATACCCCGTCATTCAGCGCACAGCGGCCCTCGATTGTCCTCAGGAGTCACCTTTATCCCGCTTGGGTGTAGCCCAAAACGGAGGGCCATTCTCGTTTTCCGCCCTCGCGACCAGCGAAAAGGGGCATATGGCAAGATCTAGTCACGTCGCATTTTTGGCTCTATAGTTTCGGCTCATGCTAAAGCGGAATATTGCGCTGACCGTTGGCGTGGGCCTCACCGCGGTCGCGGCTGCGGCCTCGATGGTCGTGCCCTCGGACGGGAAGGCCCGTTCGATCACCCTCTCGGCGGCGCAGTCCTCCGCACCCTGCGAGAACCCTGCCGGCAGGCCGTGGTGCGACCGCTCCCTCAGCTCCGACCGGCGCGCGAACCTGCTGCTCAAGGCACTGAACGAGAGCGAGAAGCTCGCCCTGATGGCCGGGGACGACATGGTCGGCCCGCTGCGCGCCGCCGACGACGCGCGCTTCCGAGCTGGAACGGTCCACGGCATCGCCCGCCTCGGCATCCCCGATCTGCACCTGGTCGACGCCGGGTCGATGGGCGTCAAGCAGGGACCGAACACCGGGTTGGCGGCCGGGCTCTCGCTGGCCGCCACCTTCGACACCCGCGCCGCCGCGTCCGCGGGCTCCCTGGTGGCCGACGAGGCCGCCAAGCGCGGCAACGACGTCGTGCTCGGCCCGGCGACCGACATCATGCGCGTCCCGCAGGGCGGCCGCACGTTCGAGTCCTACGGCGAGGACCCGCTGCTGTCCGCGCGCATGGGCGCGTCCTGGATCCGTGCCGTCCAGCGGGACGGGCTGATGGCGCAGGTGAAGCACTTCCCCGCCAACAACCAGGAGGCGAACCGCTATTGGGTCAACGCGGTCATCCCTGAGCGGGCGCTGCGGGAGATCTACCTGCCGCCGTTCGAGGCGGCGGTCGTGGACGGCAAAGCGGCCTCGGTGATGTGCGGTTACAACCGGGTCAACGGGAAACCGAGTTGCTCGAACGCCGCGCTGCTGGACGGCGTGCTCCGCAAGCAGTGGGGTTTCAAGGGCTTCGTCGTCAGCGACTGGCTCGTCGCCACGAAGGGCACCCACGAGTCAGTGAAGGCGGGTCTCGACCTGGAGATGCCCATCGGCGTCTTCTACACCCCGCTCGCCCTGCGCGCCGCGCTGTTCACCGGCAAGATCACATGGGCCGACATTGATCGCAGCCTCACCACCCGTTTCCGGGCGATGTTCGCCTACGGCATGTTCGACCAGCCGAAGCGTCCCGCCGACGGCCAGATCGACTACGCCGGACACGCCGCCGAGGCCCAGAAACTGTCCGAGCAGGGCATTACCCTGCTGCGGAACACCGGCGGAGTCCTGCCGCTGAAGACGGGTGCGAAGGTGGCGGTCATCGGCAAGGCGGCCGACCAGTTCCGCTCCGGCATCGGCTCGATGCACGTCAGACCTGCGTCGACCATCACCGCGCGCCAGGGCATCACCGAGCGCGGAGGCGCGGACGCGGTCACCTTCGACGACGGCGCGGACCCGGCCTCCGCCGCCCGCACGGCCGGCGCCGCCGAGGTCGCCGTCGTGGTCGTCGCGGACGCCCGCGCCGAGGACGGAGACCTCGCCTGCCTGACCTTGGCCTGCGGCGCCGCCAACGACACGTCGCTCGGCGACCAAGACAAGCTGATCGAAACGGTCGCGAAAGCCAATCCCAACACCGTCGTGGTGATGCAGACCGGTGGCCCGGTGCTGACCCCGTGGGCGTCCAAGGTGCGGGGCATCGTCCAGGCCTGGTACTCCGGGGGACACGGCGGCACCGCCATCGCCCGCGTCCTGTACGGGGACGTCGACCCGGGCGGACGCCTGCCGGTCACCTTCCCCGCCCGCGCCGCCGACGCCCCCACCGCCGGCAACCCGTCCCAGTACCCCGGCGTACTCGGCAACGCCGTTTACAGCGAAGGGGTATTCATCGGTTACCGCCATTACGACGAGAAGGCCCTTGCCCCGGCGTTCCCGTTCGGCCATGGCCTCTCCTACACGACGTTCAAGCTGTCCGGCGTGAAAGCCACTCGGACGGGCGTCAGCGTCACAGTCACGAACACGGGCGGGCGTAGCGGCTACGCCGTCCCGCAGTTGTACCTCGGACTGCCCGGCACCAAGAAGGCACCGCAGCCGCCCAAGCAACTAAAGGGCTTCACAAAACTGGCGCTCTCACCGGGCCAGTCGGCTCGGGTGACGTACCCCTTGGACGCCCGCGCCTTCTCCTACTGGGACGAGACCAGGTCGTCCTGGCGGAAGGCGTCCGGCTGCACGAAGGTAATGGTGGGCACCTCGTCCCGAGCCATAACCCAGACCACCACCCTTTGCTGACCACCGTCACTCAAGACAGCCGGGGTGCCCGAGCCACGCCCTCGGGCGTCCCGGCTGCCGGCATCGTTCTGCACCACTTCGACCGCCACCAGGCGATATGATTCTGCCCCGGGAAATCGGCGGTTTTCTGTGCTCGTTGTAATCAACATTGAACTTCTAGCCGCCGTCGTCTCATAGAAGGAAGCACTTCCTTCAACTAACCTCCCATGGAAGCAGCCTGAGGAGGTTAATGCGACACACAACATGCACAGAGCACGCGGTTCCCGCATTCCATCGGTCGCTCATACCGCACAGTCAGGCCTCAACTACACAAGCTGACCAAGCTGCTGGTACGCCCGCGCCACCCAACGGCCGAGACTGGGCCGAGACGGCGCCGCAGATGGCGCCCAAGTCTCCGACGACGTGCGCACCCCGCCCGTGCCACGACGCCTCCACAGACCGACGGTCGGCCGTCCGCTCCCACCGCGCCCGCGAAGCTCCCCAACTGCCCCCCGCCCCACCTCGCAGGAGTCTCCCCATGTTCCGAAAGATAACGGCGGCCTTGGCCATCGCCCTCGGTATGGCGTTCCTCGTGCCCGCGCTGGCCGCCGCTCCCGCATCCGCCTCGACTCCGCCTGCGGCCGCCGTCCGGACGATCTACTACGACGCCAGCGGCGCCCAGGAGTTCAGGGCGGCCGTCGATCAGGGCGCCGCCGCGTGGAACGCTGCCGTGCCGGCGATCCGGCTCGTGCCCGCGTCCGGGACACAGGCCACCGTCAAGGTGTACGCCGACAACGGCTGGCCGCGCACCTACATGTACGGCTTCGGCCGCGCCGTCATCTACATGGGGCGCGAGGCGGTCAACGACGGCTTCTACCCGCCGCGGATCGCCGCGCACGAACTCGGACACGCCCTCAGCCTCCCCGACAACCGCAACGGACGCTGCGACTACCTGATGTCGGGCCACAGCTCGCCGGTCTCCTGCACGAGCACCACACCGCACCCGACCGAAGCCGCGCAGGTCACCCGCAACGCAGGCGCCCGCGTCCCCGCCCTCGCCACCGCCCGCCAACTCCAGTACGCAGACTGCTTCGTCTTCTGACCAACGACTCCGACCACCGTGACGTCCCCGCGGTCAGCGCGGCACCGCCACCGGCAAGGCCCGATGGCGGTGCCGCGCTATGGCGTCACCCAAGCACTTCACGGCACCTGATCGACCAGATCCCATGAGTCGCCGCCGTTAGCGACATCTCAGGGCTCACGCCATCCTGCTCAACGGCCTGGCAGCGCGGGGAGTGCAGTCGAAGCCACGACCACCCGGCGCGGACGGTGGGATCTGCCGGCAAGACGCAGATGAGGGACTCAGCGCCCACAAAGGAACGGTCACCGCAGCCGCCCCAGGGCGAGACGGCCGTCACCACAAGTCAGGAGCGCACGATCCGGTTCGGGTATTTGACCGAGATGGTCGCATCCTCCGAACCATCGACGCGCCCACGGTCACCAGAAACGCCTGGGTTGTCGTCAGCATGGGAACGGGTATCGCCCTTCCGGACGGCCCGCTCAGCACCCTCGCCGTCTACCGATCCCACAGGCGACCCTGCGGGACAGAAATGGCACATTCCGGCCAGCGGCCCCTGCAATGAGGCGAGGCCGCTTGGGGAACGTCCTCTTGACCGGCGCGCCGCATCGGCTCCCACATCCAGTTCTGAATCAGCGGCGAGGCCGACAGAGAAGGATGTGGGACGTGGCCACGGGACGTTATCGATCGGTCTTTCACACCGGCCTGCCCGCCGACGAGGCCTTTCCCGCCGCGGAGCAGCAATTGCGCGGCTGGCTCGGCCAGAAGGACCTGGACCGGGAGGCGTTCGACAAGGGGCGCGCCCAGGTGGGGCCGGCCGGCGAGCTGCTCCTCGTCCTGGCGCGCAACGCGCCGGACGGCACGCAGACGAAGCGGTGGCAGCTCCGGGAGCCGAAGGAGGACGGCTCCTGGATGTCGACCCTCACCGTCCATGCGCCGGGGCGAGCGCGGGAGCAGGTGCGCAGCTGGTTCTGGCTGGACGTGGAGTTCCTCGGCGCTGCGACCGGGCCCGACGAGCATGATGCGCCGCACCACCGCAAGGCCGGTGTGCCCCGCCTCGCCCGCCGCCTTCTCGAAACCGTGGACGCGCGCGACTCCATCGCCCACTTGCGGGAGAAGCCGGTCCTGGTGCGTCCCTCCGACATCGACTCGCTGATCGATGTCCTCTGCGACCCTGATCGCCGGATGCCGTCGATCGTGGCGGGCGCCGACCCGGACCGCGACTTCGGAGCGTGGCGCCGGGTCATCGAGGAGATCACGCGGAAGGCCGCGGGGCTGGCGAGCCTCTATCTGCTCGATCCGCACGCCACGGAGCAGTTCAACGCCGAGATCGGTGATTCGCACGGCGTGCCGGGCGGGGCGGTGCGCACCTACCTTCCGGACGTCGATCCGGCGAGCGAGCAGGACGCCCTTCGCCACAGGTTGCTGAGCCGGCCTCGCATCGAGGGCTATGAGGCCCGCGCCAGGGCCCTGCTCTCGGGGCTTCCGCGCCGGCTCAGCGCGGAGGCGCTCCTCCCCCGTCCGCTCACCGGCCTCAGCCGAGCACTCCTCACCGAAGAGCCCTCGGCCGGACGTCCCCGCGGCACCGCGTCCCCGGGGGCGCTGGAGGCAGTCGACGCTCTGGTCAAGGAGAACGACCGGCTGAGAGACAACCTCGACGCGGCCTTGGAACTCGTGACCGAGGCGGAGCAGACCGAAGAGCGCCTCGCTCAACGCAATGACGAACTGGCCGCGCTCAGTGTCGAGTTCGACACCGCCAACCAGCGGGCCGAATCCCTTGAGGACGAGGTCCGCGTACTGCGGCGGCGTCTCATCCAATCGGGACATCAGTCCGATGCCTACGCCGCGCCCGAGGAACAGACGCTCCTGCCCTCTTCCTTCGCCGAGGTCATCGACCGTATCGGCGAACTGCCGCGGATCGAATTCACCGGCGACATCGATCACCCCCTGGAACTGGATGACATGCCGATCGCCTCATCATGGGCACAGACCGCGTGGCAGGCCGTCCTCGCCATGAGCGACTACGCGGACGCGAGCGCCGGCGGCAGTTTCAGCGGCGGCTTCTTCGCCTGGTGCAAGAATCCGCCGTCCGGGGCACGGGCCATCAGCGCGGGCAAGGTCGTCGCCGAGGAGTCGGAGACCGTGAAGTCCAACGCGAAGATGGCCCGCCGCCGACTGCTGCCGGTACCAGAAGACGTGGACCCCTCCGGCGAGGCCTATATGTGGGCGCACATCCGGCTCGGCGGCGGCGCGGGCATGAGCGCACCCCGAATGCACTACGTGGACGACGTCAAGAACACCGGAAAGATCTACATCGGGTACCTGGGCCCGCACCTCCCGGTCAAATCCACGAACTGACGCACGGCCGCACGTCGTGCGGAGCCCCTCCAACGGACGCCGCCAATCACCACGAACATCATCACAGTCAGTCGAGAAGAGCGGTGGCTTCGACTTCGACCAGGACGTCCTCCTCGAAGAGGTAGTCGACACCGATGAGAGACGCCGGGGGCATCGGGAGTCGCAGGCCGATCTCTTCGGCCACGGCCTCCACGCCGGCCATGAAGTCGCCGATCTTCTCCGGGCTCCACTTCGTGACGTAGAAGGTCAGGCGCAGCACGTCGCCGAACGTCGCGCCCGCTCCCGCCAGCCCGGTGGCGGTGTTGCGCAGGGCGTGGGCGACCTGACCGGCCAAATCGCCCGGAGCGACCGGTGTGCCGTCGGCCCGGCGGGCGACCTGGCCGCTGACGTGCACGTGCCGGGTCCCGGTGCCGACGGCCACATGGTGGTAAGGGGCGGGCTGCAGCAGACCTTCGGGAGTGAGGTACTGGACGGACATGGGGTGTTCCTCCTCAACTAGGTATCGCTAAGCTACCTAGTACATGGAGGACACTTCAACGAAACCAGGTTTCAGCATGGATACCGACCACGAGATCAGCCTTGACGCCGCGCACCGCGAACTGCTCGACCAGGTCCTCGACAAGTGGTCCCTCAGCGTCCTCAACGAGTTGTGCGAACGCCCCTGCCGTTTCAACGAACTCCGGCGGGCGATCCCCGCGGTCACCCAGAAATCCCTGACCGCCACCCTGCGGCGGCTCGAACGCAACGGCGTCGTCGAACGTGAGGTCACCTCCATCCGCCCGGTCGCGATCACCTACCGGATCACCCCGCTCGGCAAGACCCTCCGCGGCCCCGTCGATGTCCTGCTGGCCTGGGCCTCCGAGCACATGCCCGCCATCGAACGCGCCCGCGACGCCTTCGACGCCCAGGAGGATGCGGCAGGCTGAACGCGAAGCTCCTCGCGGGATCGCCCGGCTGATCGCGTGGGAGTCATAGGTACAGCCCGACGTTTCTGGACGGCGGCGTTTCCGGGGTGACGGCGTGCAGGTCGGCGGCGCGCAGGGTGGTGATTTCGGTGTCGTCCGGACGGTCTCCGGTGGTGATGCGTTCCGCCTGGGCGGCGATGGCGGCGTCGAGGAGGTTGCGCATGAGGCGGCCGTTGCCGAAGGACGGCCCGCGGGCGCTGGTCTGGAGCAGCACGCGGAGCCGGTCAGGGACGTCCGGGGCCAGGGTGAAGCCTTCGGCCGTGGCGAGGTGCCGGAAGATCGCGACGAGTTCGGTGTCTGTGTAGTCGGGAAAGGCGACGCGCTTCGGGAAGCGTGATTCCAGCCCTGGGTTGGCGGTGAGGAAGCGGCGCATCTCGCGTTCGTATCCGGCGGCGATGACGACGAGGTCGCCGCGGTACTCCTCCATGAGCTGGATGAGCGTCGCGATGGCCTCCTGCCCGTAGGCGTCGCCGGCCAGGGCGTACGCCTCGTCCACGAAGAGGACGCCGCCGAGGGCCCGCTCCACGACGGCGCGGACGCGGGGCGCGGTCTGCCCGAGGTACGGGCCGACGAGGTCGACGCGGGACGCCTCGACCAGGTGGCCGGACGACAGCAGGCCCAGCTTCGCGTAGACGGCCGCGACCAGGCGGGCGACGGTCGTCTTGGCAGTGCCCGGATTGCCGGTGAAGACCATGTGCCGGGTGGGCGCGGCGGGCTTCGCGCCGGCGCCACGGCGCAGTTCGGCGGCGCGGGCTTCGGCGACCAGCCGGTGGACTTCGCCCTTGACCTCGGCCAGCCCGATGAGCGCATCGAGTTCGGCGACGGGGTCGGTGACGGGCTGGACGCGGGTGGTGCCGCTCAGCACGTCCGGGACGTCCTCGGGGAGGAGGGCGGTGAGGTCGTCGGTGGACGGGGTGTCGAGCGCGGTGACGCGGCGCGCGTGGAGGGCGGTGGCGCGTTCGCAGAGGTTGCGCATGACGCGCGCGTTGCCGAAGGAGCGGACGCGCGGGGAGCGCCGGAGTAGCTCGGCGACCTTGCCGAGCGCGGCCGCGGACGGCTCCACGCCGGCGGCGGAGGCCTGAGCGGTGAAGATCTCGACGAGCTCGGCGCCGGTGTAGTCGGGGAACCGGACCGCGGTGGGGAATCTGGAGGCCAGGCCCGGGTTGGCGCTGAGGAAGCGCTGCATCTCCGTCTCGTATCCGGCGACGACGACCACCAGGTCGTCGCGATGGTCCTCCAGTGCGCTCAGCAGTTCGGTGACCGCCTCGGCGCCGTAGTCGTTGCTGGAGGTGCTCTGGGTGAGGGAGTACGCCTCGTCGATGAGCAGGACGCCGCCGAGCGCGCTCTGCACGACGCCGCGGGTCTTGGGCGCGGTCTGGCCGATGTAGGGGGCGACGAGCCGGGCGCGGGACGCCTCCACCAGGTGGCCGGACGACAGCACGCCGAGGTCTTTGAAGATGCGGGCGACCAGCCGCGCGACGACCGTCTTGCCGGTGCCGGGGTTTCCGGTGAAGACCATGTGCAGGGCGGGCGCGGCGGTGGCGGGCAGCCCGGCGTCGTGGCGCAGCCTCCCGGCCCGGACGCGCGCGGCGACCAGTTCGATCTCCTGTTTGACGGCGGCCAGGCCGGTCAGCGCGTTCAGTTCGGCCATCGGGTCGGCGGACTTCTCGGCGTCGACGAGGGATTCGGGGAGGTCGGCGCGGGTGACGGCGAGTTCGTCGCCCGGCCCGGTCCGCTCGCGCACGGTCTCCAGGACGAGTCCGGCGAGGTGGGGGGCGAGGCGGGCGTTGCGGAGGTTGCGGACCGGCGGTGTCCGCGCCAGCAGTTCGCCCGCCGCGGCCAGGGCGTCCGCGTCCGCGCGGGCGCCCCGCTTGTGCAGCGCGCGGCGGAACAGTTCGGCGAAGCCGTCGGCGTCGAAGGGGTGCGTGGGCACGGTCGTGAACCGCAGCGCCAGCGCGGGGTTGACCTCCCGGACCGCCTCGTCGCCGCCCGGCTCGCACAACGCGACGATGTGCAGGTCGTCGCGGACGTCGATGGCCCGGTGCAGCTCTTCGAGGACGGCGGCGCCGCAGTCGTCGTTGCGCGCCAGGACGTCCAGCCCGTCGATGATCAGGACGCGTTTGCCCGCGCAGTCGCCGACGGAGTCGAGGACCTTCGTGGTGGCGCTGGAGGCGCCCTTGCCGGCGTAGTGGTCCCCGGCCTGCCAGAGCGGGTCCCCGGTGATGCGGCGGTCGGTGAGCAGTTCGGCGACCTGCTGGGCGGCGTCCCGTTTGCCGGTGCCGTCCGGGCCGACCAGCAGGAGCCGGACGTCCCCGGCGGCCGTGCTCGTCTTTCGCAGCGCGGCGACGACGTCCGGCTGCCCGACCAGCCCGAAGGTGGGCTCCTGCTCCGGCTGCTGCGCCTCGTCCGGTGCGGCCGTGGTGGACGTCGTGGGCTTGAGCGTGGACATCACCGGGTTGACGACGCTGCGGCGCGGTGCGTACAGGCGCCTGAGCTGCCGCATGACGGTCCTGGTCGGGAGTGGGCCCCGGTTGGGGAAGAGCGCGTTGCCGGGGAGGCCGTTCACCGCGCCGATGAACCTGGCCACCAGGTCCAGCCAGCGCCGGCAGGCCTCGGCCTCGCCTGCGCCCAGGGTCCGGCAGAGCCACGCTCCGGTCGCGTCCACCCACTTGTCGCGGTCGTGGCCGGCGCGCTGGGCGGCGAACCGGTCCAGCAGGTCCCGGTAGCCCTCCTCGCCGAGGACGGCCGAGATCTCCGGGGGAACATCGTCGAGCCCGGCATGCGCGAGAAGCCGGACGAGCAGATCGTCCGCGGAATCCTCGTGCGGCGCGGCCTCCACCAGATGCTCGTGCAGTGGCCGGAGCCCTGACCAGACCCATTCCAGGTAGCCGGTCGGCCCGGCGAGTTCGGGCAGTGCCGCCAGGGTCTCGTCGTCGGCCCGCGCGATGAACGCCTCGGCACGGGCCGTTGTCGTGAGGCCGGCGAGATTCGGCGGGTCGTCGAAGAGGCGGATCAGCGCATTCCGCCTCTCCTCCAGCGGTTCGACGCCCTCGAGCACGTCCAGCGACATGCGGCCCAGCTCTACCGCGAGGTCGAGGTCGGGTGCATCCGCCAACCAGTTCAGCGGAAGGAATTCTCCATCCCCGACCGTCCAGTCGTCGGCCGTGCTCAGCGAACTGCGACCCGTTCTGTAGTACGCGCCGTAGCACTGCCTTTGCAGGAAGGCGTGCGACCCGGCACGGATGGCCGACGGGCCGAGAAGGAATTCCGTCGTGACGATGAGGTCGAGCACTACGAGGGGGGCGGGCGTCTTCAGTCTGGAACTCTTGTCGGTGGTGAGGTCCGCATAGCGCGGGTCGGCCACCAGGTCGTCCAGGCGTGCGCCGATCTCCTCGCACAATCCGTCCGGGACCCGCCAGGGTCCGACCGACCACAGGTCGAGCGTCGGCTCGTCGGTGACAAGTAACTCCAGATGGTCCGGTAGTGGCATCGCACCCATCTCCCTGTCGGCCGTTCACGGCGATGACGGCCCCCGCCGCCCCGTCCAACGGAGCCGGTGGACCGGCCGCCGGGCCATGGTAGGACGCACGGCGCCCGGCCCGGCGTGAGTCAGGGACGAAAGTTGCCCGCCGGCGCGTGCGCACCGCGCAGGCCCGGCGATCACACTGCCGATTCCGGCAAAAAGGACATCGTTGTATCGCTTGAATCGTGCCTTGAGAACCGTTGATCAGCCTGCAAATAGGGGTGGCAATGGACGATGTCATGGTCTGTTGAACGCATGCCATGCATGCCGCAGCCGATCTCACGGAGGGCCGATATCCGCACGTGCAAAGTTCGGGCGTGCGCGATTACATAGGGGGTCCGATGTGCTCGTGACGTCAGCCCCGCGCGTCAAGAGGCACGCCCGGCGAACCGTCCGTTCGATCCCCTCGCGGTTCGCCTCCCCCGGGTGGAAGGACTGCGAGCGTGGGCGTGGACCACCCCGGCGGGCCCGGCAAGGGCCCCGAAACCATCGACAAGCCCACCACGCAGGGCAACGGCGACAAGCCACCGGCCCAGAACAACGGATCGTCCAGCGAAACGCCCCGCGCCGACAGCCTCCGCGCGGCCGGCTGGAACCTCGAGGGCTACGGGGAGACCGGCACCGACCAGCGCGACGACCACGACCAGCGGACCGGCGAGTCGTCCACTACGGGTTCGACCGGCGACAAGCAGCGCGGCCCCGGCGCCCCACCGACCGAAACCGATCCGAAAGCCGATAAGGAACCGCAGACCGGCAAGACCGGATCCGCAACCGACGACCCCAAAACCACAACCGCCAAGACCTCGGGCACCGACGGACGCGACCACCCCCAGGGCCGGCCGCCCGGACGGGAGACCGACAGCCGCGCCGAGCCCCCCGACCGGGCAGCATCGTCGGCGGGGCAGTACAAGATGCCGGCCGACAACCCCGGGTCGCCCGGCCAGCCGTCCCGCCTGGAAAGCCTCGCCCGCACCCGCGAGGCCCAGCAGCAACGGGCCGCGCAGAACGCCGAAGGCACCAACGGCAGCAGCGGGCCACCGAGCGAGACACGCGACGGCGGCCCCACCGCGCCACAGGAAGGGAACCGGGCCGACACCGCGCAGCCGCCGGGGCAGACCGACACCGGCGGCACCGGACGGGACGCGCAGGGCGAGGAGCAGGGCGAACGCAAGGCCACCGGGGGTGAGGACGTGCGCCAGGACGAGCACCCACCGGAGACGCCGCCCGCCGACACCCGCGCTGCGACCGGCGGCACGGCAGGCGGCGAGCATGACCGGCCCGCCTCCCAGCTCTCCGGTGAGCAGGGCGGCGGCCCCGCGCCCGAGACCGGACGCCCACAGGACCAGGAGCACCCACCGCTCCCCCACCAGAACAACGCCGCCGCACCCACCGACAGCAGGACACCGCCGGAGACCAAGCAGAACCCGCCGGGCACGGACAGGCAGGGGACGGGCGTGCAGAGCGCGCGCGAGCAGGGCGACGGCCAGCCCCGGCCCGAAGCGTCCGCCGAGACCGGCGACCAGACCACCGGCCCCACACCGACCCCACCGGACAGCACGCACGGCACCCCGGAGCCGTCAGGCCGGGACGCACAACCCGTGCAGGAGGCCGGGACGAATTCGCAGGCGCCGGACGGGTCCGCCGACAACGGCCGTACGCCCCCGCACGAAACACCCCTGTCGCCCGAAGCACCCAGACCGGCCGAGGCCGGCGAGCCCGGCACGGAGCAGCCCGCCCAAGCGCCGCAGGACCGCCCCGGCACCGAGCAGCCCGGCGACGCCGCCACCGGCACCCCCGACAACGGAACCACCGGCGACGCTCCCGCCGTCCCCCAGGAGGGCGAGCCCGCCCAGCCCCCCATCAACACCGGCGAAGCCGCACCCGGCGGCACCGCACCCGACAGCGGAACGGACGAGCGGAGCAACACCGATGACCCGCCGCCCCCGTCCGAAGAAGCCGACCAGAGCGCCGGGGCACCCGGACCTCCCGGCGAACAAGACGGCGACCATGGTAAGAAAGGCCCGGAGGACGACTCCAAACAGAACCCGAGCCAAACCAATCGAACAAACCCGGAGGTCCCCAACCTCCCAGACGGAAGCACGCCACCCGACCGCAATGCGCCTCAATCCACTGAAAACAAGAATCCCGGTCGAGAGGTTGCTCCGCAGCAGGAAGCTCCGGTAGAAACGGAACCGAGCCGATTCAGCGGAAAGGTGACGATAGCCGTTGACAGCGACGGTAGACCGGTCCCACCGGACCAAGAGCCGGTCGAATCGGAGGTCGGCACACGGGGACGCGGCGAATTTGGCAGCCCAGAAGATGACCCAGTCGACCGCGATCCTCGCGAGGAGGACTCCGAGCGCCCATCTCGCCGACGCGAGGTCTATCGCGGGATAGTCGACAAACCTTCCGACGCAAAGAAGTCTATGGACACGTTCGCCGAGCCCGCCCAGAGAGGCGTCGAACGTGTTCCACCAACCGGCCAACACACTGGAAGTCGTGGAAATATAGACCAATTCAGAGCCCCTGACCACGCGGTGAAGGCGGGGGACGCCGCACTCGGCGTGGCGGGAGTAGTAATCGTTGCATACGAAACGACGCGTCGGAGCGTGAATTGGATTCGACAAAAGCTAGGGAGAGACCGTGGCGATAACCGATGAGCAAGTAGACGTGCTCCGCGCTCAACTGGCAGGGAAAATCGACGAGCATCGGCGACTGGCGAGGCAGCTCACCGCGGACGAAGCAAACACGGAGTATGCGACCTTGGTCGCCGCCGCATTCATCGAGGCGGTCGAACGACGTTTCATGAAAGACGGAAAGGCTGCGGACGACGCCGACGTCATCGACTTCGTCGCACAAGTGCGGGGACTAGACGATGAAATGCCTGACATCATCGACCCTCGACTCGCCGAGAGCTTGATCTTCCACTTGCTGGAAAAAGGCACGGCTATCAACGCCGACCCGGACACGAAATTTGGACATCAGATCGTCCTGCTGGCGAACCTTGTGGGCGAAGAACAATTCTCCAGCGCTGAACTCGACGCATTCTTGTCCAGCGCGCGCTCGCTCGCCAACGAACTGCTCGAGTAATGGACTACTCGCTCGTCAAGATTCGCGAGGAGAACATCCTCGCCTTGCGGTCGTTCCTCTTGGAGGGGCCCGATGCGTGGGTGCCGCTGCAAGAAGAGATGCAGAGCAGCGACGAGACGGCGGCCGGGCACATGTCGTTGCTGTTCGGGGCGTTCGAGGTGGCGGTGCGGCGGAGGTTCGCGCCGAACTACACCGTTGGCCAGATCGTCCGCCTCGTCGCCGACCTGAGGATCACACTCGGCGAGGACGCGGACGAGGTCAACCCGATCATCGCCGAGGACATGATCCGCCGCGCCGTCGACGCTCCCCCGCTCAAGGCCGACGTGCCGGACGACCTCACGGCCACCGTGAACGCCCAAGTCTGCATCCTGCTGTACCTCGTCGGCGAGGCGGACTTCGATCGAGCGGGACTGGAGCAGTTCATCGACGAGACCACCGCCTACACCGAGCAATGGCTTGCCGCACGGCAAAGCGAGCAGGCCGAGCAGCGATAGAAGACCGCTGCGGCTAGCGCCTCCACCTACGTGGAGGAGGACGCGGCTCATGCTGGGGAGTAGCTGGCGGCGCGGCGAGAGTAGAGGGTCCGGCTTACCTTCACTCTGGAGGGTATGTCTGAGGGTTTGGAGAAGCCTGGTTCGACGTCGGCGAATCAAACAGTAGTCACTCTCACCGAATTATGCAGGGGCACCTTTTTGGGACGGCCTGAGAACGGCGAACCTGACGGCCTTCGTATGGCCCTCGATGTCCAGCCGCCACTGGTAGCGTCCCTCGGGCAACGGCATGGGCCCGACCGCTACCGTGAAGTTCGCTCCGCGGGAAAGGTCGTCCGGCACGTCAGGACACACGGGTACCTCAACACTGCCATGAACCGTAATAGGCGCAGCCTGGTCGGCCGGCCCCACCACCACGGGTTCTCCATTGTCGTTCAGCAGGCTGAGCTGCAAGGAAATCTTTTGGTCGGCGTGGTCGTGCGGAAATCTGAGCATGAGCACCACTGCGTGCGGAGCAGTGGGTGTGCCGGTCATAGACCAGCCCGCCCCGAGCATATGGATCTTGCCGGACGGGTCATTGGACGCCGAGTCACAAAGAATCAACTGCAACTCCTCGATCTCTACTGACATCAGAAGCCCATCTTGGTCGCGGTGAAAGCGTAGGTCTCAGTGTTACGGTAAACGAGCGGGTCGCTGATGCTGGTGACTACGACATAAATGCTCTCAGAGCGTGATCATCCGGCAGGGGGCGTTTGCGTCTCCACGTTGGCCGCCCTCGACACTCCGGAGTTCACGGGGCTTGCCGTCGCCGCGATGGCTCTGGCTGATCGACGACGATCAGCGGGGTCTCACTCAGGCGGCGGCCCAGAGAACGCGACTGCCTCGCGACACAGCTCCAGCCCATGCCTCGGGACTGCGTCGCACCGCAGGGCGATGGTCTACGGCAAGTAGAGACGCTGAAAATGCTGGATTCCGGGGGGACATGCCACTCAGCGTACTGGGTCAACTACCCAACTGCGTCGGCCGTGCCTTGGGCAAGGTCGCGTGGCGTTGCTCAACGATGGCGAGGGCTATGGACGAGCACGTCCGACCAGGCCATCCGGCCGGGCGGTTGCCGCTGCTGACCGACGCATCGCCACGCGCCATCCTCGGTTCTGATCAGAGGCGGGGTCTATGGCAGGTGCTCAATCGCCGTACTCGTGAAGGAGCTTCAAGGCATTGCGCAGTTTTCTCACGGCGTCCGGTGGAGGGGGATCGGGATTGAAGTGCATGACATCGTTGCGTATGTCGCGGAGTTCGTTGAGCCGCTTGATGATGGTTGCGCGGTCGAGGGGCCAGTCGAGCTTCTCCCACATGCCGGGGTTCTCCAGCACTCGCTGGTAGTCGCCCATGGACAAGTCGTCATAGGACGTGATGTTCTTCGCTCCATCAGGGTCGCAAAGCGAAGCCACTTCTTCGATGCTGTAAGTCTTTGCGACGACGCGCCGGAGCGCCTGGTCCAGCTCTCCGATGAGAAAGAATGGCGTCGCAAGTTCTCCGTAAGCATGCACGACATCGGTCGTGGTCACGATACCTGAAATCGCGTCCTTATCATCTCGAACAAAAATGAACTCCGCTTCCTCCAGTATCTGGAGAATATCGATGAGTTCTGTGTCGTAACCTCTTGCCCGAGCCTCGATGATCGCGTCGGCGAAGGCCGCGGAAGGGTTAGCATGGCGCGCTCGGGCGATTGATTTCCAGCTCACCGCCCCGTGCAGCTTGCGCGGGCCGCTCATGACGGCGATCTGCGAGTAGTCGTTGAGAAGCAGGAGGGTGATGGCTTCCTCGAAGGTCGCTTGAGGCGTCACCGACACAACCCCTCCGAGTGCCGAAGGAAGGTTGCCGACGGTGAGGACCATCTCCGCCTCGCCAGAGTCGTCTGCCTCCGAAAGTGTGGATTCGATCTTCTCCGCTTCGTCCGCGTCCTCTTCCGCCACGCCGTCCAGCTTGACCATCGCGTCGACGGTGACTTTGCGGAAACTCGGGACGGTCACCAGCCCGTGGTTGGCGAGATCGGCTTCGATGTGCTGACTGATCCGGTAGCCACGGGCGGCAGCGCCCCACCACGCGAGGAGCTCTCTTACCGTGATCTCATCGGGATGGTTGGCATCGGCCTTGCGGCGAGCCTGTTTAAGGAACTCGTGCCTGCGCTGAGGAGCGGGAGCGCTCGCCACTGCCGGGGCCTCGTCGGTGACAGGGGGAGCCGCGGGTGACTGGGCGGCCACCTCGTCGAGGAGCTCCTGGCGAAGGGAGTCCAAGGAGCGACTCGATGAGTCGACTACCCAGGCGTGCCATCCATCAAGGGCTCGCACGCCGGCCGCCACGACCGCCGCACGTGAGGGCGATCTGAAGGTCTGCCCGCCATCAAGGGCTATCTGTCCATCAGCGGCAATCTCGGCATAGTGGGTCTCCTTCAGTCGGACGCGATCGAATCGCAAGCGGGTACCGACTTCGAGCAGACCCCCCTTGATGAGATCAGGGATCGTGACGCGTCGGCCGTCGAGAAGGTATTCCGACCTGGCGCCTTCAGACATCCAGAACCTCCATCCGTGGTGCATACCACCGTGAGATCACATGATGCCTCATCGAAACGGTGAAGCACGGATGAGACCGATTATGCGTCCTGCTGCGCACGGCGGCCTTCGGAAGTCCTGTCTCCGCCCGGACACGGCCGCCGCCGGGAACCTGTCACGCATTCTCAGCGTTGCCCCCGGGCACGGATCTCTACCGGTGAGCCCATGCTCCGTCCGGGAGTCACAGATGAGCAGATCGAGGCCCCGCAGCGTCAAGGGTGAGGGTCACGGGAGGTCGAGGGTCGGCCGGTGAGCGGGTGATGCAGGGACCACTCGGCGGCGCAGACGGTCCTAAATCGGCTTTCTCGGGGTCACATAGGGCATCGCCGTATCACTTGAATGGCCCCTCACTCGCAGTCGCATCGTCTGTATCACCGGCTCCGGCGGATGGACCAATCGGATGCCCGAGGCGCAACGCGGGAATGTGCGAGCGGAGCTGGTTCGGAGGGAAAATCGGCACGTGCAAAGTTCGGGCGTGCGCGATTACATAGGGGGTCCGATGTGCTCGTGACGTCAGCCCCGCGCGTCAAGAGGCACACCCGGCGGACCGTCCGTTCGATGCCCTCACGGTTCGCCTCCCCCCGGGTGGAAGGACTGCGAGCGTGGGCGTGGACCACCCCAGCGGGCCCGGCAAGGGCCCCCAAACCATCGACAAGCCCACCACGCAGGGCAACGGCGACAAGCCACCGGCCGACAGCAACGGATCGTCCAGCGAAACGCCCCGCGCCGACAGCCTCCGCGCGGCCGGCTGGAAACTCGATGGCTACGGGGAGACCGGCACCGACCAGCGCGACGACCGCGACCAGCGGACCGGCGAGTCGTCCACTACCGGCTCGACCGGCGACAAGCAGCGCGGCCCCGGCGCCCCACCGGCCGAAACCGACCCGAAAGCCGATAAGGAACCGCAGACCGGCAAGACCGGATCCGCAACCGACGACCCCAAAACCACAACCGCCAAGACCTCGGGCACCGACGGACGCGACCACCCCCAGGGCCGGCCGCCCGGACGGGAGACCGACAGCCGCGCCGAGCCCCCCGACCGGGCCGCGTCGTCGGCGGGGCAGTACAAGATGCCGGCCGACAACCCCGGGTCGCCCGGCCAGCCGTCCCGCCTGGAAAGCCTCGCCCGCACCCGCGAGGCCCAGCAGCAACGGGCCGCCCAGAACGCCGAAGGCACCGGCGGCGGCAGCGGCGGCCAGCCGGGCGAGACACGCGACGGCGGCCCCACCGCGCCACAGGAAGGGAACCAGGCTGACAAGGCGCAGCCGGCGGGGCAGGCGGAGGCCGGCGGCACCGGACGGGACGCGCATACCGAAGGGCACGGCGCACGCGAAGCCGCCGGTGGTGAGGGCGTGCGCCAGGACGGGCGCCCGCCGCAGACGCCGCCCGCCGACACCCGCGCCGCGAACGGCAGCGCGCCGGGCGAGAGTGACCGGCCCGCCTCCCAGCTCTCCGGCGAGCAGGCCGGCGGCCCCGCGCCCGAGGCCGGACGCCCACGGGACCAGGAGCACCCGCCGCTCCCCCACCAGGACAACGCCGCCGAACCCGCCGACAGCGGGACGCCGCCCGGGACCGAGCAGGACCCGCCGGGTGCGGACAAGCAGGGGACGGACGGGCCGGGTTCGGACGCGCAGGGGACGGACGGGCACGGTGCGGACGAGCAGGGCGACGGCCGAGCCCGGCCCGAACCGTCCACCGAGACCGGCGACCGCACCACCGGCCCCACGCCGACCCCGCCGGACAACGTACACAGCGCCCCGGAGCCGTCAGGCCGGGACGCACAACCCGTGCAGGACACCGGAACGAATCCGCAGGCACCGGACGGGCCCGCCGACAACGGCCGCACACCCCCACCCGAAGCACCCCAGCCGACCGAAGCGGGCAAGTCCGGCGCGGAGCAGCCCGCGCTTCAGCCGCAGGACCGTCCTGCCCCGGAGCCGCACGCCACCCCGGACCGCGAGCCTGATCATCCGCAGGTGATCAATGCCTCGGACGAGTTGGAGAGAAGGATCTCGGGTAACGGATTGCCGGCCGATGACGACACCCGCGCAGGCGGCCTTGGCGAGGAAGCCCTCGAACAGGGCATGTCAGATCGCCTCAAGCGGATCGCCGCCAAGCTGGATCGAAACGATGAACCCGAGGAACTGGCCGGAACTGTCGACCACCCGGATTTCCGGGACCCCCACGAGGATCCGGAGTACGTCCCCGACCGCTACGGCACTCCGCTGGAGCGTGCCGATGGCTCTCGTACACCGCTCTTCGATGGAGAGCCCACCCGTGAACAGACAGAACAGGGCGCCCTCGGTGACTGCGGCATCATCGCCACGTTGGGTGCGATCGCCGGGCACCATCCCCGGGTCATTCGCGACTGCGTACGGCAAACTGACGATGGCAACTACCAAGTCCGCCTACAAGAAGCCGAGTACTCGACATCAATGCGGCGCTACGAGCCAACCGGGCGACCCATCACGCTGACGGTCACGGCCGACCTGCCGATCTACGATGGCCATCCTGGCAAACCCGCTTTCGCCAACTCGGTTTCGACCGGTGCGGCCTGGGCCCCGGTTCTTGAGAAGGCGATCGCTGGCGCCGATCAGACATGGAACGGCGAACGTCGGGACAAGGCGACGAGAATCTGGAATGCTCAAGGTTATCCCGGCGATGCACCGACCGGATACGTTCGATTGAATCAGGGCAGCGGCCCGAGGGATCGGGCCGAGTTGCTCACACAACTCACCGGCCGTCCCGCCAAGACGGTGGAGTTCCCCAGCGGCTACGATGGTCAGGGACGTAACGCTGACCATCGGCTTCGCGACGAGATCGTTGATCAGCTTTCCGATAAAAAGCCCGTGCTGGTCGGCACTCGCGAGCGCCGCACCGGTGAATCATCCCTACCAAAAGGTCTCCAGCAGAAACATGTCTATGAGGTCACAAAAGTCGACGACGAAGGAAAGCTGCATCTGCGCAACCCATGGAATACCAGGCATCCTGAACCGATGACGATTCAAGAATTCAAAGCCGGCGTCCGGCCGCGCTACACCACACTGGATTGATCATGGAACTCGATAGAATCGGCCTGAGGCACGGCCGTCTCCGTCACCTCAACGCAGGGACAATCGGGGTCGTCGACGTCAAAGAAGCAGACGAGGAAGGCTTGCCCGAGGTCGTCGCGTTCGTCAAAGACGACGGCGAGCGCGATATCTCGCTGCGCCCGGGTGACACATTTTCGATCGGCAACGAGACTTGGCGGCTAGATCATATCAAAGATGCTGATGATCTGAATTGGACGGTCGTGTTCGTCAGGATCGAATGATCGTAGGTGGACATCACCGCCCCTCCAGGCGTCGTGTCAGGCCGGGGGCGTGCCGGAGGGTGGGGCGCTCGTAGCGGCCGGCCGAGTCGGCGAGTCCGTGCCTTGAGGTATCGGTGGCGCCGTGGCGGGGCGGGGCCTGCCCTCGTTGGGCCCGATGTCGGACGCGTGCGGAACGGCCATGCAGGGGACGTCGCCGATCACGTGTCAAGGGCAGCGGTCGGAGGGACAGGGTCCGTCGAGCAGCAGACCATCGCGGCGGCTCCGGCGGCATCTAGCCTCCGGTATTCAGCGCGAATAGCGGTCGGGTGGTAGCGGACTTCCGCTCAAGGCCGACGTGCCGGACGACCCCACGGCCACACTGAACGCTCAGGTCTGCATCCTGTTGTACCTCGTCGGCGAGGCAGACTTTGGTCGGGCGGGGGCGTGATCATCGACTCGCCGGATGGCCGGTCCAGTCGATTCTGCGCGTCACACCAACGCCGCGCCTCCACTCGGCGCCGTCTGGTAGACGCGGGCCACCGACCGAAGGCGCGGACGGTGGGCGAGCGCGTCCCCGCTCGGGCCGTCCGGCCGGGCGGCTGCCCGCTGCTGACCGACGCGGGCACCCGCCGCACTCAGTTCGGTGCACCGATTCGCATATCCGACACGTGCGGGTAAGTGGGATTTGCGATCCGGGCCTTCTGGGACGAAGAGGGTGTGCACAGTTCGCACGTTCAGAAATTGCGTGTGCCGATGTGGGGGTCATGTTCCTTTTCGGCGCGCGAGTCGAGTGTTTGTCCGAGCGTGACCGTACGATTACTCGATAGTGGCCGATCGCGCAGAGTCAGTGATCGGTACGGATCGTGTCCGACGCGATATCGGGAGGACGGCCGATGCCGAGCCCCTACGTCCGACGCCGGCAACTGGCGGCCGAGATACGGAAACTCCGCGAGAGCCGGGGCCTGACGACCGATGGCCTGGCCCGCCTCATGTTCTACAACCGCGCGAAGATCTCCCGCCTGGAGAACGCCCAGGTCCGTCCAGACGTGGGCGAGATCATGAACATGCTCGACACCCTCGAGATCACCGGCAGTCAGTACGACAGACTTCTCAAGCTCACTCGCGAGGCTGCCCACAAGGGGTGGTGGGACAAGTACGGCGTCTCCATGGGACCGCGCCAGAAGCTCGCGGCAGATCTGGAGTACAACTCCGCCACCGTCCGGAGTTACGACCAGACGGCGATGCCCGGCGCGCTTCAGTGCCCCCCGTTCATCGACGGCCTTGTCAGCCTTGATGAGAGCCAGAAGACGCTCGACTACGAGCCGGACCGGATGGCCGAAGCCCGCGAGCGTCGGCAGCGCGAGCTGCTCAGGGCAGGCGGACCGGCCTACGAGATCATCCTGGACGAGTCGGTGATCCACCGGCTAGCGGTCCCGGCGGAGGCGATGGTCGCCCAGCTCCGGCACATGATCCAGACGGTCTCGGCGGAGGAGCGGATCACCGTTCAGGTTCTCATGCACAACGCCCGCATCCCTGGAGGCTTCCTCCCGAAGGCGTCGTTCTACCTCTACACGTTCGCCGACCCGGGCGACCAGCCGATCGCGATCGTCGACACCGTCACCACCGACCTCGTTCTCACCAAGCACGGCGAAGTGGCACGGTATACCGGGATATATGACCGCCTCCGGGAGGCCGCGCTGTCCACGGAGGACAGCATCACCTTCCTGACGGAGGTGGCCGACCGGCTCACCGACCAGACAGGATCGGGAACATGACCAAGCAGTTCCACGACTGGCGTAAGTCTCGCCACAGCGAACCCAACGGCCACTGCATCGAGGTGGGCCGGGCGGCAGACGGCACGATCGGCGTCCGCGACACCAAGCTCAACGGTACTGGCCCGACTCTGGAACTCACCAGAGGGGAATGGCGGACCCTCCTCAAGGAGATCCGCGCCCACGATCACTGATCCCCCACCAAGCACTGCGGCCTTGAGACGAGCCCGTTCGTCTCAAGGCCGACGGCATCTTGAGGGCCGCCCGCACCCGCCCCTCCTGTCAGGGTGATGCCGTCCTTCTTCTGCGGACGAATCGAGAGCGAAGTGCCGCCAGCGCGGAAGCGTTGCGAACCCGCTACGCGCCTTCAAAAATCCGGCATCTACCGACCTTCAGGATTCCGAATACCGGCTTCTCTGGACGGATCGGGCGCGCAAAGTTCGCACGTGCAGGATTTGCACGTGGCGATATCGCGGAGAGCGGCCCGTTTCGGCGCGCGAGTCGGGTTTTTGTCCGAGCGTGACCGTACGATTACTCGATAGTGGCCGATCGCGCAGAGTCAGTGATCGGTACGGATCGTGTCCGACGCGATATCGGGAGGACGGCCGATGCCGAGCCCCTACGTCCGCCGCCGGCAACTGGCGGCCGAGATACGCAAACTCCGCGAGAGCCGGGGCCTCACCACCGATGGCGTGGCCCGCCTCATGTTCTACAACCGCGCCAAGATCTCCCGCCTGGAGAACGCCCAGGTCCGTCCGGACGTCGGCGAGATCATCACCATGCTCGAAACCATCGAAGTCACCGGCGGCCAGTACGACAGGCTCTTCCAGCTCGCCCGAGAGGCCGCGAAGAAGGGGTGGTGGGACAAGTACGGCGTCTCCATGGGGCCGCGCCAAAAGCTTTACGCCGACCTGGAGTACAACGCCGACACCGTCCGCGAGTACAACCAGACTCTGATGCCTGCCGTCCTCCAGGCTCCCGAGTTCATCTCGGCGCTCGTTGAACTGGACGAGTGCCAGGGGAAGATCGACTCCGTCCCGGAGCGTATGGCCGACGCCCGTATGCGGCGGCAGAGCGAGCTGCTCCGGCCAGACGGCCCGTCCTACGAAACCGTCCTGGACGAGTCCTTGATTCATCGGCTGGCCGTCCCGCCGCAAGCAATGATTGCCCAGCTTCGCCACATGATCAGGGTGGTCTCGGAAGAGGAGCGGATCACGGTCCGCGTCCTACCGCACGACACCCGCGTCCCGGGAGGCTTCCTCCCCATGTCGTCGTTCTATGGATGAACGAGGTCGGCCCGAACTCAATGTCGACGTAGGAGGTGAGCATTTCCCGTCCGCGCTCGCGGTGCCGTCGGTCGCGGTGACCGCCCGGTTCGAGCGGGCCGCGCCCGAGTGGCGCGAGCATGCCGCCATCACCACCGGGCTCCATATCGGCGGGGCGGAGAGCCACGGCGCCTGCCTCCTGCTGCTCGCCGTGGACGAGCATGTCTACGCCATCGGGTACGGGGCCGGTTTCCGCCTCGTCCCCGAGTCCAGGAAGGATCCCCGCTTCGGGCTGCGCGTCGCGATCCGCGTGCTGGACGCCGGCCAGGTCCGCGACCTCGTCCGCCGCTCACCCGCCCTCTACGGTCGGACGGACGCCACGATCGTCCCCGGCGGCATGCCGATCTGGGCGTTCGGCGTCGAGGAGCACACCGACGTCGTGGGCCGGGCCGGCGGCGCGACCACGCGGCTCGCCCTCACCGGCATGCGCGGTGAGGACGGCGCGATCGCCATCGACGGCGCCGCCGGACTGCGGGTGAAGCTCGGACGCCCGCGCCTTCACCACCAGGTTCGCCGGTTCGAAGTGGAACAGTGACCGGCCCGACCTGGCGTATCTGCTGCGCCGCGCGCGGAGCCAGCGGCAGGGCATGCGCCTCATACGCGTGCGTGATGCGCGGATCGAGATGTACTCCGACCCGGGCCGGACGGAGTCCCTCGGCAACTGCAGTGCGCTGAAGTGGCTGGAGGCCACGGTGGCCCTGGACGACCGCAGCTTCTTCCTCATGGACGGACGCTGGTACGAGATCGGCACCCGGTACCTGGAGGCCAAGCGCGGGGAGATCGAGGGCCTGATCGTGCCCGATCCCGGCTTCTACCTCCCGGCCTGGGAGGAGGGATGGGATGAGAAGCGCTACAACGAGCACGTCGCCGACGTCCTGCCCGGCGCCCTGTGCCTGGACCGCAAGGGCGTGCGTACGCGGCTGCACCGCGGCAACGGCGTCGAGGCCTGCGACGTCCTCACCCGTGATCTCGTCCTGGTGCACGTGAAGCGGGCCGACGGCTCGGCCCCGCTCAGCCACCTGTTCGGGCAGGGCCTCGTCTCCATGGAGACGCTCCACACGCCCGAGGGCGAGGCGCGTTTCGCGGCACTGGTGGAGGAGATCGGCGGAGGCCGCCTGGAACTGCCGCGTCCGTTCCGTCCCCGCAAGGTCGTCTTCGCGATCCTGCTGAAGGGCGGCGAGCGGCTGAGCGCCTCCACGCTGTTCCCGTTCTCCCAGGTGACCCTGGCGAACGTGGCAAGGACCATCCGGACGCGCTACGGCGTCCCAGTCGAGGTCGTCGGCATCTCGGCCCACGATTCGTGAATTGCGGGCCGAGGCGGGCTGGCCAGGGCAGGGGGGCGGGTGGGCGTTCCTGGGCAGGGTGGCGCCGCAGCGGACGAGGATCGGTTCGTGCTTGCGAGAACTGCTCGTCGTGCGGAGGTGGGAGGCGTCCCGTGGCATCACTCGCCTGACACAGGTCCCGTTTATTGCAGGGGGTTCGTCGTTAATGCGGGCGGTGCCGGGGTACTTATCAGAACCGTCCGAGAGGGGGACGGATGGGGCGGCCGAGGATCGTGATCGTCGGGGCGGGGTTCGCCGGGTTCCATGCCGCGCGCACGCTGTCGCGGGTGGCGCGGGGGCGGGCGGAGTTGGTGGTGATCAACCCGACCGACTACTTCCTGTACGTGCCGCTGCTGCCGGAGGTGGCCGGCGGGCTGCTCGATCCGCGGCGGGTCGCGGTGTCGCTGACCGCCGCGCTTCCCCAGGCTCGGCTCGTGCTCGGTGAGGCGGACGCCATCGATCCGGATGCGCGGACGGTGAGTTACGTCGATCCGGAGGGCGGGCGCGGGGAGGCCGGTTATGACCGGCTCATCCTTGCGGCGGGGAGTGTCAACAAGCTCCTGCCGATTCCGGGTGTGGCGGAGCACGCGCACGGGTTCCGGGGCATTCCGGAGGCGCTGTATCTGCGGGACCACATCATCCGGCAGATGGAACTCGCCGACGCCGCTGATGATGCGGAGGAACGGGCAGCGCGGTGCACCTTTGTGGTGGTCGGGGCCGGTTATACCGGGGTTGAGGTCGCCGCACAGGGGGCGTTGCTCACGCGGGCGCTCAGGCGTCGGCTTCCACGGCTACGAGATGAGGCGCGCTGGTTGCTTTTGGATCTGGCGCCTCGGGTGCTGCCCGAGTTGGACGAGCGTCTTTCCAGTACGGCCGACC
The DNA here is from genome assembly GCF_039529475.1 of Actinomadura chokoriensis. Classification (NCBI taxonomy): domain Bacteria; kingdom Bacillati; phylum Actinomycetota; class Actinomycetes; order Streptosporangiales; family Thermomonosporaceae; genus Actinomadura; species Actinomadura chokoriensis. Next base: position 238,237 of record NZ_BAAAMW010000006.1, on the reverse strand, counting down.
GGGTGCTGCGGGGGCGCGGGGTCGAGGTGCTCACCGGCAGGTCGGTCGAGGACGCCGAGTCGGACGGGGTGCGGCTGACCGGCGGGCGGCATGTGCCCACCAGGTCGCTCATCTGGTGCGTGGGCGTCCGGCCCGATCCGCTCGTGGAATCGCTCGGGCTGGAGACGAAGAAGGGCCGGCTGGTCGTCGACGAGTACCTCAACGTGCCGGGCCGTCCCGAGATCTTCGCGTGCGGGGACGCCGCCGCGGTGCCGGACCCGAACCGGCCCGGCGAGGTGACGCCGATGACCGCGCAGCACGCCGTCCGGCAGGGCAAGCGGGCCGCCCGCAACGTCGCCGCGTCCTATGGCACCGGCGCCCGGGGCCCATATCGGCACCGGGAACTGGGGTTCCTGGTCGACCTCGGTGGGGCCCAGGCGGCCGCCAACCCGCTGCACGTGCCGCTGTCGGGGCTGCCGGCCAAGGCGGTCACCCGCGGTTACCATCTGCTGTCGCTGCCGGGCAATCGTGCGCGGACGGCCGCCGACTGGGCCCTGAACGCGGTGCTGTCGCGCCAGCTGGTGCAGTTGGGTCTGGTGCGGTCCCCGCTGGTGCCGCTGGAGACGTCCGCGCCGGAACTCCCGAAGATCCCGCACTGATCCGTCTCGCCGCCGGAACTCACCGCCCGTCCCCCGGATTCCGGGATTGTCCGGAGGCGGTCGGGGGGTCGTACGGGGTTCAATCATCTATGGGAGCGGGTTGCTCCTAGGATGTTCGGACCCTGACGGGGTGTCAGGGCCGGTGGAAGGACGGTGCGGGGTGGCTCAGCTTGCTATTGCGGATTCGTTCATGCCGCAGTACGCCAAGTTGGAGCCGAAGGTGCGGAGGGGTGTCGAGGCGGCGATCGCGAAGTTCGCCGAGCACACGCATGCGGGGCTGCACCTGGAGAAGCTCAACAACGCCAAGGATCCGCGGATCCGGACGATCCGGATCGACCAGTTCTGGCGCGGGGTGGTACTGGCGCCGGAGAAGGGCGACGTCTACTGCCTGCTCGCCGTGATGGCGCATGACGACGCCATCGCCTGGGCCAGGAGTAAGAAGTTCTCGGTCAACCAGGCGATCGGTGTGCTAGAGATGCGCGACCAGGTCGCGCTGGAGGAGATGTCGCCGGCGCTGGAGAAGACCGCCGAAGGGACGAACTTCCGGCTGCTGGGCCATGTCTTCGACAAGGATCTGGTGCGGCTCGGAATCGATGCGGAGCTGATTCCGCTCGTCAAGCTGCTGACGGAGGAAGCGCATCTGCAGGCGATGGAGAAACTGCTGCCGGAGCCGCAGTACATCGCGCTGCTCGCCCTGGCGCAGGGCATGAATGTGCAGCAGGCGTGGGACGAGGTCGCGCAATGCCTGCCGGTCGAGGAGAAGCCCGCGGCCGTCGATCCCGACGACCTGGTGACCGCGATGCGCAGGACGCCGGGGAAGGTCGTCTTCGTCAATGGGCCCGAGGAGCTGCGGGAGGTTCTCGCCCATCCTTTCGACACCTGGCGGATTTTCCTGCATCCGGTGCAGCGGCGAGTGGCGCTCCGGGCTTCCTACAGCGGGCCCGCCCAGGTGACCGGGGGTGCCGGGACGGGGAAGACCGTCACGGCGCTGCATCGCGCGAAGTTCCTCGCGAGCAAGGGCGGACGCGTCCTGCTGACGACGTTCACGCGGAATCTGGCGGAGGCGCTGGAGAAGCAGCTTGAGATGCTCGTGGACGATCCCGAGGTGCGGGAGCGGGTTCACGTCAAGAATGTGGATTCCGTTTCCTATGGGATTGTCGGGCGGCATCACAAGCCGGGTATCGCCGGGCCCGATGTGCTCGACCCGCTTTGGGAGGAGGCGGCCGAGGGGACGCCGTTCTCGCCGTCCTTCCTCGGCCGGGAATGGGAGCAGATAGTCCTCGCTCAGGAGATCGAGAGCGAGGAGGACTATCTCGCGTGCACGCGCACCGGGCGCGGGGTTCCGCTGGGGAAGGCGCAGCGGTCGGTGGTGTGGCGGGCGATCCGCGTCGTGGTCGACGGGCTCGCCGCCGAAGGGAAGTCGACGTTTCCGCAGCTCGCCAATGAGGCGGCGGATCTCGTGGACGGGCCCGAATACGACCATGTGATCGTCGATGAGGCCCAGGACATCCATCCGACGCAATGGCGGCTGCTGCGGCGGCTGGTGGCCGTCGGGCCGGATGACCTGTTCATTGTCGGGGACCCGCATCAGCGGATCTACGACAGCCACGTTTCGCTGACCAGTCTCGGCATCAACGTGCGCGGGCGCAGTACCAAGTTGAAGATCAACTACCGGACGACGCAGGAGATCCTGGCGTGGTCGGTGCCCCTGCTCGGGCTCTCGCCGGCGCAGGGACTCGACGATTCCGCCGACACCCTGGACGGGTACCGTTCGCCCATTCATGGGCGGCGGCCCGTCGTGAAGGCGTATCCGGATCCGGACGCGGAGATGGACGGGCTCGTGGCGCAGGTCCGGGGCTGGCTCGACGACGGGGTGGAGCCCAGTGCCATCGGGATCGCGCACCGGTACGGGTGGGTCGCGAAGAAGGCCGCGAAACGGCTGAAGGACGAGGGGATCGCGGCCTACCAGGTGCCCAGCAAGTCGCCGGGTATTCAGGTCGGCACCATGCACCGCATGAAGGGGCTGGAGTTCCGGTGCATCGCGGTCATCGGGGCGGACGAGAATTCGCTTCCGGCGGCGAAGGCCATCACGCCGGAAGACGAAGACCCGAAGGCGCACGCGCAGGACGTCCAGAAGGAGCGCTGCCTGCTGTTCGTGGCCTCAACGCGGGCGCGCGACCATCTGTACGTGTCGTATGCGGGGGCGCCTAGCCCGTTTCTGCCTGGGTGAGGTCCTGCAGGAGCGTCCGGATGGCCGTCGCCTGCGGATGGTCGTCGCCGCGCAGGCCCGTGATGTGGGCCAGGAGTTCGGTCAGTTCCTTGCGGGCCTGGTCCGTTTCCCCGGCGGCGAGCTTCAGGCGGGCCACGCGTTCGCGGATGCGCAGGACCAGCGGGTCCCAGGGGCCGGCGTCGGAGAGGTCGTCCAGGAGTTCCCGCAGATGGACGAGCGCCGTGTCGGTGGCGCCCAGGTGGGCCTGGCTGACGGCCTCCTGTTCGCGGCAGTTCAGGACGTGCGGGTCGTCCGGGCCGTACCACTCGGCCAGGGTCACGGCCGCGGCACGGTAGGCGTGGACGGCCCGGCGGTAGTCGCCGCCCTGGAAGAGGACGTCCGCGAGGTCGAGGCGAAGCCCCATGTACTCGGGGTCGTCGTCGCCAAGCGCCAGGCGGGTGGGTTCGGTCAGGCCGGAGAGGAGTTCCGCCGCCTGGGTGTAGCGGCCCGCTTCGGCGAGGTCGGCCGCTTCCGCGCGCGCTTGGACGACCTCGCCCAGCGTGGGCAGTTCGACGGGTTCCTCTTGGCGGGGTGACGGGACGCTCCCGGATATCTGGATCCGGCTGACGGCACCGGCGTACAGGTGTTGCGGGGCGATCGCGTCAACGATTCCTGGGAGCGGGTGCAGGGACGAGACGAATTGCAGGAGGCGGTGGTAGACATCGTCGGCGTTCGCTGGGCGGTCGCCCGGTTGCTTGGCGAGGAGTTCAAGGACGAGTGCGTCGAGCGCCGGAGGAACGTCGGAGTTGAGCACGCATGGTGGGGTCGGAGCCTCGTCCTCATGGCGGCGCAGCACCTCGTAGGGCGTCGTCCCTAGGAAGACCTGGCGGCCGGTCAGCATTTCGTAGAGGACACATCCGAGGGAGTACAGATCGCTCTGCGGGCTTGGGCTGCCGTACACCTGCTCCATGGCCGTGTAGCCCGGCGTGTAGGGCGCCCCCAGGCCGGTGGTGGTCCGGCGTACGTCGCCCGGCCCGAGACCCACCGCGGCACCGAAATCGAGGACTTTCACCGAGCCGTCCCGGCACAGCATCAGGTTGCTGGGCTTGAGGTCGCGATGCACCAGCGGGCGTTGGTGCGCGACGTTCAGGACGGCGCACACCTGCGCGGCGATGAGCGCGGCCCACGAGATGGAGAGTTTCTCCTCGGCGTCGAGGACGTGGTCGACCGTCGTGCCCTCGACGTACTGCATGACCAGGTAGAAGCATCCGTCGTGGCTGCCGAAGTCGTAGACGGTCGGGACGCCGGGGTGCTCGAACCAGGCGGTGCTCCGCGCCTCCTGCTCGAACCGCCCGACGAGCGACTCGTCCGAGACGCGGGTGAACTTGACGGCCAGCCGCCGGTCGAGGAAGCGGTCGTAGGCGCGCCACACCTCGCCCATCCCGCCGCGCCCGATCGCCTGATCGAGCTCGTACCGCTCGCGTTCCCCGAGGAGATCGCCCCGCCGCAACGCCCACCTCCACTGGCCCGTGCAGGCAGCGTACCGGCGGCGGCCCCCGGAACCTACCGGGGTCCGCCGGACGGGCGGAGGGTGCCCGCGCCGAGCCCCTCCAGGCCGAGGCGCAGGACGTCGGCGCCGAGGCGGTAGGTGTCGCGGAGCGCCGCCTCCAGGTCGGTGAGCCTGCGGAACGCCCGCCCGAGCTCGGCCTGCTCGTCCAGGCCGAGGCGGGGCAGGCGGGCGCGGCGGACGTCGAAGCGGGCGGACGAGGTGGAGCTGCGGAGCCGGGCGCCCTGCGCGCCGAGCAGCAGCCATCCGGCGACGAAATCGGGGTCGGACCGGGACGGTTCCGCGCGCACGAGGGCCAGGCCGGGCCCCAGCACCGGTCCCTCCCCGGTGATGACGCGCGCCACGGGGTTGCGTGCGGTGAGCGACACGACGACGTCGCCGGCCGCGACATGCACGTGCTCGTCGTCCGGTGCGGCCGTGCCCGTGGGCTCCTGGCCCAGCGCGACGTCTTCCAGGGTCAGCACCGGCACGTTGCCTTCGCCCAGCCGCACCTTGGCGGGAGGTCGGAGTATCTGCAGCACGCCGGCCTTGGCCAGCTCGCCGACCGTCGTCATGGGGACGTCGGCGCGCGCGCGGGACTGCGTAAGGGACGACAACTCCGAGACCACCCGCGGAAGTTCCGCGGCCTTCGCCTCCAGCAGCTCCCGGGCGGCGACGAACGAGCCTTCCGCCGTGGGCGCGCTCCGCTGCGGGAGGTAGCGGGCAGGGGTGAGGTCTACCTCGTCGTCCAGAAGGTCGATGATGCGTACGACGACGCTTGAGTCCGTCCCGGTGGGCTTGCCCTTCTCGTAACGGCGCCAGGCGTCGAGGGCCGTTCTCCGGAAGTTGTCGGGGTCGGCCGACGTATCGACCATCAGGACGTCGTCAGCCGGGGTGCCGCCAGGGGCCGGACGACGCAGAACCCACACCGCCAGCGCGACCGCCATGTTCGGCACCGCGCCGGGGGGCAGGCCGATGACGGCGCGGAGCGTCCCACGGCGAAGCAACTCGGAACGGACGCGGCGTCCGGAACGACGGTTCGCGACAGCGGGGGGCATGAGCAGAACGACATGCCCCCCTGGCTCGACATGGGCGAGGCCGTGCTGGAGCCACGCCAGCTCCGATTCCATGCGCGGCGGCAGCCCGTACTCCCAGCGCGGGTCGCCGGTCAGTTGCTCGTAGCCCCAGCCCCGGTCGTTGAAGGGCGGGTTGGAGACGACCAGGTCGACCGTCCGTCCGGGGAAGGCGTCGGCCAGCAGGGAGTCACCCGGGCACACCTCGGCGGGGGCGCCGCGTAGCGCGAGTTGTATCGCGGACATGCGCGCGGTCGTGTCGTCGATCTCCTGCCCGAGGAGCTGCTGGACGTCCTCGAACACCTCGTCGGCGGCCTTGAGGTAGCTGCCCGTCCCGCAGGCCGGGTCGAGGACGGTCCGCGCCGGGCCCCCGAGTTCCAGCATCAGCCGGACGACCGGTTCCGGGGTCAGGTAGACGCGGCGGCTGTGGTGCTCCAGGTAGCGGGTGCGCAGGAACTCGAACGTCTCCACGGCGCCGAGTTCGTCCACGAGCTGGGAGAGGGCGCGGACGAGCGGCACCGCCGACGGCGGCGTCAGGTCGGGGCCCGCCTCCACTCCCCCGGGCAGGGCCCGGACGACCTCGGGCAGGGCGGCGGCGACCTCGTCGTCGGGGGTGTCCGGCAGCTCGTCCCAGCGTGCGGGGTCGGCGCGCAGGTGGAGGAGGAACGCGCCGGCGAAGGTGAGGACGTCGGCGAGGTCGCGGCCCTCGGAGGCGGCGGTGCGGAGGGTCTGCCAGACGCGCTCGCGGACGGGCGAGTCGGCCAGTTTCCCCTGGTCGCGGAGCCAGTCCTCCACCTCGGCGAGGGAGAACGTCGGGCTGACCGCCGTCCCGCCGACGGGCTGCGGGAAGTCGTCGTGGCGGCGGCGCCAGTTGCTCACGGCCGCGCGGCCCACCGCCGCGAGGCGGGCGATGTCCGCCGCGGTCACCGTCGCATCGTTCGGCACCAGCGCTCCCTTCAGCCGACGTTCAGGGTCGGCATCACCCTAGTGCCTATCACGGCGGTTGATCTGATTCACGTCCCCACCGCCCACGACACTCGACCTCACACGTGCTCGATTCGTTTTGTTTGTTGATTGCGTTCACAGCGTCGAGTGTGGTTTGCTGTGTACAGACAAACCCCCCGGGCGATGCCGGCAGCGTCGTCCTTTCCCCAGGCCAGAGAGCGGAGGTGGCGACCCGTGCATGTCCCGACGATGCCGCTGCGCGAGTTCGACGACGCGCAGGGACGGATGCCGGCGGACCTCGCGGCACGCACCCAGCGGTTGCGCGCCTGCGCGACACGGGCCTCGATGTGCGGGTGCTGCGGAGTCGCCCGCCGGCTCCTGTGGCTGTGCTTCGCCGCCGTCCGGCACGGCGACGACCCGATCGCGGAGATGCTCGCCGGCGAGGCCGAGCACTACGTCGACACCGGGGAGCACCACCCGGACTGCCCGCACCTGCCGCCGCCCCCGGCCCGGGGCCGGAGGCCGGTGGAGGGCCGGGTGCCCGGGTGGCCGCCCGGCCCGCTCGTCGCCGCGACCGACGCGAGCTGGAAGCGCGGCACCTGCGGCCTCGGCTACGTCGTCGGCGACGGCCGCTGGGGCATGCGCGGCTGGACGTTCGGGCCGCAGGACCCGACCGGGCCCAGCCGGGTCCTGGTCAGCGAGCTGCGGGCCGTCGGCCTCCTGCTCGACCGCGTCGGGGACGGCGGCCCGGAGCTGACGCTGCTGCTCGACAGCCGGCCCGCGCTCCGCTTCCTGCGGGCGTGGCGGCGCGGCGACACCGGCCTGCTGCCGGACGGCTACGACCTGCGGCCCCGCCGCGGCGCCCCGCCGTCCCTGGTCCGGCTGGCCCGCCGCGTCGCCGGACGTCCCGGGCTGGCGTTCGAGCACGTGAAGGGGCATTCCGGCCATCCGCTCAACGAGACGGCCGACTCCCTCGCGTCCATCGCCCGCCGCAACGCGGCCGACCCCTTCGACTGCGCCGCCCGCGCCGAGGGCCTCGTCGAGGCGTTCCTCCGCGCATGGCACGACACCCCCGACCGAACCCCCGGCGAACTCGCCGCCTGAGATCTTCTGGAGAACGAGATGAACCCCCACCAGCCCTACGGGCAGGGCCCCGTCCCGCCGCTTCCCGCCTACGCCGTCCCGCCGCCGCGGAAGCGCGGGAAGGGCTGCCTCTACGGGATCATCGGCGCCGCCGCCGGGCTGTTCATGATGGTGTCGTGCGTCGCGGTCGTGGCCAGTTCGTCCGATGCGCCCGTCGCGTCCGACTCGGAGTCCCCGGCCGCCGAGAAGAAGCCGGTGGAGAAGAGCGAGCAGGGCGAGAAGGGCGAGACGAAGGCGCCCGGTGAGAAGAAGGTCGTCAACGGGATCGGCCGCGAGTACCGCGACGGCAAGTTCGCCTTCACCGTCACCAAGGTGAAGAAGGGCGTGAAGAAGGTCGGCGACCAGTACTTCGGCGACACCGCCCAGGGGCAGTTCGTCTTCATCTACGTCACCGTGAAGAACATCGGCGACCGGTCCCGGACGTTCAGCGACGTGAACCAGACGCTCATCGACGCCAAGGGCCGCAAGTTCGAGGCCGACCCGGAGGCGTCCACGTGGACGAGCCAGGAGTCCAAGTCGTTCTTCGAGCAGATCAACCCGGGGAACTCGGTCAAGGGCACGCTCATCTACGACGTCCCGCGCGGGACGAAGCTGAAGGCCATCGAGCTGCACGACTCGATGTGGTCCGGGGGCGTCACCGTCCCGCTCGGGAACCGCTGACGCCGGGGCCATGGCCGTGCGCGCCACCGTCATCTTCGCGGGCCGCGACGAGATCGCCGGCCGCCTCCGCGACACCGTCTGGGAGGCGGCCCGCGCGGCCCTCGCCCAACGCCCCGAGCCGGTGATCCGGGACGTCCTCCTGGACGGCGGGCCGTTCCCGCTCGGCCACGTCCTGGGCCCGGCCGACACGGGGGCGGCGGAACTGGTCCGGTCGGCGGCGGGGGCGGTCCGCCGGCTGGTCCGGGACGTCGGCACCGAGGATGCCGAATCCCACGTCCGGCGCTCGCCGGTGACCGCGCGGGTCGTCGAGGCCCTCCTCGCCGCCGTCCGCGACCGCTTCCTCCTCCTGGACGTCGGCGAACTGCACCGCGACCCGTCCGGCTGGCCCGAGTCGTGGACGTGGGAGACCCGCGACCGGGCCGAGTTCGACCGCGTCCTCGCCCGCTTCGACGGCGACCGCCCCGAACACCACGGCCGCCTCCTCACCCCTCTCGTCAAGTTCATCGAGACGTCCGCCCCCTGAATACGGGCCCCTATCCGAGGATGTGACTTGTCCGAACTCTGCTGGGCTCTGACCGTCCCCCAGCCGGCCGCATGGGCGATCGCCCACGGCCACCAGACCGTCTACAACCGCCCGTACTCGACGGAACAGCGCGGCTGGATCGCCATCTGCGCGGGCTCCGCCATGGACGGCGACCTGAGGCGCCTGACCAGCCGGCTGACCGGCCGCTCACCGGAGAGCCTCGACGCGCTGTGCGGTGAGCGGAACATGATCGTGGCCGTGGCGCGGGTGGCGGACGTGTGCGACGAGGGATCGTGCGACTGCGGGCCCTGGGCCGACAAGCGGTTCATCCACTGGAAGCTGGCGGACGCGGTTCCGCTGGCCGACCCCGTCCCCGCCCCGCACAACCTCGGCCACTGGCGGATGCCTCCGGACCTCGCGGACGCGGTGGAGCGGGAATGGCGGCTCACCGAACGCGCCAAGGCGGGTGACCCGGCCGCGCAGGCCCCGTCCAGAGACTTTCCCTCCCTGCGGGACGAGCTGCTGCCGCTTCCCGGGGCCGCCGAGGGATACCGGCACGTGCTCCTGCTGGGCACCACGGGGGCGGGGAAGACGACGGTCGTCCGGCAACTGCTCGGCACGGACCCCGAGACCGAGCGGTTCCCGTCCACCTCGACCGCGAAGACCACCGTGGCCGACACCGAGATCGTCCTCACGGCCGCGGGCCCCTTCCGTGCCGCCGTGACCTTCGCCGGCCGCGACGAGATCACCGACCACCTGCGCGACAACGTCTGGGAGGCGGCGCGGGCGGTGTTCGAAGGGCGGCCCCGGGAGGTGATCCAGAACCGGCTGCTCGACCACGTCAGCCAGCGCTACCGGTTCAGCTACCTCCTCGGCCGCGCCGCCCTCCCCGGGGCCTCGGACGCCGCCGGCACCGACGACGACACCGACGACATCGACGACGACCTGGACGGCGAACTGGACGGCGATGCGGAGGTTCCCGCACCGGCCGCACCGGCTTCGCGCACGGCCGACCCGCGGACGACGGAGCTCGTCCAGAACGCGGTACGAGCCGTTGAGCACGCGGTCGCGGCCGAACTGGCCGCCGTCCGGCGGGACGCGGCCGGATCCGGGCACGAGGACCGGCCGCTCGAGGAGTACATCGAGGACGAACTCGAAACGCGCGTGCGGCGCTCCGATGCCTGTGCGCTGATCGTCGACGCGTTCCTCAACGCCATCGAGGACCGCTTCGAGCTGCTGACGGAGGGCGACCTGCACCGCGCCCCGGACGGGTGGCCGGTGTCCTGGTCCTGGGAGTGCGCCGACCGGGCCGAGTTCCTGCGCGCGGTCACCAGGTTCTCCAGCAACCGGGCGGCGCTCTTCGGCCGGTTGCTGACTCCGCTGGTGAACGGGATCCGGGCGGCGGGGCCGTTCCGCCCGCACTGGGCCGAGCACGAGGCGCGGCTCGTCCTGATCGACGGGGAGGGGCTCGGGCACACGCCCGGCTCCGTCGCCGAGGTGTCCACGCCCCTCCGCAAGCGGCTGGACGAGGTCGACGCCATCGTCCTCGTCGACAACGCCCAGCAGCCGATGCAGGCGGCGCCGGTCGCGGTGATGCGGACGGCGGCGGCCACGGGGAACGGCGAGAAGCTGTTCTTCCTGTTCACCCATTTCGACCTCGTCAAGGGCGACAACCTCGGCTCGTTCTCCGACCGCGAGAGGCACGTCCTCGGATCGGCCGAGAACGTGCTGAGCGAGATCCGGGAAGAGCTCGGGCTGGCCGAGCGGATACTGCGCCGCCGCCTGGACGAGGCGCGCTACTTCGTCGGCGGCATCGAGCAGGTCCTCGACCCCGAACGCATCGACCCGCGCCGGCCGAAGGCGTCCCGGCGCACGATGCGGCAGCTCAACGGCCTCCTCGAAGCGCTCACGAAGGAGGCGGTCCGGGGCGAGACGGGGCCGGCGCGCCCGGTCTACAAAAGCGGGCAGCTGACGGACGCCGTCGCCGAGGCAGCCCGGTCCTTCCACACCCGGTGGCGCTGCATCCTGGGGCTCGCCTACTGCCCGGAGACGCCGAAGAAGCACTGGAGCAGCGTCAAGGCGCTGACGCGGCGCCTGTCGGAGGGCCACACCGACGAGTACAAGGACCTGCGCCCCGCGGCGAGCCTGCGAACGGCAGTGGAGTACGCGGTCTACCGGATGATCCAAAGCCCCGTCCGCTGGACCGGCCCCGAGCCGGACACCGACGAGCAGGAGATCATCATCGGCGACATTTCGAGCGCCGTCACCAAGCGGATCACGGCGCTGGTCGACCGACTGATCACGCAAGACCCCCGCCCCGCCTGGACGCGCGCCTACATGGAGCACGGAAAAGGCTCCGCATCTCGCCGCGCCGAGATCCTGAGCACAGAGATCTACGAAGAAGCGATACCCCCGCCACTGCCCGCAGAGCCCTACCAGAACCGGTTCTCCCAAAAAATACTGACACTTGTTGAGGACGCCGCCGCAGAACTCGACTTCATCTTGGAATGAACTGATTCCCCGACCACTTCGTTACGTGCGATACCCACCGCCCTTGACCATGGAGTTCACGTTGCGCCGAATCGTTGCCCTGTTTCCCATTTTGCTCCTCTCGCCCCTCACCGCCTGCGGCGACGGCGACCCCGCCGCCGCCACGGCGCCGTCGGACGGGCGGCCAGCCGCGTCACCGACGCGGCCGGCCGCGCAGCCGAAGACCGAGGCCGCCGTCCGGACCGCCGCGCAGGACGAGTTCGACGCCTATGCCGCGGGCGAGTACGGCGAGGCGTGGGACCTGTGGACGGCGGCGGGCAAACGCATGATCTCCCGCGCGGACTACGAGAAGCTCCACGCGCTGTGCCCGTCCGCCACCGGACTGCGGTTCACGATCGAGAAGGTCAGGGTCTCCGGTGACAGCGCGACTGTCCGGGTCTCCCGGTCGATCGCGGTGTTCTCGTACACCTTCCTCTACGAGGAGGGGCAATGGCGGTTCGTCCCGGACAAGGCCGCGGCCGCCGACTACCGGTACGCGCGCAAGGCGGGCGTCGCCGGACTCGCTGCCCGCAGCAAGGCCGAAGGGCTCTGCACCGGCTGAGCCCCGAACGATCCGCGACGGCCCGTCCTCCTTGGGAGGCCGGGCCGTCCCGCCCGCCCTTGCCGCTCTCCATCGTCGGCCACCCGCCGGCCGACCGGTGCCGGCCATCCGCCCGGACGAGCCGAAATCCCCAATACGGCATGGGCCCAATGCCGTAAACCAGGGGACCTGGAACGAGACGGCCCAGCCCGAGGGGGCGCTACCTGCACAAAACGGATCTCGACAGGATCTATGCGTCGATAGCTTTAAAAGCCTCACTAACTACCGGCGGAAGAACTGCCGCTCAATGCTTTGACGAATGGTGGTCCATGGTGAAAGATGTCTGGTCAAGTCCCCGCGCTTCCGCTACTTCCTCGCTCCCCCCATGGAGGTACTTGTGCCGCCGACACGTTCGGGGCTGCCACCAGACGCGCGCGCCTGGCCCGGACTCGAAAGCACGGGGCCCGACCTTGTCGTCGGTGACCTGACATCGCTCGCGCGGCGGCTGGAGAGCCGGCTGGAGACCATGATCTCCGCGGCCACGGCGCACCTGAGCGCCGCCGGTTCCGCGCCGGCCTCGGCGTTCGGACGCTGGGACGCCGCCGTCCAGCTGGCCGCTACCGCGTCCACCGCCCACGCCGCGATCAGCGACCACCACCTGCGGTTCATCCACTCGATGCAAACCGTGGTCAAGAAGCTGTACGCGACGGCGAACGTGTACGACAAGCACGAGGCCGCGATCGAGGCGAAGATCCGCGAACTCGACCGGCTGCTGAGCGGGGCGCCGCCGTCCGTCCCGACCACCGGCGAGCGTCCGAGCACCGCCGTGCCCGGCCCCGGGCCGACCTGGCCGGAGGCGGGCCGGTAACGATGACCGAGCACCAGAGTTCCTCGCTGCGCGGCGGCATCCCGTCCGGATCGCCCGCCTCGTACACGTCCAAGGAAGAGATCACGTCGCTGCTCCGCGGCACCGCCCCCGCGTCGGTGTCCGCCTCCGGCCAGAGCTACGTGGACCTTGCGAACGCCTACGACCAGGCGATGACGGACCTGCGCAAGTTCGCCCATGACCTCGCGGACGCGTGGAAGGGACCCGCGTCCAATGCCGCCCAACGCCAGTTGAGGGACCTTTTCGCCGCCGCGTTCGAGATCTCCTCCCGATCGGCGGAGGTCGGCAACGCCGTCAAGACCCACGGGACGAGCTACCTGGCCTGGTACCAGCAGAGCATGCCGACCCCGAAGACCGTCGACGAGGCGCGCCAGTGGATGCAGGGTGCCAACGCCCGCGCCACGCAGACCTGGAACGCCATCCCCGCCGACATCTCCACCGGCCTGCCGAGCATCAGCACGGGCAGGCGATCCGACTACGGATCGCCGAGCACGAAGGTGGGTACCGGCGGCGCCGGCGGAACCGCGCCTGCGGGAGGATCGAGCACCGGTCCCGGTTCTCCCGGAGACGATCGCGGTGGGCACGCATCCGGATCGGCCGGCTCGCAGGAGACGGGCGGCGGCACCCACGTTCCTGGCGCTGGTCCAGGCTCGGTTCTCGGCGGCACGGGAACCAGCGGTGCGCAGCAGTTCGATGGCCGGGGCGGCACCGACCTGGCCAGCCTCGGGACGTCCGGCGGCGCCGGCGGCCTGCCGGGCTCCGGCCCGTCCGGCGGGGCCGGCCCGGGCGGCGGGCTCGGCGCGGGCGGCGGTCCGGCCGGGTCCGGTCTCCCCGGAGGCATCGCCGGGGGCGGAGGTGGTGTTTCCGGCGGAGCGACAGGTGCGGGCCCAGGGCTCCTACCCGGCGCCGGTGGTCCTGGAGCGGCACCCGCGCGCGGCGTGACGGGCGGGACGGCACCGGCAGGCCGTCCAGGCGCACCGGGCGTCGGATTCCCCGGCGGTTCCGGGCGCGGAGGAGACGGCTCCAGGGAGCACAACCGGAGAACGTGGCTCGGCGAGCAGGACATCTGGTACGACGATCGGGAGGTCGCGCCGGGGGTCATAGGCGAGGTGGCGTCCAAGCCCACCGAACCCGAGAAGGCCTCCGATGACGAGCCGACCGAGCAAGAGGCCCTGCTGCGCAGGGTCCTCGCCCGGCTGGAGCGGTTGGAGTCGCGCGACACCGCCACCCCTGCCGCCGATGAGCGGCGAATCGAGTGGACGGATTGACGCCCCGGGCGTGGGGCCGGCGCATCTGCGCGGGTGCGGTGGCGATCGCACTGACCTGGACCGCCGCAACACCCGCGGCCTCTGCCGCTCCCGTCCCGCGCAGCGACGAGTGGTGGTTTCACGCATGGTCGGTCGAGACGAAGGTGTGGCCGCTCAGCAAGGGCACCGGCGTGACGGTCGCGGTGATCGACGACGGCGTCAACGCGCGGCTGCCCGAACTCTCCGGTGCCGTCCTGCCCGGCCTCGACACGGCCGGCGGACATACCAGGGGGCAGGTCGACTTCGACGAGCAGGGACACGGTACCTCCATCGCCGCACTCATCGCGGGACGCGGCGGCGGACGCACCGCATACGTGGGGCTGGCCCCCGAAGCGAAGATCATCCCGGTGCGCCTTCCGCACGGTTCCGCGACCGAGGACAACATCACCGAGATCGCGCAGGGGATCCGGTTCGCCGTCGACCACGGGGCCAAGGTCGTCAACATGTCGATCGGCGGAACGTCGGTCCGATGCGAGGACGATCTCCAGTCCGCCATCGCGTACGCGATCGGGCATGACGTCGTTCTGGTCGCCGCGGCCGGAAACGACGGAGACGGCACGAACGCCGCGGAGCAGCCAGCGCGGTGTCCGGGAGTGCTCGCGGTGGGGGCGGTGACCAAGGCAACGAAGCCCTGGCACAGGACCCAGCGGCAGAACTATGTGACCATCTCGGCGCCCGGTGCGCAGATGGGGCTTGTGGGCAAGGACGGCACCTACTACCCCGACTCCGCGGGAACCAGCGGGGCGGCCGCCCTGACGTCGGCGGCGGTGGCCCTGATCCGGTCGCGGAATCCCGGCATGTCCGGGCGGACGGTCGTGCAGCGGATCCTTGCCACGGCCATGCCGATCGGCGGCGAGGAATGGGACCCGCGGACCGGCTACGGGGTTCTCCTCGTCCGCAACGCGATGGACCCCGCCGAGTACCCGGTCCCGTCCGGCGCGCCCAACCCCGTCTATGAGGCGTTCGACCGCTGGAAGGCGTCCACGGACCGAGCGCCGTCACGGCAACCGGTGGCGGCGGCGAAACCCGAAGGCGGCTCCGGCGGGCTTCCGGTGGGGACGATCGCCGCCGGGGCGGCGGGCGCGAGCCTGGTCGTCGCGGGACTGGCCGCCGCAGTCCTCATCGTGAGCCGCCGCCGAAAAGTCGGCCGCAGGGCGTGAACAGAGAGGAAAGCCCGTGACCGAGACTCGGAAGTTCGACCCTGCGCATCTGCGGAAGACGGGCACGTCGGCGGACGCCCTGGGCGACCACGTCCAGAAGTCGCTGAAGAACCTGGAGAACGCCCACCAGGGCGTCGCGGCGGGCGCGGACGGTTTCGCGTTCGCGGGCGCACTGGCGAAAGTCTTCCATTCCTGGGACGAACGGCTCGGCGCGCTGCGCGGCGAATGCTGGTCGATCGCCGAGACGTTCCGGGCCAACGCCGGCAACGACGAAGCGACCGAGCAGGGGCTCGTCACCGGGATGAACAAGAACTTCAACGATCTGCTCAATCTCAAGGCGGACGGCTGACGTGGTGTCGATGCAGCAGCTCCAGAAGCTGGACCTGGGGCCGGTGAAGACCGCTGGTGACGGCTGGGGCCGCCTGATGAACGAACTGGAGGCCGGGCGGGACACCGCCGACCGCCGGTTATCGGCGCCCTTGCACGGCACCTGGCAGGGGAAGGACGCCGAGGCCGCTTTCCAGCGGCTGACCCGGCTGAGCCGCAATTTCGAGTACGGAATGGCGGAGTCCGGGGACGTCCGGACACTGCTGGCCTCGATGTTCGCGGAACTCGGCGCCCAGCAGAAATCCCTGCGACAGGCTCTCGCCGAGGCGGCCAGGCTCGGGTTCACCGTCAGCCCCGACGGGCGGGTCGGCTATCCGGCCTCGCCGCCCATGCGGCACGGCGGCACCGCCACCGGGGCCGGCGGCCTGGCTCTCGGCGCCCAGGGCGGCGACAACCGGGCACGGGCGCAGGCGATCGCCGACCAGATCCGCCGCGCCGTGACCCGGGCGACCGCGATCGACGAGAGATACGCGGCTGCGCTCGCGAAACTCGCCGCCGCCCCGGACCTGCAGGTGACGGCGAGGACGTGGCTGGACGCCCGAAACGACGGGCGGCTGGTGGCCGGGCTCGCCGACACCGCCCTCCGGCTCCGCGTCCCGGACGGCAAGGATCCGAAGAAGACGGCGAAATGGTGGCGCGGCCTCACACCGGAGCAGCGCCAGGAGTACATCACCGCGCACCCGGACAGAATCGGCGCGCTGGACGGACTTCCCGCCGACGTCCGCGACCAGGCCAACCGCCTCGTCCTCCATGAAACGCACGCGGACGTCCAGCAGCGCCTGAACGCCTTGGGAAAGCCTCCCGAGCAGTTCCTCAGCGGCCCGACCGGCCCGGTGACCAACCCGCTCTACCAGATCTGGAAGGACGAGCACGACAGGCTCGCAGGCCAACTGAAAGGCATGGACGCCATCCAGACGAACCTGGACATGGCAGGCCAGAAGAACCTTCCCGAGGGCTACCTGCTGGGCTTCGACACGCGCGGCAACGGCCACGCCATCGTCGCCAGGGGCAACCCCGATACGGCTGCCCACACCGCGGTCTACGTCCCCGGCACCTATGCGAACCTCGCCGGGATAGAAACCGGCTTGCACCGCGGCAACAGCCTCTGGATGAAAACGGCCGAGATATCGCCGGGGCAGCCGGTGTCGGCGATCACGTGGCTGGGGTACGACGCGCCGCAGAGCATCCCGTTAGAGGCGCCGTTCCGGAGTTATGCCGACCATGGAGCGCCCCTGTTGAACCAGTTCGTCGACGGAACGCGCGTCTCTCATCAGGGGAACCCGACTCACCTGACCATGATCGGGCACAGTTACGGAAGCACGGTCATCGGCTCCGCCGCGGTACACGGCGACCTCAACACCGATGACATCATCTTCGCGGGCAGCCCGGGGGTCGAGGCGGGCCGTGCCGCGGACCTCGGGATCGGCCCCGAACACGTCTATTCCGACCGGGCGCCGGGCGACCCCGTCCCGTACGGCGGGAACTACACGGAACTGCCGGGACGATACCTGGGCGTGCCCACGGTCCCGGGAGACCCGGCCTTCGGCGGCAGGACCCTGGACTATGGCCCGAGAGCGGAAGGATTCGATCCCACCGAAGCGCACACCTCCTATTTCGACGAGACGTCGATCAGCCTCAAGAACATGGCCAAAGTCATCGCAGGCAACGAATAAAGGAAGAGCATGCGGGATCGCCATCGATATCCACGGCTTGGTCTTTCGCTGCTGGCCGTGGTCGCATCGATCGTCATGAGTGGGTGCAGTGAAATGAAGGACATCGGCTATGAGCCGAAGGTGGCAGACCCGGAAACGGTACGGTCACAGGTGGAGTCCCATCTCGCCGCCATCAAGAAGATGGCCGACCTTCCGAAAGGGAAGGGGCTTCCTCCTGCAGCACTGATCAACCTGAACGCCCGAGGAATCGAGCGCGGCTATGCGATGAACGGTTCTTTTTCTATCTGGGGGCTGCCGAACAAGGCCATCGGCGATGGATACGAACGCGTCCGCGAAGCACTGCCTGCGGCCGGTTGGAGAATAGCCGAGGAGGGCCGGGACCCGATGTGGGAACAGGACCCCGAACTCTGGGCCGAACGCGCCGATGACCACTCGAAACTATCGCTTGAGTGGGTACAGCCGACCCGCACCAAGGGCCCCATCCTGCTCGTCACAATAGATTCGCGCATCTACGTGGCGCCGCCGAGCGTAGATCTGAACACCAAGATCTGAGCCTGGGCTCACCCGGGCGGGTCTATGGGGGGTTCGGGCGGCGGCCCGGGACGACGATGCCGTGTTCGTAGGCCAGGACGACGGCTTGGACGCGGTCGCGCAGGTGGAGTTTGGCGAAGACGCTGCCGACGTGGCTTTTGACGGTGGCCTCGGTCACGACGAGGCGCGCCGCGATCTCCTGGTTCGACAGGCCCTGGGCGACGAGGAGGAGCATCTCGCGCTCGCGCGGGGTCAGGGCGCTCAGCAGGTCCGGGGACGGCCGGACGGGGTCGGTGCGTCCGGCGTAGTCCTCGATCAGGCGGCGGGTGATCGACGGGGACAGCAGCGCCTCGCCCTGGTGGACGACGCGGATCGCCTCCAGGAGCCGCTCGCGGGGCGCGTCCTTCAGCAGGAATCCGGACGCCCCGGCGCGCAGCGCGCCGAAGACGTATTCGTCGAGGTCGTAGGTGGTGAGGATCAGTACGCGCGGCGGACGGGCGGTCGAGTCGGGCTCGTCCGTTGGAGGACGGTCCGCGGCGGTGATGCGGGCGGTGGCCTCGACGCCGTCCATCCGCGGCATCCGGACGTCCATCAGGACGACGTCGGGACGCAGTTCGGCCGCTCGCGCGACGGCCTCGTGGCCGTCCGCGGCCTCGCCGACGACTTCCAGGTCGGGACGGGTCTGCAGGAACAGCCGGAAGCCGATCCGGATCAGTTCCTGGTCGTCGACGATCAGCACCCGGATCGTCACGCGGGCTCCCCGATCGGCAGCCGTGCCGCGACCTGGAATCCGCCGCCGGGGGCCGGGCCGGTCTCCAGTTCGCCGCCGAGCACCGCGACCCGCTCCCGCATCCCCACCAGGCCGTGGCCGCCGGGGCCCGGCTCGCCGGTTCCCGTCCCGTCGTCCTGCACTCGCACCTCCAGGTCAGTGCCGCTGTAGTCCAGCCGTACCGTGACCAGTGTCGCGCCGGCGTGTTTCAGCGCGTTGGTCAGCGCCTCCTCGATGATCCGGTAGGCCGACAGCTCCACTCCGCTCGGCAGGTCCCGGGGTCCCCCGGTGATCTCCCGTTGGACCGGCAGGCCCGCCGCGACGTACCCGGCGACCAGTTCGTCCAGGTCGCCGAGTGAGGGCTGCGGCCGCGTCTCCGCCGCCTGCCGGTCGCGCAGCAGGACGAGGATCCGGCGCAGTTCGGCCAGGCTCTGCTCGGCGCTGGTCTCCACCTGCTCCAGCGTCCGCGCGGCCACCCGCGGTTCGGTCTCCAGGACGTCGCGGGCGCCGCGGACCCCGATCAGCATCACCGTCACCGAGTGCGCGACGATGTCGTGCAGTTCGCGGGCGATCGCGCCGCGTTCGCGCTGGGCCGCGATCAGGTCGAGCTGCTCCCGTTCGCGTTCGAGGGTGGCGGCCCGCTCCTCGACCGCCCGGACGTAGCGGCGGCGCGTCTGCATGTAGGCGCCGAGCATCCACGCGCCGACCGGGACCGGCGGGGCGCAGATGCTGTCGGCGACCAGGAACACGACCACCGGTGCCAGCACCGCGAGGGAGACGCGCCGATCGCGTGTTTCGGCGAGCGACCACAGCGCGACGACGACCGGTGCGCCTCCGGGCGAGTGGCCGGCCGCGGCCAGCACGGCCGCCGACGCGACCGTCACCGCGGTCACCGCCACCCCGAACCGGCGGCGGGCCAGCAGTGCCGCACCGGTCAGGACGGTCACCGCGATCGGCAGCGGCACGGGCCGCGTGCCGTCGTTGAACAGCAGCCCCACTTCCACGAAGGTCGCCGCCGCGGCGAGCGCGATGTCGAACAGCACCGGGCGGTGCGCGGCCCGCAGGCCCCGCACCGCCCGGATCCGCTCCGCGAAGCTCACGCTCACGCCAGGTCGCGCCGTCGTTCGCACGCGACCGCGACCAGTACCGCGAGGACCGTCCAGACCGCGAACACCGCACCGGCCTCCGCGACCGTGAGCGTCGTGTTGTGGGTCCCGCCCGTCATGACGCCCGCCGCGCCGAACGGCAGGAGGTTCCCCTCCCGCTCCCACGCGCCGCCCACCAGGGGCTGCACCACCAGGGCGAGGATCAGCAGGACGACCGCGCCGGCGACCGGGACGCGGACCAGCGCGCCGACCGCCGCGCCCAGCACCGCCGCCAGCACGAAAGCCCCGACGTTGCCCGCCACGACCTCGGCCGCCTGGGCGGACGTCAGGTCCGGGCCGGGCTGGTCCGCCAGCAGGGGCAGCGCCACGCCGGCCGCGACCGCGTTGATCAGCAGCGCCAGCCCGAGCCCGGTCAGGGCGTACGCCGCGATCCGCACCGCCAGGACGGTTCCGCGGCCGCGCCGGGCGACCAGCGCCGTGGGCGCGGCGGTCCGGTGGCGGTACTCGCCGGCCGCGCCGACCAGCCCCCACAGCAGCAGGAGGACGGGGAGCCCCGCCAGCGCCTCCTTCTTCTCCGGGATCTCGTCGAGCGTCCCCGACGCCTTGGCGACGAGCACCGCGTTCAGGGCGGCGAAGGCCATCCCGCCGATCGCGAACCCCCACACGGCGCGGGTGGTCACCGACTTGAGCAGTTCCGCGCGAAGCAGGCCGATCATCGTTGCGCCCCTCCGGTGAGCTCGAGGAACACGTCCTCCAGCGACTCGACCTCACTGATCGGTCCCTCGTGCACCAGCCTGCCACGGTCGATGACGACCACGTCGTCGACGGTCTGCGCGGCCTCCGCGAGCAGGTGGCTGGACAGCAGCACCGTGCCGCCCTTCGCGGCCCGCTCGCGCAGCATCGTCCTAAGCCAGCGGATGCCCTGCGGGTCGAGGCCGTTGGCGGGCTCGTCCAGCACCAGGATCTCGGGGTCGCCGAGCAGCGCGGCGGCGAGCCCGAGCCGCTGCCGCATCCCCAGCGAGAAGGCGCCGACCCGGCGGCGCGCCGCCCCCGTCAGCTCGGCGATCTCCAGGACCTCGTCGGCGCGGCGGCGCGGCAGCCCCGCCGCCAGCGCCAGCGCCCGCAGGTGCGCGCGGGCAGTCCGGGCGGGGTGCGCGCCGCACGGCTCGATGTGGACGCCGATCCGGCGGGCGTCCGGCACCAGCGAGGCCACCGGCGCGCCCAGCACCGACACCGAGCCCGCCGACGGCCGCGCCAGCCCCACGACCGCCTTCATCGCCGTGGTCTTGCCCGCGCCGTTCGGGCCGAAGAAGCCCGTCACCGCGCCCGGCCGGACGGTGAACGTCAGGTCGTCGACCACCGTCCGGCGGCCGTACCGTTTCGTCAGCCCCTCGACCCTGATCGCCGGGGCGGCCTCCGTCTGTGATGTCATGCCGCCCAGCTTCGGCCGCCCGCGTCTCCCGGTCATCAGACCACGGTCGAAACCCGTCCTCCGACCAGGGCATGACGTCCTGAGCCGGACGCCTCGGCGGCCGGTTCGGCGCGCACGGCCGAGGTCGTTCCCTTACGAGTTGGTCACCGCAGCCGCGTTGCCGCTGTTGAACCCGACGCCCCAGACAGTGGACGTGCCGGGAAGGACGGTGATGCCGTTGACCCGCGTCCCGGTCGGCAGGGTGGCGAGTTCCCAGGCACCGCCGCTGTACCGGTACAGGTTCGGGTCGCCGCCTGGGCTGCCCGCGACCCACGGCGTACCGGACGCGTCGACCGCGAGGTCGTAGAGGATTCCGGCATTCTCGGGCGCGGGGACGACGGTCCACGCGCCGCCGCTCCAGTGGGCGAGGTAGCCGTTCATGATGACCCAGACGTCGTCCGCCGCAACCGGGACGACCTTGGTGATCCAGTCGTTGACTCCGGCCGGAAGCTCGGGGGGCGTGACGCTCGTCCAGGATGTGCCGTCGAAATGCGCCAGGGCCGGCAGCGAATGGTTCCCGGCATCGGTGTACCGGTCACCGACGAGCCAGGCGTCGGTCGCCGTACGTGCCTGCACATCGTTGACAGAGCGCATTTCCTCGGGAATCGGGACCGGCGTCCATGCGCTGCCATTGCGCCGGTGAACGGAGCCGGGCCCGTTGTACAGCCACGTTCCGGCAGGCCCCGTGCTGACTCTGTCCCCTTCGGAATGGACACCGGCCACACGCTGGAAGGCCGATCCGTCGAACCGCCCGAGGTAGCCGGGCGTGTCCCCCCAGGTGCGGCGGGCGGAGATCCAGGTCTCGGCGCCATAGGTCGAGATGGTGCCGATCCCTCCGTCTCCCGACCATCCCCTCAGCGGGTACTCCTTCCAGGACGAGCCGGTATAGCGCCGCACGACCGGATTGCCGTTGTAGGGCTCGCAGTGGTCGAACAGCGGAATGCAGTAGGCGCCCTGGGACCCTCCGGCCCAAACGCCGCCCGTCCCGTCCGGGGTGACCTCGTTCAGCCCCGCGTCCGGCCAGAGGAACGGCAGCGAGACGGAGTGGAAGTCGGTGACGGCGGCCTGCGCCGTCCCGGGAACGGCGACCAGAGCGGCGGTCATCCCGACCACGGCGACCATGATTCGTTTCATGCCAGCACTATGAAGCCCCACACGCAATCGCGCCAGTGTTTACTGACACCTTCTCGGCCGCACGCCGTCCATCCCGTGTCTCAGGCGGGCTCCGCGCACTCACGCGTCAACGAACCCACCTCGAAGTCCTGGGCGTTTCGAGGGGCCGGACCGACTATCCGCACACCCTGCCCTCCGACGGCCGGAAGCGGTCGCGGCTCCAACATCCCCCGCACGTCCACGCCAGCTCATCGGCGAATCCCCCGGCATGGACGAGACCGAACCGACCATCCTCGCGGCCCGCTTCTTCGGCTGGAACCGCCGCGGCCCCGACATCGGCCGTGCCTTCGCCGAGGACCTCCTGAAACTTCGGGAGGAGGGGCGGATCGACGGGCTTCCGAACCGCATCGTCCTGAGGTGAGGGCGCCGGGCTTCAGGGCTCCATGGCTGCTGCGTGTTCGTCGGCTATTTCGGCGAGGGC
Source organism: Actinomadura chokoriensis (assembly GCF_039529475.1). Lineage (NCBI taxonomy): Bacteria > Bacillati > Actinomycetota > Actinomycetes > Streptosporangiales > Thermomonosporaceae > Actinomadura > Actinomadura chokoriensis. Next base: position 215,546 of record NZ_BAAAMW010000006.1, on the reverse strand, counting down.
CTTCCGCGCTTCCTCGGGGAGGTTCTGACGGGCTGCGGCCCAGCGGGTCCAGGCGGGCAGGACCGCCTCCAGAGGGAAGCGGGTCGGTGTGAGGAGGAGCTGATCCAGTTTGGCGGGGCTCACGCGCAGGGGCCGGCCGAGGTCGTGGTCGCAGCCGTGGTCCACGATCCAGCGGACAGGCTCGGCGGGCACGTCAGGGTGGTCGTTGAGGAACTCGGCGACGAGCGCTCGGCGGGCCTCCTCGTCATGGACGGGGACGGGTTCGAGGACGCCTCCGAGCGGGAGGGCGCGGATGCGGCAGAGCGCCGCCGCGCGGTCGCCGCCGAAGTTCTCGCTCACCGGGGCGTCCGCGGTGGTGTTGGCGAACGCGGTCTCCATCAGGGCACGGGCCACGGCGGGGTCGATGGGCTCCAGGACGGCGGCGGGTTCGGTGGAGGCCTGCGCCTTGAGCTCGCTGAGCACCAGGTCCGGCTGGTCGGCGAGGTAGGCGTCCTTGGCGATCCGGCCGAGGGAGTCGTCGATCAGGACGCAGAGGGCGTCCCGGCCGGAGTCGCGGGAGAAGAGGCAGATGATCGAGCGCTGGTCTCCGTAGATGTCGCAGTAGGTCCAGCATTCGCCGGGTTCGGCCGTCCCGATGGTTCCCGCCCAGGACGGGTCGGGGACGCCGGCTGCCGACAGGTCGTTCGCGGCCTGTGCGGCGCGAGCGGCGAACGGGGGCGGGGCCAGGACGGCGAAGGCGCGCAGGAGGGCGAGGGCCTGCGGGGTGCGGCGGTCGGCGGCGCGTTCGATGAGGCCGCCGCAGAAGACCTCGTCGATGTCGGCGTCGATGAGTTCCTGCCCCCACCAGGCGCCCATCATCTCGGAGAAGAACAGCTCCGCGTCGAGGGCGTCGGCCTCGCTCAGGAGTTCGTCCGGGATGCCGCCGACCATCGAGTCGAGGAGTTCGTCGAGGGGCACCGGTTCGGGGTCCGTTTCGGAGAACAGGCGGAGCAGTTCTCCGGCCTGGTGGAGCGGGTGGGCTTGGAGGCCCGGGTGCGCGAATTCCGGGTCGAACGTGCCGATGTCCAGGACGTCGAGGACGCGGGCCGCCTTCTGCTGCATCGTCGATTTGCTGACCTCCAGCAGGGCGGAGATCTCGTGGGCGGACTTGTGCAGGGGGTGCGATCCGTCGCCGAGGAAATTGACGCGGCCCATCGCGTAGACGATGCCGGCCGCCCAGATGCGCAGTTCGCCGCGGGCGAGGGGCGACGGGCGCTTGCGGGCGAGTTTCGCGGTGGCCGTGCGGCAGAGTTCGGCGAACGCGGTGTCGAGGTGGCCGAGGCAGAATTCGTCGCTGATCGCGACGATGCCGGACGCCTTGACGCGCATGGCCTCGGGAATCCGCTCCGCGGCGAGCCACTCGTCCGCGCCCAGGAGTTCCGCGCGGAGTCTCCGGTCGGCGGCCGCCGGGTCGAAGTCCGCCGGGTCGTGGCCGCCGCCCGTCCATTCCAGGTAGAGCCCGTGGTCCTCGTGGGAGGGGTCGGCGAGCGCCTCGAGCATCGTCGCGTACCCGATCGGGCCGCCGCTGTCCTCGGGCGGGCAGGCGCCGGCGCCGTCCAGCAGCCGCGGGTAACGCGCCTCGGGGTCGGCGGCGAGGGTCTCCGTCATGGCGATCTCGTGCCGCCAGCCGTCCCCGAAGTCGTAGAGGTACTCGAAACGGGGTGCGGCCTCGTCGAGGGTCACGCGGGCGGCGTCACCGATCTCCAGCTCGGGGTCGGGATCGCCGAACCGTCCTCCAGACGTCTCGAAAACGTGCAGGTGACCGTGCAGGTCCCAGCCCATCGCCTGCTGGACGACCGGGTACAGGCCCGCGAGGGTCGTCTCGGCGGGAACCTCCACCGTCCGCCAGACGGGGACCGGCATGTCCAGCAGCGTGATCGTGATCCGGTGAATGCGCACGGCCCCATGGTTCCGCAGCGCCCGGCCCGGTGAGGCCGTTTCGGCCCGTCCGCCGGCGGAGGTGGTGTGGCTGAGCGGTCGCTAGCGGTTCGCCTCTTTCAGGAGGGCGAGGGCCGTGGCGGCCATCGGCCGGGCATGGGCCTCCGTTTCTCCCCACTTCTTGCTGGGCGCGTTGAAGGACACCCGTATCACGACGTTGCGGTCACGGGCATCGATCTGGAACCCGTTCGGGACGGGAGTGCCGATCGCCTCGTCCCCCAGCCCGCCGATCGGGCGCGCGTCGCGGTCCCCGAGCTTGTCCATTTCCGCGGCCGCGATCGCCGCGCCCGACTTCAGTGCGGTCGCCGCGTATCTCGAGTAATGCACGTCCACCCTGACCAGTCCGGTGAACGCCGCCCAGGACGCCGTGGACTGGTATGTGAAGACCCCGGCGCCGGTGCGGTCCCAGCCTCTGTCCGTTTCGATCTTCAGTTTGGACGCGATACGGCGGTCCAGCCCCTCGGTGGCGTCCAGGACCTTGGCCGCGTGGGGCACGACCTCGTACTCGCCGCGACCCTGCATGTTCGGCAGCACGACGGCCCATGCCAGACCCCCGCCCACGGCCACCGCCACCACGGCCAGGAACACCCCGAGGACCACGAAGATCTTCCTTCGCCGCCGGGGAGCCCCCGCGCTCTTCCCCGGACCCGCCTCCGCACCGCCGACCGCCGCCTCGACCATGATCGACCACCTCCCGTACGGCGATCTTGGCAGCCGCCGCATCTCCGCTCCACCGATTGTCCGTAATACGCGAAATAGGCGCCGAAACCCCGTCCACGCCGACGCCGGTGCTTGGTGACACGTCGGTGACGGCGCTCTCCCCCGCCCGGCCGAAGCACCCCACCCGCAGAGCGGGTCTTCGAGCGCGGACGTGCAGAGCGGCGGTCGTGTACGCGTTGCCGCAGTCGTCAGCCATGGCTGCGGGCGTGATCGTCCTACGGCTGGTTGGTCATGGTCAGGGGGCCTCCGCCTGGGGTTGTGGCTGCGGCGACCATGGTGCCGGGTGTGGTGGAGACGGGGGTGTAGTCGAAGCCGCCGCGGTTGCGGGGGCCGGTGCCCGTTTGGGCGGGCATGGGGGTCGAGTTCCAGGTGTCGCCGTCGAAGCGGTAGAAGAGCGCGCCGGGCTTGGTGGGGTCGGTGCCCGTCCAGAGGGAGCCGTCGTCGGCGATGCGGTAGCCGAGGTAGGCGGACGGGGGTTTCGGGATCGCCGTCCACGCCCCGCCTCGGCGGAGCATCAGGTCGGCCTTGCCGGGCCCGCTCAGGAGGACGCCGCTCGGGCCGGCCGTCAGGAGGTCGGTGTAGCCGTCGGGGACGTCCGGCTCCGACCACGCGCTGCCGTCCCAGCGGGAGATGGCCGGTCCGTAGGGGCCCAGGCGGCTGCCGTCGGCCCACAGTTCCGTGTCGCTCACCGCGTGGATCCGGTGGATGAAGGCGTCGATGTCATAGGTGGTCCAGGTGCCGTTCTGCCAGCGGGCCAGGCAGCCGTTGACCGCCCAGACGCCGTCGGCCACGGCTTCGAGCTGGAGGTAGGTCGCCGTTTCGCACGATTCGGGCAGCGTTACCCGCGTCCAGCGGGAGCCGTCCCAGCGGGCCAGGTAGCCCTGGCCCATCTTGCTGCCGGAGAGCCAGACGTTTCCGGGGGTGGACGCGTCGATGTCCTGGATCTCCAGGTTCCAGGCGCCCGGCGGATTGCGGTTCAGCCATGAGGAGCCGTTCCACTCGCGGACGATCGCGTTGGAGCTGCAGACCGAGCCCGCGCCCATGAAGGGCCACGACCAGTCCACGCAGGAGTGGCCCTCGAAGCCCGCCGCCCAGATGTCCTGCGGGCCCGGCGCGGTGACGTCGGTGAGGCCGCTCTCGGGCCAGAGGCCGGACGGGGCGTCCGTCGTCCGCCACGGGCGTTCGGCCGCGTGGGCCGGGGCCGCCAGCCCGGCGACGAGGGCGGCGACCGCTCCGATCATCCATGCGCGCTTCATGGCGATCATGGTGCTGGACGCCGCCCCGGCGGCGCTTGTCACAACCGTGACAGGAAATACTGGCAAGTTTGCGCTACGGCGCGGGTCGCGTTGTCAGAAGGTGCAGGGAGGGATGTCGGGGACGGGCTGCTCCGCCCAGGTCGGCGAGACCGAGGAGGCCGGGAACCATCCCCAGCCGTCGTTCTTGTAGCGCTCGTCGCCCTGGGTGTAGAGCCAGGTCTTTCCCTTCCCGCCCGGGTTCGCCGCGCCGTCGGCCTGGCAGACGAACCAGTTGCTCGACGACTTGATGTAGCCGGTCCTCGTCCCGGCCGTCGGCTGGAGGAAGAGCGGTCCACGCCGCGCGGTGCGGCAGGACCAGGTGTCGAACAGGCGCCCCTCGGGGTCGGTCACCTGCTTGCCTTCGAACGAGCAGCGCTGCGCGGCGGGCGACTCCCCGGCCGCCGCGTCCGCCGACGCCGAGGGGGTGGCCGGACCGGACGAACCGGAGAGGTTCGACGCGATGAGGATCCCGGCGACCAGGGTGACGGCCAGGCCGAGCGCGCCGATGCCCACCCACAGCGGCCACCCCTTGCGGGTGCGCGGCCCCGGCGGGGCCGACTGCCCCAGCGGCGGCCCCATCGGCGGCCCCATCGAGGCGGACGGCCCCATCGCCGATGGCCCCATCGCGGTTGCGCCCATCGGCGGCGGCCCCATCGCGGACGCGCCCACGGCAGGCGCACCCATCGGAGGACCCATCGCAGGCCGGCCCATGGGGACCGGGTCTACGGCAGGCCCGCCCATGACCGGCCCGCCCATGACCGGCCCGCCGATGGCAGGTGCGCCCATGGCGGGTCCATAGGGGGGCGGGGTCGCGGCGGGCGCAGAGTTCTCAGGGGCGTCCGCCTGGTACGCGTCGACCATCCGGGTCGCCTGGGCGGGCAGCCAGTCGCCGAGCGGGGCGACCTCGCCGGCCAGGCCCAGGCGCCGCAGCACCTCCGCCGGCGTCGGCCGCACGGCCGGGTCCTTCGCCAAGCACGAGGCCACCAGGTCGCGCAGCCCCGACGGCAGCTCCGACACGTCCGGCATCTCGTGGACGATCCGGTACATCAGCGTCTGGGCCGGGCCGTCGCCGAACGGATGGACGCCGGCCGCGTGGCACAGGACCGTGCCCAGCGCGAAGACGTCGGCCTGCGGGCCGACGGCGGCGCCGCGGATGTGCTCGGGCGCCATGAAGCCCGGCGTGCCGATGGAGCCGCCCGGCACGGTGAGCGACGTCCCCTCCAGCGCCTGCGCGATGCCGAAGTCGATGACGCGCGGACCGTCCGAGGCGAGCAGGATGTTGGACGGCTTCAGGTCGCGGTGCACCAGCCCGGCGGTGTGGATCGCCTCCAGCGCCTCGGCGAGGCCCGCGCCGAGCACGCGCAGGGAGCGTTCGGGCAGGGCGCCGTGCTCGGCGACGACGGCGGCGAGGGACGGCCCCGGCACGTACGCGGTGACCAGCCACGGCGGGTCGGCGGCCAGGTCGAGTTCGACGACCTGCGCGGTGTGGAAGCCGCCGACCCTGCGGGCGGCCTCGGCCTCGCGGGCGAAGCGGTCGCGGAACTGCCGGTCGGCGGCCAGGTCGGGCCGGATGACCTTCACCGCCACGGCGCGCCCGCCCGGCGAGCTGCCGAGGAAGACCTCGCCCATCCCTCCGGAGCCGAGGCGCCCGGTCAGCCGGTAGCGGCCGATCGTCTGCGGATCCTCCGGACGCAGCGGTTCCATCGCTCTCCATTTTCCCGGCACCCGGACCGATGCCGGCGTCGCCCACCCGGTTTCATTGGACATGGACGATACCGGTGGCGGCGCGCGGCGGGCGTCCCGAACCGGGTGTCAGCGGGCCGTGGGGCGGGGACGGGCGCCGAGGGCGGAGACGAGGGCGCCGGCGAGTCCCTTGGCCGAGGCGGCGAGGACGGTCGTCCAGTCGAAGTAGTCGCGCCACAGGGTGATGCGGTCGTCGTGCACTTCGAAGGTGCCGCAGACCCAGAACTCGGCGCGCCAGGCGCCCCGCTCCAGGACGTCGGTGCGCTCGGTCAGGACGGCCGGGCCGTTCGCGGCGATGGTGTGGACGCGGGCCTCGAAGCCGGTGCCGTAGCGGGCCATGCCGCGCAGCGTCCTCTCGACGGCGGGCAGGCCGCGGGCGGGCGGCAGCGGGACGTTCTGGTAGACGATCCCCGGCGCGGCGTAGGCGAGCGCGCGGTCGATGTCGAGGTCTTCGAGCGCGGCGAGGAAGTCGGTGACGATCTGGATCTCGGTCATGGCGCTCCTCCGAGGTGGGGAACACCACGGTAGTGCGGGAGAATCCGGGCATGCGGTTCGGCATCCTGGGAGCGGTCGAGGTTCGGCGCGGGGACGACGTGCTGCCGGTGGGCGGGCCGACGGTGCGGGCGCTGCTGGCCATGCTGGCACTGGACGCGGGGCGCACCGTCCCGACCGAGCGGCTCATCGACGGCCTCTACGGGGAGGAGCCGCCGAGCGGGGCGGCGAACGCGCTGCAGTCGCAGGTGTCGCGGCTGCGGCGGGGGCTCGGGGACGCGGCGCTGGTCGAGGGCCTGCCCGCCGGGTACCGGCTCAACGCCGAGCGCGACGACGTCGACGCGCACCGGTTCGAGCGGCTCGCCGGGGACGCGCGGCGGGCCGCGACCGCCGCGGAGGCGGCCGGGCTGCTGGAGGAGGCGCTCGGCCTGTGGCGCGGCGCCGCGCTCGCCGATGTGGGCGCCCCGTTCGCGGCGGCGCGGGCGGCGCGGCTGGAGGAGGCGCGGGCGTCGGCCGTCGAGGGCCTCGGGGAGGCGCGGCTCCGGGCGGGCGATCCCGAGGCCGCGGTCCCGGTGCTCCGCGACCTGGTGGACGCGCAGCCCCTGCGGGAGCGGGCGCGGGCGCTGCTGATGCGGGCGCTGCACGGCGCCGGTCGGCAGGCGGAGGCGCTCGCCGTGTTCGAGGACGGGCGGCGGGTCCTGGCCGACGAGCTGGGCGCCGACCCGTCGAAAGAGCTCGCCGAGGTGCATCTGAAGATCCTGCGCGGCGAGGAGGGGGCCGAGCGCGTCCGGCCGAACCTGCCCGCGCAGCTCACCAGCTTCGTCGGCCGCGAGGAGGAGCTGCGGCGCGTCGGGAAGATGCTCGCCGGCGGCCGGCTGGTCACACTGCTCGGGCCCGGCGGCGCGGGCAAGACGCGGCTGGCGATCGAGGCGGCGGAGCGGGAGGACGGCGAGGTCTGCTTCGTCGACCTGGCGCCCGTCGTCGCGGACGAGGTGCCGAAGGCGCTGCTCGGCGCGCTCGGGCTGCGCGCGAGCGGCATGCTGCCCGCGCCCGGAGAGCCGTCGCCGGACGCGGTCGAACGCCTGGTCACGGCCCTGGACGGACGGCGGATGCTGCTCGTCCTGGACAACTGCGAGCACGTCGTCGCGGTCGTCGCGCGGATCACGCACCGGCTGCTGAGCGCCTGCCCGCAGCTGCGGGTGCTGGCGACCAGCCGGGAGGCGCTCGCGATCACGGGTGAGGCGCTGCGGCCGCTGCCGCCGCTGGAGGTGCCGCCGGACGGCGTCCCGGCCGCGGAGACCCAGGGGTATCCGGCGGTGCGGCTGTTCCTGGACCGGGCCGAGGCCGTCCGTCCCGGATTCGCGGTGGACGAGGGCAACGTCGGCGCCGTCCTGCGGATCTGCCGGGCGCTGGACGGGCTGCCGCTGGCGATCGAGCTGGCGGCCGCGCGGCTGCGGTCGCTGCCGGTGGCCGAGGTCGCGGCGCGGCTGGACGACCGGTTCCGGCTGCTGTCGCGCGGGAACCGGGCGGCGGCGCCGCGGCACCAGACGCTGCGCGCGGTCGTCGAGTGGAGCTGGGGCCTGCTGGACGAGGACGAGCGGACCCTCGCCCGGCGGCTGACGGTGTTCTCCGGCGGGATCACGCTGGACGCGGCGATGGGCGTCTGCGGCCTGGACGACGCCGACGAGCTGCTGGTCGAGCTGGCCGACAAGTCGCTCGTGCAGAGCGACGGCACCCGGTACCGGATGCTCGACACGGTCCGCGCGTTCTGCGCCGAGCGGCTGGCCGAGGCGGGCGAGCGGGAGGAGTTCGAGCGGGCCCACGCGGAGTACTTCGCCGACCTGGCCCGCCGCGCCGACCCGCACCTGCGCGGCGGCGAGCAGCTGGCCTGGCTCGATCTGCTCGCCGCCGACCACGGGAACCTGCACGCGGCGCTGCGGTGGTCGGTCCGGGCCGACCCGGCGCTCGCGCTCCGGATGATCGCGTACCTGTCGTGGTACTGGTGGCTGCGCGGCCGGGTGGAGGGCGCGGCGCTGGCGTCCGAGCTGCTGGACGCGGTCGGCGCCGACCCGCCGGACGGTCTCGACGAGGAGTACGTCCTGTGCGTGACGAACGCGGTGTCGGGCGGCGCCACGGGCGAGCGGGCGGTCGCGTGGCTCGACCGGGCCGCGGCGCTGCTGCACGGCATCGACCGGCAGGTGCGGTATCCGGTGGTGGTCGTCATGTGGGCGCTCACCGCCGGTCCCGGCCGCACCGACAACACGGTGTTCGCCCGGCAGGTCGGCGACGATCCGTGGACGCGCGCGCTGGTGCGGATGAGCGACGGGTTCGTCGCCCAGTCGGCCGGCGACATCACCGCGACGGAGCAGGCGTGCCGCGAGGCGCTGCGGGGCTTCCGGGCCTGCGGCGACCGGTGGGGCATCGCCAACGCGCTCGACACCCTCTCCCAGGTGGCGGGCTGGCGCGGCGACCACGCCCGCGCGGTCGCGCTGCTGGACGAGGCGCTGGACCTCGTCGGGCGCCTCGGCGCGCTGGAGGACACCGCCGACCTGCTCTACCAGCGGGCGCACATGCTCATCCGGAGCGGGACGCCGGACGCGGCGCGCGCCGGGTTCGAGCGCGGGATCGAGCTGGCGCGGCGGGCGGGGACCCCGGACAAGATCGCCGCCGGCTACCACGGGCTCGGCGACGTGGCGCGGCTGCGCGGGGACGCGGCGCAGGCGCGGCGGCTGTACGAGACGGCGCTGACCGGCTACACGTCCGAGCGGTTCATCGCCGTCGCGACGCGGGGTCCGGTGCTGATCGGGCTGGCCTGGCTGGCGATCGCGGAGGGCGACACCGGACGGGCCCGCGAACTGCTGCGGGAGGCGCTGGACGGGTCGTTCGACCACCCGCTGTACCTCTACCGGACGGCCGCGGCGACCGCGCTGGCCGGGGTGGCGGCCGCGGAGGGGGACGGGGATCGCGCGGCGCTGCTGCTCGGTGTCGCGAAGGCGCTGCGCGGCATCCAGGCCGTCGGCGACGCCGATGCCGAGCGGGTGGCGGCGGACGCCCGCCGCCTGCTGGGCGACGCCGCCTACGAGCGGGCCTTCGCCGAGGGCGCCGCGCTCCCCTCCGACCGCGCCCACGCCCTCCTCACCGACAACTAGAACTCCGTTCACCTGCGGCGTGTTGTTGTTATCGGGGGCGCCATAACAACAACACGCCGCAGGTGAACGAGGTTCGGTGCTGACGGCGGGCGGGGGGCGCTGTCAGCGGACGGTGCGAGGACGGTCAGCGCGTCCCGCGACCGTTGCGGGCATGAACTCCTCAGCCCGCAAATGGGGCACGTTCGCGATCTGCCTGCTGGGCGCGCTCGTGCCGAACATCGACCTGACCGCGCTGAACCAGGCCGTCCCGCACCTCAGCGCGGACCTCGACCCGTCCGCCACCCAGATCCTGTGGATCGCCGACGCCTACGGGTTCACGCTCGCCGGCCTGCTGATCACCATGGGCGGCATCGGCGACCGGATCGGGCACAAGAAGCTGCTGCTGATCGGCGCGGCCGTGTTCGCCGCCGCGTCCGCGGTGACCGCCTACGCGCCGAGCGCGGAGCTGCTGATCGCGGCGCGCGCGCTGCTCGGCGTGGCGGGGGCGACGCTGATGCCGTCCGGCCTGTCGCTGATCCGCCGGGCGTTCCCCGAGCCGAAGGAGCGGACGGCCGCCATCGGCGCGTTCAGCGGCGTCGCCGGCCTCGCCGTCGGCCTCGGCCCGGTCGTCGCGGGCGCGCTGCTGGACCACTTCTGGTGGGGCTCCGTCTTCATGATCAACGTGCCGATCATGGCCGTGGTGCTGGTCGCCGGCGCCGTCGTGCTGCCCGAGTCGCGCAACCCCGTCCCCGGCCGGCTGGACCTGCCGAGCGTCCCGCTGTCGGTTGCCGGCGTGCTCGGCGTGGTGTACGCGATCAAGGAGGCCGCCGCGCACGGCCTGGACGAGACCCGGATCTACCTCGCGCTGGCGGTCGGGCTGGCGGCGCTGGCCGCGTTCATCGTCCGGCAGACCCGGGTGGCCGAGCCGCTGATCGACATCCGGCTGTTCCGCCGCGCCGCGTTCGCCGGGTCCGTCGCCACCAACATGATCGCGATGTTCACGCTGGTCGCCCAGTCGCTGATCTTCTCGCTGTTCTTCCAGCTCGCGCTCGGCTGGTCGCCGCTGAAGGCGGGCCTGGCCGGGCTGCCCGGCGCCGTCGGCGCCATGATCGGCGGCGCCGCGCTCGCCCCGCCGCTGATCAGTGCGATCGGCCGCGCCCGCGTCGTCGCGACCGGGATGCTGGTCTCGGCCGGCGCCTTCTCCCTCTACCTGGTCGTCGGCCTGCACTCCTCGTACTGGACGGTGATGCTCCCGGCCATGCTGCTGGCCGGGCTCGGGATGGGGCTGGCGATGACGGTCACCGCCGACACCGTGCTCGCGTCCGTGCCGAAGGAGCGCTCGGGTTCGGCGTCGGCGATCGCCGAGACGGCGACCGAGCTGGGCGGCGCGCTCGGCATGGCGATCCTCGGCAGCGTCCTGACCGCGGTGTACCGCAACGTCCTGGACCTGCCCGCCGGCCTCCCGGCCCCGGCGGCGTCCGCCGCCCGCGACTCCCTGGCCGCCGCCCTGCAGGCCGCCGCGCGGCTCCCCGGGTCCCTCGCGGGGCAGGTCGCCGAGGCCGCGCGGGAGGCCTTCGTGACCGGCATGCACGCCGCGCTGGTCCTCAGCGCCGTCTTCGCCGCGCTGGTGGCCGTCTTCGCCCTGGTGACGCTGCGCAACGTCCCCAAGGTCATCGAGGACGCGGAGGAGGAGCCCGGCCTCGTCCCCGCGGCCGAGCCCGCCCCCTGAGCCCGCCCGGCGTCCCCCTCCGCTGGTAAATGTGATATCACTTTGCCATGTTGATGATAACCAAGGAGGAGGACGACATGGCGGACACGGGGGCCGCGGTGCAGATGCCGCGACCGAAGATCGAGGAGCGGCCGGCGCGGGACCGCGGCGGGTGGACGATGCTCGGCGTCGGCGTGCTGTGGATCGCGGTGGGCGGCGCGGCGATCGGCCTCGGCGTCCTGGCCGGCGGGGGCGCCGCCATCGCCACCGGGGTCACGGTGGGCTCGCTGCTGGCCCTGGCCGGGCTGATCGTCCTGGCCGGGCTGACGCCGGTCGCGCCGGGCGAGGCGCGCGTGCTGCAGCTGCTCGGCCGGTACTCGGGGACGGTCCGCACCGACGGGCTGCGGTGGGTGAACCCGCTGACCGAGCGGCGCAGGGTGTCCACCCGGATCCGCAACCACGAGACGGGCCTGGCCAAGGTCAACGACCTGGACGGGAACCCGATCGAGATCTCCGCCGTGGTGGTGTGGCAGGTCGCCGACACCGCGCGGGCCGTGTTCGAGGTCGACGACTTCGTGGAGTTCGTCGCGTTCCAGACGGAGGCGGCCGTCCGGCACATCGCGGGCAGCTTCCCCTACGACGCCGCCGACCGGACGTCGCTGCGCGACAACGCCGACGAGATCACCGCGCAGCTGTCGGAGGAGCTGGCGCAGCGGGTCGCCTCCGCCGGCGTGGTGATCATCGAGTCGCGGATCACCCGGCTGGCGTACGCGCCGGAGATCGCCCAGGCGATGCTGCGCCGGCAGCAGGCGGGCGCGGTCGTGGCGGCGCGGCAGCGGATCGTCGAGGGCGCGGTCGGCATGGTCCAGCTCGCGCTCGACCGGCTGGACGAGGAGAACGTGGTCGACCTGGACGAGGAGCGCAAGGCGGCGATGGTCAGCAACCTGCTGGTCGTGCTGTGCGCCGACCGGGACGCCCAGCCGGTGGTCAACACCGGCACCCTCTACCAGTAGCCGGAACCAGTGGCGGAACGGAAGAAGATCCTGCTGCGGCTCGACCCGGCCGTCCACGACGCGCTGGCCCGGTGGGCGGGCGACGAGCTGCGCAGCACCAACGCGCAGATCGAGTTCCTGCTGCGGCAGGCCCTCGCCGACGCGGGCCGGATGCCCGGGTCGGCGGGACGGATGCGAAGGCCCGGGCGCCCGCGCAAGGCGGAGCGTCCCGGGGACGGGGAAGACGGGAACGACCCGCCGGAGGGCGGGGGCGAGGATTAGCCATGGTCGAGGTTCCGGAGTCGCTGCCGGCGCGCATGTACCTGCTGGCGTACGACCTGAGGAAGCAGAGGATGACCAAGGGCGGCGCGCGGCTCGGCTACGTGCTGCGCGCCGCCGCGCTGACCGAGCTGTACCTGGACGGGCGGCTCGGCGAGGAGCGGCGCAGGCCCGTCCCGGGGACGCCGGGCGACGACCCGTACGGGGTGCTCGCGCAGATCGCCGCGTCGCGGCCCCGGTCGTGGCAGCACTGGGTGCGCAAGGACGCCAGGCCGATCGTGGCGGCGGTGCGCGAGGAGCTGGTGCGGGACGGCTGGATCCGGGTGCGGGGGCGCCGGATCCTCGGGCTGTTCCCGCACCGGGAGGTCACCGTGAAGGATCCGCGGGTCGTGAAAGCGCTGTGGGGCGGGGCGTCGTCGGCGCTGCGGGGGCGTCCGGTGGCGCACGTGAACAGCTACGACGCGGCGGCGGTGGCGCTGGCGGCGGCGGGCGAGCTGACGTCGGTGCTGCCGGGCTCGGACCGGCGGCGGCACCGGCGCCGGATCGAGGAGCTGACGGCGCGCAGCGGGCCGGCGGCGCCCGCCGTCCGGAAGGTGATCCGGCAGCTGAACGCGGCCGCGGCGAGCGGCTGACGGCGCCCCGCCCCCCGCCATAGCGGATTCCTACAAGATCCGGGCCTGCGGGTTTGTATCGGGCGCCACCGGCGGCGGGGGCGGCGGCGCCCATAGCCTTCTCGGACATGGATCCCGAACGGCTTATCTACCCGCTGATGAAGTACGTCGTCTTAGGACCCGCGATGCGCGTCGCCTTCCTTCCCCGGGTGAGCGGTCTGCGGCACGTCCCGCGGATCGGCCCGGTGATCCTCGCCGCGAACCACCTGGCGTTCCTCGACTCGTTCGTGCTGCCGCTGATCGTGCCGCGGCGGGTCCACTTCCTCGGCAAGCACGAGTACTTCACCGGGGCCGGGATGAAGGGGCGCGCCACCGCGACGTTCTTCCGCAGCGTCGGCGCGATCGCGGTCGACCGGTCCGGCGGGCGGGCGGCGCTCGACGCGCTCGACACCTCGGCGGCCGTGCTGGACGGCGGCGGCGTGTTCGCGATCCACCCGGAGGGCACCCGCTCCCCCGACGGGCGCCTCTACCGGGGCCGGACGGGCGTGGCCCGGCTGGCGATGCGGACCGGCGCGCCCGTCGTCCCGGTCGCGATCATCGGCACCGACCGGGTGCAGCCGCGCGGGCGGGCCGTCCCGAAACCGGGCCGGATCGGGCTGCGGATCGGCCCGCCGATGGACTTCCGCGGACGCGACGACGGCGTCCCGCGCGGGAAGGCGGCCCGCCAGGTCACCGACGAGATCATGGAGGCGATCCAGGCCCTGTCGGGACAGGACTACGTGGACGACTACGCGCCGCGCCCCGATGTTTGAGCGTGACCGAAAGGGCACGTTTTAGGGGGACGGACGGAGATGATGTGGAAATCAGCCTGGACCTCCAGCTCCCCCGGGACGCCGCGAGCGTCCCGGCGACCCGGAGGCTCCTGGACGCGGCGCTCACCGCACTCGGGGTCGAGGACCACATTCGCGACGACATCGAGATGATGCTGACCGAGGCGTGCACCAACGTGATCAAGCACGCCGAGCACGGCGCCGACTACACGGTGCGGGCCACGATCCAGGACTGCCGCTGCGTGATCAAGGTGATCGACTCGGGCACCGGGTTCGACGCCGAGCGCGTCCCGCGGCCCGAGCTGTCCGCCGAGCACGGCCGCGGCCTGCTGATCATGCAGTCGCTGGCGGACGACGTGCGGTTCTGCTCGTTCCCCGAGGACGGCGCGCTGGTCTCGCTGGAGAAGCGGCTGACCTACGGCGAGGACAGCCTCGGCGGGCTGCTCACCGCCGACAGCCGCGTCCCGGTCGCGGTCGGCGCCGACCCGGAGGCCGAGGAGTTCACCGGCCGGCTGTTCGAGCTGGCGCGGGCCGGCGACACCCGCCGGCTCGTCGGCTACGTCGACGCCGGGGTCCCCGCGAACCTGGCGAACGACCGGGGCGACACGCTGCTGATGCTCGCCGCCTACCACGGGCACCCGGAGACCGTCCGGGCCCTGGCGGCGCGCGGCGCCGACCCCGAGCGCGCGAACGACCGCGGCCAGCGGCCCCTCGCGGGCGCGGTGTTCAAGAAGGAGGCGGGGGTGGTGCGGGCCCTGCTGGACGCGGGCGCCGACCCGCGGGCGGGGTCGCCGTCCGCCGCCGACACGGCCCGGATGTTCGGCGACGCCCGGTTCCTCGCCTGGTTCGACGAGGCGGCTCCCCCGCCCGCCTGACCCACCGGCGGCCTCACCCCCGCCCCATCGGCTCAGTGGCGCACGCGCAGCACGAGCACGGCCACGGCCAGCGCGGCGGCGGCGAACACCGCGCCGGTCGTGAACGCCGCGTCCAGCCCCGGCAGGACGTCGCGGCCGGACACCGCCGAGCCGTAGACGGTGACCATGGCGGCCGATCCCAGCGACCCGCCCGTCCACAGCATCGTCTGCGCCACGCCGGACGCGGCGCCGGAGTGCTCGGGGTCGACGCTCGCCAGGATCGTCGCGTTCAGCGGCATGATGGACAGGCCGCCGCCCGCGCCCATCAGCAGGAACGGGACGAGCAGCCCGGTGGCGTAGCCGTCGCCCGCCGAGAGCCGCGACAGCCAGAGCAGGCCGGCGCCGACGAGGGCGGCGCCGGCGATGACGAGCGTCCGGGCGCCGAGGCGCGCCATCAGCCGCGGCGCGAGCCGCACGACCGCGAACTGCACGCCGACCATCGGCACGAACGCGGCGCCGGCGCGCAGCGGGCCGTAGTGTCGGACGTCCTGCAGGTACTGGGTGAGGAAGAAGAACGCGCCGAACATCGCCGAGGTCAGGCAGAACTGGGTCAGGTAGGAGGCGGCGCGGTCGCGCCCGGTCAGCAGCCACAGCGGCATGACCGGCTGCCGGGCCCGCCTCTCGATCGCCAGGAAGGCGGCGAGCAGGACGGCCGCGGCGCCGAACGCCGCGAGCGCCGGCCGGTCGCGCCAGCCGTCCTCGCCGACCCTGATCAGGGCGTAGACGAGCGCGGTCATGCCGAGCACGGACGCCGCGGCGCCGCCGAGGTCGAACCGGCCGGGGCGGCGCGCGGTCTCGGCGAGGACGCGCGGCGCGACCAGCAGCAGGGCGAGGCCGACCGGGACGTTGACGAAGAACACCCAGCGCCAGGAGCCGGCCTCGGTGAGGACGCCGCCGGCGAGCATGCCGACCGCGGCGCCGGCGCCGGTCACCGCGGAGAAGACGCTGAGCGCCCGGACGCGGGCGGCTCCCTGGAAGGTCACGGCGATCAGCGCCATCGCGCTCGGCGCGGCCACGGCGGCGGCGACGCCCTGCGCGGCGCGGGCGGCCAGCAGCCACCAGCCCGCGTCCGCGAGCCCGCCGAGCAGGGACGCGGCGGTGAACAGCGCGATGCCGGCGGCGAAGGTGCGGCGGCGGCCGAACACGTCCCCGGCGCGGCCGCCGAGGAGCAGCAGGCCGCCGAACGCGAGCATGTAGGCGTTCTGGATCCAGGCGAGGCCGCCGGTCGACAGCCCCAACCCCCGCTGCACCTCCGGCAGCGCGATGGTGACGACCGAGGTGTCCAGGGCGATCATGAGCTGGCAGCCGACGATGACGGACAGGGCGGTTCCTGGGCGATGATGGGAGGCGGCGGCGCTCCCCGGAGCGGTGGGCTCCGGGAGTGCGGCCGTCCGATGGTCGGACGAGGTCAAGGCGGGACCTTCCCGGAATTTAAGGAACGGCGAAGTACACTATGTGGGGAACGTACCACCGGTTCGCGCAAAAGAGAACGCTTGCGTTCACTATTTTGGGGAGCGGGTCGTGACCCCGGCCACCCGCCGCCGCGGCGGCGACCTGGAGGCGGCGATCTTCGACGCCGTGTTCGCGCAGCTGGAGACGGTCGGCTACGCCAAGCTGACCATGGAGGGCGTCGCGACCGCCGCGCGCACGGGGAAGGCCGCGCTGTACCGGCGGTGGAAGTCCAAGGACGAGCTGATCACCGACGCGCTCAAGCACGTCCTGCCCGAGCCGCCGACCGCGCCGGACACCGGCACGGTCCGCGACGACCTCCTCACCATCCTCACCTGCACGCGCGACACCCTGCTCGCCTGCCGCGGCGCCGCGTTCAAGGTGCTGAAGGAGGAGTCGGGCGACGGCAAGGGGATCGTGCACGAGGTCGTCCACGACCGGCTGTCGCAGCCCGTCCGGGAACTGCTCTACGCGGCGCTGGTGCAGGCCGCCGAGCGCGGCGAGATCCGGCCGGGGGCGGCGACCCGGCAGATCGCCAACGTCGGCCCGGCCGTGATCATCTACCACAACCTCGTCGACGGCGGCCCGCTCGACGACGCCTACGTGGCGTCGGTCGTGGACGAGGTGATGATGCCGCTCGTCCGGCCGTGAACGCTCGCCCGGCCGGCTAGAAGGCCAGCTCGTCCTTGCGCGGCGCGCCGTTCGCGCGGGACGGGTCGTCCAGGGCCACGCGGTGGTGCCAGTAGGGCGGCGCGATGCCCTCCTCGCGGAGCGTCCGGTGCAGGCGCTTGAGGAACTCGTGCTTGATCGCGAACTGGTCGCCGAACTCGCTGGACCGCAGGATCACGTGGAAGCCCACGGTGGCGTCGTTGAAGTCGTCGAACCGGACCAGGACGTTGGAGTCGGCGACGCCGCCCTGGACGTCCTTCATCACCTCGTGGCCGACGCGGACGAGCAGCTGCTCGACCTCGTCCAGGTCGACCTCGTAGTGCACCTTCGCGTACACCAGCACCGACATGTCCTGCGCGGGGCGGTGGTAGTTGGTGAGGATCGTGTCGGAGAACCGCTGGTTCGGGATGACCTCGATGTTGTCCGACAGCGTCCGGATGGAGGTGTTGCGCCAGTTGATGTCGACGACGTAGCCCTCCTGGCCGGTGGCCAGCTTGATGTAGTCGCCGGGCTCGATCGTCTTGGACGCGAGGACGTGCACGCCCGCGAACAGGTTGGCGAGCGTGTCCTGCAGGGCCAGCGCGACCGCGAGGCCGCCGACGCCCAGCGCGCCGAGCAGCGGCGTGATCGACACCCCGATGCTCTGCAGCATGACCAGGACGCCGATGCCGAGCACGATCACCCGGGTGATGTTGGCGAAGATCGTGACGTTCGCGGCGACGCCCTGCCGGGCCATCGCGATCGAGGTCACCGACGCCGCGATCAGCCGGGCCAGCGCCAGCGAGACCACCAGGATCGTGACCGCCGTCAGCACCTTGGCGATCACGTCCAGGGTGCCGCGCGGCAGTTCCAGGACCTTCGCCGCCGTCCACAGGCCGAGCAGCACCGCGAGCGGCATCGCCAGGTCCCGGACGAGGCGGGCGGCGAGGTCGTCCCAGGCCCACCGGGTGTCGCCGGCGCGCCGGGTCAGCCGCCCGGTCAGCAGCCGCAGGAGGACCGCGATCGCCAGCGCGGCCGCCATCACGACGGCGGCGACGACGACGCGCGTCCAGCTCAGGTCGCCCAGGGTGCCCATGACGCGTGAAACTCTCCAGACACGGACCACTGCGGTCCGTAAGATCCCATTTGCCGTATTGCGCGTTCCCGATCGTAGTGAAGACCCGGAGTGCCGCGGGGCGGATCACGGGACATGTGGCCGCGAGGTCGGCCGATCTGGCGGATACGATCGATCGGGTGGTAGGCGTGGGAATGATGCGCCGGCTGGGGGTCACGGCGCTGGGACTGCGGAACGGCCCCCACCGGGTGGCGGTCGAGCGAGATCTCGCCGTCCCCGCCGCCGACGGCATCACGCTGCTGGCCGACCGGTACGCGCCGGTGGACGTCGACCGGGCGCCCGTCGTGCTCGTCCGCTCCCCCTACGGGCGGCGCGGCCCGTTCGGGCTCATGTGCGGGCAGGCGTTCGCGTCGCACGGGTTCCAGGCCGTGGTGCAGAGCGTCCGCGGCGGGTTCGGGTCCGGCGGGGTCTTCGAGGCCCTCGACGAGCGCGAGGACGGCCTGGCCACGATCGAGTGGCTGACGTCACAGCCCTGGTTCGGCGGGACGTTCGCCATGCACGGCCCGAGCTACCTCGGCTACGTGCAGTGGGCGGTCGCCGCGGAGGCCGGGCCGGAGCTGAAGGCCCTGTCGATGCAGGTCACCGCGTCCACGTTCCGGGACGCCGTCAACGTCGGCGGCACGTTCGCGCTCGAGTCCGCGCTGATCTGGGTCGACCTGACCGCCCGGATGAAGAACTCGCTGTCCGGCATCACGACCGGCATCATGTCGCCGCGCCGCGCCCGCCGGGCCACGCTGTCCGGGCGGCCGATCGCCGAACTCGACAAGCTCGCGACCGGCGCGCAGCAGCGCTTCTTCCAGGAGCTCCTCGTCAACGGCCCCGACACGCCGTTCTGGGACAAGCGCGACTTCAGCCCCACCGTGTCCGAGGTCACCGCGCCGGTGAACATGACGGGCGGCTGGTACGACATCTTCCTGCCCTGGCAGATGAAGGACTACGCGGCCCTGCGCGCCGCCGGCCGCCGCCCCTACCTGACGATCGGCCCCTGGTTCCACGCCGACCAGCGGATGATGCGCGGCTCGGTCGCCGACTCGATCGCCTGGTTCCGCGCCCACCTGCTGGACGACCCGTCCGGGCTGCGGGAGAACCCCGTCCGGCTCTACATCACCGGCGCGGACGAGTGGCGCGAGTTCCCCGACTGGCCCGTCCCCGGCATGCGCGAGGAGCGCTGGCACCTGCACCCGGCGGGCGCCCTCTCCCCCGACGCGCCGCCCGAGTCGGACCCCGACGCCTACCGCTACGACCCGAACCACCCGACGCCGTTCCTCGGCGGGCCGACGCTGCTCGGCGAGACCCGGCCGTCCACCGACCAGAAGCGCCTGGAGCGCCGCCGGGACGTCCTCACCTACACCTCCGCCGTCCTCGACGAGGACGTGGAGATCATCGGGCCGGTCACCGCCGACCTGCGCATCCGCTCGAACCGCGAGCACACCGACTTCGTCGTCCGGCTCTGCGACGTCACCCCGGACGGCGAGTCCCTCAACCTCTGCGAGGGCATGCGCCGCCTGGTCCCCGGCACCGCGGAACCCGACGCCGACGGCGTCCGCCCGGTCGCGGTCGAACTGTGGCCCGCCGGCCACCGCTTCCGCCGCGGCCACCGCATCCGCGTCCAGGTCGCGAGCGGCGCCTACCCCCGCGTGGCCCGCAACCCCGGCACCGGCGCCCCCATGGGCACCGCCACCGAAATGCTCACCGCCGACCAGGAGATCTTCCACGACCCCGCCCACCCCTCCACCATCACCCTCCCAGTAGTGCACTGACCCCAGCCGCCGCACGGCGCACGCAGCCCGGACAGAGGCCCTCCCCGGCCACGTCACCCTGAAGGACGCGGGCCACACGGCACACGCAGACCGAACGGAGGCGCATTCACGGCCACGTCACTCCCGGAGGGGGTGGAGTACACGGCGGACGCAGGCGCATCACGGCCACGTCACCCCGGAGGGGGTGGGGTACGCGGCGGACGTAGCGAGCGCAGCGAGCGGAGGCCGTCGTTATTTCTTGAGGGCTTCCAGGGCCTTGTCGGCGTGGGTGTTCATGCGGACTTCGCTCTTGATGACCGCGAGGACGCGGCGGTCGGTGCCGATGACGAAGGTCTGGCGTTTGGTGGGGAGGAGGGCCAGGCCGCGTTTCACGCCGAACCGGGCGCGGACCTCGCCGGACGGGTCGGACAGGAGGGGGTAGCCGAAGGCGTGCTTGTCGGCGAACTCCTTCTGCTTCTCGACCGGGTCGGCGCTGATGCCGACCGGGTGGGCGCCCACCTCGGCGAGCTCGGCGACCAGGTCGCGGAAGTGGCAGGCCTCGGCGGTGCAGCCGGGGGTCAGCGCCGCCGGGTAGAAGAACAGGACCACCGGGCCCTTCTCCAGGAGGGCGGTGAGGGTGCGGGCCTCGCCCGTCTCGTCGGGCAGTTCGAAGTCGTCCACGATGTCACCGACGTTCATGGGTCGAACCTAACGGAGCGTCGGCGCGGGCCGCGAGGGCCCTTCGGATCCGTGATCGTTCGGACCCGGTATCAGTGCAGGTCGGCGGTGGTTTGGTGGGACCGAGCCGGGCCCGGTGGTGTTTCGCCAGGTTTGACGGAGAGCCCGGAGGGATATGAAACTGGCCGAGCAGGTGTCTACGACGCAGATACCTCCGTGCTTCCCCTGTGTTGTCCCGGAGGATCCGTCATGCATCGCTCGCTTAACATCGCTCTCGTGTCCGCCTCCGACCTCGACGGCGAACACCTGCAGTCAATCCACGTCCGGGATCTCGCTCGTTCGCTCACCCGTCCCCTTGCCACCGACGGGGAGCCGAACCAGGTCACGGTCTACGCGCGGCGGCAGGACAGGTCCGCCCGCGGACGCGTCCGGCTCGCGCCGGGCGCCGCGCTCGTGCACCTTGACGCCGGGCCCGCCCGCCCGCTGTCGGATGAGGAGCTGCTGCAGCACATCCGCGACTTCGCGGACGAGCTGCGCCGCCGCTGGTCGGGCGCCGGGCGTCCCGACATCGTGCACGCGCACGGCTGGATCGGCGGGCTCGCCGCCTGCGCCGTGGCGCGTGAGCTGGGCATTCCGTTCGCGCAGAGCTACCACGGCGTGGCCGCGGCCGAGCGCCGCGCCGGGCGCCGGGTGCACCCGCACCGCGACCGCCTCGAGAAGGCCATCGGACGGGACGCCGACGTGGTGCTCGCCGGGCACGCGGAGGAGGCCGGCCAGGTCGTGCGGATGGGCGTCCCGCGCCCGTCGGTCGCGGTCGTCCCCTACGGCGTGGACGGCGACCACTTCGCGCAGGTCGGCCCGGCGATGCCGCACGGCGACCGGCGCCGCCTCGTGATGGTCTGCGACGACCTGGAGACCGGGGACGTCGCGACCGCGCTGCGCGCCCTCGTGCACGTCCCGGACGCCGAGCTCGCCGTCGCCGGCGGCCCCGAGCGCGAGGACCTGGAGAGCGACCAGGGCGTGCACCGGCTGCGCATGCTCGCCAAGGAGCTGCACGTCGCCGACCGGGTGATCTTCCTCGGCCGGCTGCCGCACAAGAACCTGCCGAAGCTGCTGCGGACGGCGGACCTGGTGCTCTGCCTGGCCCCGGACGAGCCGTGCCCCTCGGTGCCGCTGGCCGCGATGGCCTGCGGCGTCCCCGTCGTCGCGACCCCGGCCGGCGGGAACGCCGACGAGGTCCTCGACCACATCACCGGGCTGCACGTCCCGGCGGGGCGGCCGGTGGTGATCGGCCGCGCGGTCCGGCAGCTGCTGTCGGAGGACACCACCCTGCACGGCTACTCGATCGCCGCCGCCGACCGCGCCCGCTCCCGCTACTCGCTGGAGCGGATCGCCGCCGAGACGCTCCGCGCCTACCTGAAGGTGCTGCCCGTCCCCGAGCCCGAGCCGGCCCCGGCGGACGCGGAGCAGGAGGCCGACAGGACCCCCGCCCTGGTCGGCTGACCCGCCGCCGTCCCGGAGGACGAGGCGCGGTCCCCGTTCTGCGAGCCCCGGTCACCCCCGCGGACCGGGGCTCGTCCATGTCCGCCCTGGTGGGATACTCGACGGAATGAGCAGGGTGCTGATCGGCCGGGCGGCCGAGCTCGCGGAGCTGACCGCCGCGCTGGAGCGGGCGGCCGCCGGCAGCGCGGGCGTCGTGCTGGTCAGCGGCGACGCGGGCGTCGGGAAGTCGCACCTGGTGTCCGCGCTGACGCGGGCCGCGCGCGGCAAGGGCTGCGCGGTGCTCGTCGGGCAGTGCGCGGAGCTCGGCGAGAGCATGCCGTACCTTCCGCTCGCGGACGCGCTGTGGACGGCCGCGCAGGCCGCCGGCCCCGAGGCGGACGAGGTCCGCGCCGCGCTCGGCGGCCGCCCCGTGCTGCGGGGCCTGCTGCCGGACGGCGACGGCGGCCCCGACGCGGCGTCGGAGCTGGGCCAGCAGCGGCTGTTCGGGGCGGTGCTGGGGCTGCTCGGCGAGCTCGGGCGGGACCGGCCCGTCCTGCTGGTCCTGGAGGACCTGCACTGGGCCGACCGGTCGACCCGGCACCTGCTGACGTTCCTCTGCCGCGTCCTGCAGCGCGAGCGGGTCTGCCTCGTCGGCACGTACCGGTCGGACGACCTGCACCGGCGGCATCCGCTGCGGCCGGTGGTGGCGGAGCTGCTGCGGCTGCCGAACGTGACGGGCGTCGAGGTGCCGCCGTTCGGCCCCGGCGAGACCGCCGAGTACCTGGCGGAGCTGTCGCGCGGCGCCGAGCCCGTGACGGCGGAGGTCGTGGACCGGGTGCACCGGCGCTCGGAGGGCAACCCCTTCTACGCCGGCGAGCTGTACTCGGCCGACCCGCAGGTGCGGGACGGCGCGGCGGAGCTGCCGTCCGGGCTCGCCGACCTGCTGCTGTCGCGGGTGGAGCGGCTGTCGGACGGCGGGCAGCGGGTGGTGCGGGTCGCGGCGGTGGCGGGGCGCCGCGTCGACGACGAGCTGGTGCGCCGCGTGTCCGGGCTGGACGAGGCGGCGGTCGGCGAGGCGCTGCGCGAGGTGGTGTCGCACCAGCTGCTCGTCCCGCACGGGACCGGGTACACCTTCCGGCACGCGCTGCTGCGCGAGGCCGTCTACGGCGACCTGCTGCCGGGCGAGCGGACCCGGCTGCACGCCGACTTCGCCCGCCGCCTCGCCGACCTGCCGGCCGGGACGCGGGGGTCGGCGGCGGAGCTGGCCCACCACAGCCTCGCCGCGCACGACCTGCCGGGCGCGTTCGCGGCGTCGGTCCGGGCGGGCCGGGAGGCCGACCGGCTCGGCGCGCCCGCCGAGGCGTTCGAGCACTACGAGCGGGCGCTGGAGCTGTGGGACGCCGTCCCCGGAGCGGAGGAGGCCGCCGGCACGGGCCGGGCCCGGCTGGCGCTGACCGCGGCGCAGGCGTCCGCGCGGGCCGGCGAGGTGCGGCGGGCCGCGCACCGGCTGCGGCGGCTCATCGACGTCGCCGACCCGGCGGACGTGTCCTTCGGCTCGGTGATCCGCGAGCACCTCGCGGCGTACATGCTCGACCTCGACGAGCTGGAGGAGGGCCGGGTCATGGCGCGGGAGGCGGTGACGATGCTGCCCGCCGCCCCGCCGACCGCCGACCTCGCCTGGGCCCTCGCCACCTACGCCCGGACGCTGCTCTACCTGGACCCGGACGGCGAGATGCCCGCGATGGCGGAGCGGGCCGTCGCGGAGGCCCGCGCCGCGGGGGCGCCGGGCGCCGAGGCGGCGGCGCTGGTGACGCTCGGCGTCTACCGGGAGTCGCGCGAGGCCGACAGCGGCGTCGCCGAGCTGTTCGCGCGGGCCCGCGACCTGGCCGACGCCGCCGGCGACAGCTCGCAGGCGGCGCTGCGGGCCCGGTTCCAGTACGCCCGGACGAAGTTCGACCGCGGCGACCTCGCGGGCGCCGCCGCGGCGACCGACGAGGGCGTCCGGTTCGCGCTGGACAACGGCGTCGAGTGGAGCATGTTCGGGACCGCCATCCGGACGCTGCGCTACCTCGTCCGCTACACGACCGGGGACTGGGCGGAGGCCGACCGGCTCGCGGCCGGCTTCCCGCTGCAGGTCGTCCGGCCCGCCGAGGCGCAGGTCTCGGCGTACGCGCTGTTCGTCGAGGTCGCCCGGGGGCTGCCGGTCGTGGCGGAGCGGCTGCGCTGGCTCGCGCCGCTGTGGCACGAGGAACCAGCTCGCCAACTACATCGCGCGGGGGCTCGCCGCCGAGCACGCCCTGTGGCGGGACGAGCCGGAGGCCGTGCTCGAACACGTGGACAGCATCGCGAAGACGCTCTACGGCGACGGCGCGACCTTCATCCGCATCGCCGCGACCGGGCTCTGGGCCCACGCCGAGCTGGCGGCACGGGCCCGCGCCGCCGGCGACGCCGACGCCGTCCGGCGGGCGACCGAGGCCGGCGACGAGCTGCTGCGGCGGGCCCGGCGGGCGGTCGACTTCACCTACGAGGGCGAGCCCCGGCGCTGGCTCGGGCACGAGGGGCGGGCGTGGCTGGCCCGCGCCGAGGCCGAGCGCCGCCGCGTGGACGGCGTCCACGACCCCGGCCTGTGGCGCGAGTCCGCCGAGCTGTTCACCTACGGCGACCCGGGCGGCGGCTTCGTCTACGAGGTGGCGCGCTCCCGCTGGCGGCTGGCGGAGGCGCTGGTGGACAACGGCGACCGGGAGGCCGCCGCCGAGGAGTGGCGCCGGGCCGTCGAGACCGCCGAGCGGCTGGACGCGCGGCCGCTGCTCGCCGCGCTCCGCGGCCTCGGCGCCCGCGCCCGCCTGGACCCCGGGCGCCGCGCGTCCGCGCCGTCCGGGCCCTTCGGCTCCCTCACCGCCCGCGAACGCGAGGTCCTGAAGCTCGTCGCCGAGGGGCGCAACAACCGCGAGATCGCCGCGGCCCTGTTCATCTCCCCGAAGACGGCGAGCGTCCACGTCTCCAACATCCTCGCCAAACTGAACGTGACGAGCCGCACCCAGGCCGCCGCCCTCGCCCACCGCGAAGGGCTGTGATCCACCGGCTGCCGGGTGCGCGGCTTCGGCCGGATTGCGGGTGATCTTGCACTGCATTGGCGGTGCGGGTAATCTGCGATCCGTGACTGCCGGGTCGGCCATGGGCCATGAGCGAGTGAGGTTCCCGGCCTCCGAGTGAGGCCGGGGCGGGCACGCGGCCCGCCTTTTCCACTCGCGTTCCCTCTCTTCTCTCCACGCGCATCGCGTGACGTCATCGGGCATGCCCGCGTTTTTCGGCATGCCCTTCACCGCCATTACGCAAGCCACGGCCGCGCGCCATTCCCGTGGCTTATTCGCCATGCCCGAAAACAGCTCAGGAGACATATGGATTTCAACACGCAGGTCATCGAGGAGTTCCGCGCGAACGGCGGGCGGGTCGGCGGCCCGTTCGAGGGCGGGCGGCTGCTCCTGCTGACCACGACCGGGGCCCGGACGGGCGCCCGGCGCACGACGCCGCTCGGCTACCTGCCGGACGGCGACGGCCGCGTCCTCGTCATCGCCTCGGCCGGGGGCGCGCCGAAGGACCCGGCGTGGTTCCGCAACCTGGTCGCGAACCCGCGCGTCACGGTCGAGAGCGGCGACTTCACCTACGAGGCGGACGCCGTCGTCCTGGCGGGCGGCGAGCGCGACGCCGCGTTCGCGCGGGCCGCCGAGGCCGACCCGGGGTGGGCCGAGTACGAGGCCAGGTCCGGGCGGACGCTGCCCGTCGTCGCGCTCGTCCAGGTCCTGGCCGGGCCGCCCGGCGGGCCGGAGTCGCCGAGCGCGATGCTCGTCGCGGTGCACGAGGCGTTCCGGCGGGAGCTGCGGCTGATCCGCGGGGAGGCCGAGGCGTCCGGGGCCGGGGTCGGCGCGCAGTTGCGGATCAACTGCCTGACCCTGTGCCAGGGGCTCGGCAACCACCACATGGGCGAGGACCTGCAGATGTTCCCGCTCGTGGAGCGCCGGCATCCGGAGCTGGCACCGGTACTGGCGCGGCTGAGGGACGAGCACGAGACCGTGAAGCATCTCTTGGACGAGCTGCGCCGCGTCCTCGGCACCGGTGATCCGGCGTCCCTGCTGACCGAGGTCGACCGGCTCACGGCCGCCCTGGAGGCGCACCTCGACCGGGAGGAGGAGCAGCTCGTCCCGGTGCTCGACGCGCTCGGCCTCTAGAGCAGGCCGCGGCCCGGGACCAGCGGCAGGTCCAGTGCGGTGAGCAGGCCGGGCGGCGCCTGGACGACGGCGGGAACGGCGTTGACCAGGCGCATCGCGGTGGCCTTCAGCCCGGCCGTGTTGTGGTCGCCGTCCGTGCCGAGGAGCCGCAGGTCGACGGTGTAGTTCGGCTCGCCGCGGACCTCGACGCGGTAGCACCCGTCGCCGGCGGGCTGCGGCCAGTCGGGGCCGAGGTCGTCGCGGAGCCTGGTCACGTGCTCCAGGACGATGACGGCCTCGCCGCCTCGCATGCCGCGCAGCTCGAAGCGCAGCGCGGCGGCGGTGCCCTTCTCGATCGTCCCGGCGGAGACGCCGAACGTGTCGGGGGCGGGCAGCCGGGTGTGCCGCTCGTCGATCCCGTCCAGCTCGACGCCGAGGCCGGCGGCGAGCTGCCGGACGACGCTCCCCCACGCCATGGTGAGGACGCCGGGCTGCAGCAGCATCGGCGTCTCGTCCATGGGGCGGCCGAAGCCCATGATGTCGAACAGGACGGTGCCCTGGTCGTAGGTCGCGTAGTTGAGGATCTCCATGCAGCGGACCTGGTCGATGCGCTCGCTGATGCCGGTGACAGCGAGCGGCAGCACGTCGTTGGCGAAGCCGGGGTCGATCCCGTTGACGAAGATCGACGCGCCGCCCCGGGCGGCGGCCTCCCGCACGGGCTCCGACATCTCGGGCGGGACGACGCCGTCCGGGAACTGCAGGAACACCGGGCTGCTGGAGACGACGTTCACGCCGGCGCGCAGGATGCGGCACAGGTCGTCGATCGCCTCCATCAGCCGGACGTCCGCCATCGAGGTGTAGACGACGCAGTCGGGGCGGAGCGCGAGCAGCGCGTCCGCGTCGCCGGTGGCGGTGACGCCGAGGTCGCGGCCGAGGCCCGCGAGGTCGCCCGCGTCCCGGCCGGCCTTGGCGGGGGTGGACGTCCAGACACCGGCGAGTTCCAGGTCGGGGCGGGCGTCGATGCCGGCGATGGCGTGGCGGCCGACGTTGCCGGTGCTCCAGGTGACGACGCGGTAGGTCACAGGTCCTCCAGGTGGAGGTCGAGGTTGGGGGTCTCGATGCCGCCGTCCACGCGCAGCAGGCTGCCGGTGACGTAGGCGGAGGCGGGCGAGGCGAGGTAGAGGACGGCGGCGGCGACGTCCTCCGGGGTGCCGACGCGGCGCAGCGGCGTGCTCTCCTCCATCTCGGTGCGCAGCTCGTCGCTGCTCATGACGATGTCGAGCGCGGACGTCGCGATGGAGCCGACGGCGATGGCGTTGACGCGGATCCGCGGCGCCAGGTCGAACGCGGCGAGCCGGGTGTAGTGGGCGAGCGCGGCCTTGGCGCTGCCGTAGGCGAGGTAGCCCCGGCCGGCGATGCGCCCGACGGCGGAGGAGATGTTGACGACGCTGCCGCCGGCCTCCAGCAGGTGCGGGACGGCGGCCCGGGTCAGCGCGTGCGCGGTGGCGACGTTGAACCGGAACGCCTTCTCCAGGTGCCGGGGCTTGGTGTCCATGAAGGGCGCCGGCATCGCGCCGCCCATGTTGTTCACCACGATGTCGAGGCGGCCGAGGCCCTCGACGGCGCGTCCGGCCAGCTCGGCGGCGGTGTCGGGATCGCTGAGGTCGGCGGGGACGACCAGCGCCCGCCGCCCGGCGGCCTCGATCTCGGCGGCGACCGCGCGGAGCTGCTCCTCCGTCCGGGCGGAGATCACCACGTCGGCGCCGGCCTGCGCGAGCGCGACCGCGGCGGCCGCGCCGAGGCCGCGTCCGGCGCCGGTCACGACCGCCGCCTTGCCATCGATTCGGAACCGATCCCCGATCACCGGCGTCACCTCCGGGCCGTCGCGTCACCGACCGCACAGCCTACGCAGAAAGTAGAACGTGTTTCAATACATGCCGCGCACGGCGGTCCGGCGACCGGCGCGCGCGGGCGGCCGGTACATCTTCACGGGCCATTCGTCATTTCCGCTACATTCTTTGGAAGCTCGACAGAATCGACGGTTTTCCCGTCGCGCTGGACTGGTTCCCGCTCGGAGAGCACCGTTTCCTCGTCCAGGAGTTCATCGAAGGTCGCGCATTCGCGGGCGGCGATCGCGTCGGTAATCTCCGGGTCCGGTCGGGACGAAAGGAGGTTGCATTCGGACACCTTGACGGGAGCGATCTTACGGAGAGGAGTCAACGCTAATCGGGGCGTCATTTTATGGCGTGGTGGTCAGGGAGCGGTATTCCGCGACGTTCGCCGCGCGCACCTGATCACGCGAGGAAATCGAACTCCGTGCCCGCGCCCGCCTGCCGGGCCGCCCGGTAGGCGGTCCAGCTCAGCATGAGGTCCTGCCACGGCAGCCCGACCGGCGCGTACACGGTGACCTCGCCGCGCCGCACCCGGCCGGGCACCTGGCCGCACAGCAGGTCGCGGAGCGTCCCGGCGGCGTGCTTCACGTCGAGGCCCGCGCCGGCGAGCACGCCCATCTCGACCGCGAGCGGGACGTCGTCGACGACGACGCGGGCGCCTTCCAGGAGGTCGGCGCCCAGTTCGGCCTTGCCGGGCTCGTCCGCGCCGAGCGAGGTGAGGTGCGTGCCGGGCGCCACGTCGGCGGCGTGCAGGAGCGGGCGGCGCGCCCATGTCGCCATCACGACGATCCCGGCGTCCCGGACGGCGGCGCGCGGGTCGGCGGCGACGGTGGCCGGGACGCCGAGCCGGGCGCCGTGCCGCTCGGCGAAGGCGGCGGCGCGCCCGGCGTCCAGGTCGCAGACGGTGAGGCCGCGCACCTCCCGCAGCTCCGCCAGGCCCCGCATGACCAGTTCCGCCTGCGCGCCGGCGCCGATCACCGCGACGGCGCCCGCGTCGGGGCGGGCGAGCGCATGGGTGCCGAGCGCGGCGGCGAGGCCGGTGCGCCAGGCGGTCACGGTGGCCGAGTCCAGCTGCGCCAGCAGCTCGCCGGTGCCGAGGTCGTGCAGGCAGACGACGCCGCGCAGCGCCGGGCGACTGCCCGGGAACTTGGCGTTGACCTTCACCGTGTAGGCCGGCACATCCGCGACGACGCCGGGCAGCAGCGCGGTCGCCGTGCCCTGGCCGGGGAGGGCGGCGATCACCCGGCGCGCGGCCGTCCCGTCCGCGGCGGCGGTGAATCCGCGGCGCAGCGCGTCGAGGCAGGTGGCGGGGTCGAGCAGCGCCTCAAGGTCGGAACGGTTCAAAAGGAGCGTCACGGGACCATTCTCCCGCAGCGCGGGGCCGTCAGCCGGTGGGCACGTTGTAGGCCATGAGCGCGGCAGTGCGCCCGGTGACCCGCAGCTCGGTGACGGCGCAGTTGCGGACCTGCGGGAACACCGCGCGGTAGGACGACGGCGCGATCCCGAGCAGCCCGCACAGGGTCAGCCGCAGCAGCGTGTTATGGGCGACCACGAGGACCCGCTCGCCGCGGTGGCGGGCCGCGATGCGGAGCAGCACCGCCGTGCCGCGCTCGACCGCCTTGCGCGGGTCCTCCGCCCCCGGGAAGGCGCCGCGCACCGGGTCGGCGAGGAACGCCGCCGCCTCGGCCGGGTCCAGCTCGGCGAGGGTGCGGCCCTCGGCGGAGCCGAAGTCCACCTCGGCGAGGTCGCCGTCGATCGTGAGCGGGCACCCGAGGGCGGACGCCGCCGGGGCCGCCGTCGCCCGCGCCCGGCTCAGCGGCGAGGACCACACCGTGTCGACCCCGGCCCCGGCCGCCCACCGGCCGAGCCGCTCGGCCTGCTCCCGCCCCGTCGCCGTGAGCGCGACGTCGCTGACGCCCGCGTACCGGTTCTCCGCGTGCCATTCGGTCTCGCCGTGCCGGACGAGGTACAGGGTCGTGCTCACCGTGTCGGCCCCCCTGGTCTTCCCATTGGTCTCCCCCATGCCCTTCTACCCGTGCTCCCGTGCGTGGGCGGCCGCCTCGGAGGGCAGCCAGCCGCGGTTCTCCAGTTCGTCCACCAGCCGCCGGAACGGGTCGGCGAAGCGCTCGGCCATGCCCGGACGGGGCTCCACGACCGTGCGGATGCGCACCATCGACTCGGCCACGTCGGCCGGCGAGCGCCCCGGTGTCGTGCCGTAGGCGGCGAGGACCGCCATGCCGAGCGCCGCGTC
Source organism: Actinomadura chokoriensis (assembly GCF_039529475.1). Lineage (NCBI taxonomy): Bacteria > Bacillati > Actinomycetota > Actinomycetes > Streptosporangiales > Thermomonosporaceae > Actinomadura > Actinomadura chokoriensis. The sequence continues at coordinate 185,378 of NZ_BAAAMW010000006.1, read as the reverse complement.
GGCGTGCTCGGGGATGCGGGCCGGGCGGCCGAGGACGTCCGCCCTGAGCCGGGTCCAGTAGCCGCTGCGGACCGCGCCGCCGGTGAAGGTCACCGGGCCGTCGACGGCGGCGCCGAGCCCGCGCACGTAGGCCAGCGCGAGCCGCTCGACCAGCGCGACGCCCTGCAGCAGCGCCGCGTGCCGGTCGCCCTCGTCGCGGGGGGTGCCGAGCATGAAGCCCTCGGCCTGCGGCGCGAGGAAGGGGAACCGCTCGCCGGGCGAGACCAGCGGGTAGGCGACCGCGCTCGACGGCTCGTGGCGGGCGGCCAGGGCGTCCAGCCGGGGCAGGTCCGCGACGCCGGCGAGGACGCCGCCGCCCACGCTGGACGCGCCGCCGGGCAGCCAGGACCCGTCCGGCGCCCGGTGGCTGTACATGACGCCGGCCGGGTCGCGGACGGGCGCGTCCGACACGCCCTTGAGGACCAGGGTGGTGCCGAGCACCGAGTTCCACCGGCCGACCCGCAGCGCGCCCGAGCCGAGCTGCGCGGCGCAGCCGTCGGTCATGCCCGCGACGACCGGCGTGCCCGCCGCCAGGCCGGTCTCGGCGGCGGCCCGCGCGCCGACCTCGCCGAGGACCGTCCCGGGCCGGACGACCTCGGGGAACAGGGCGGCGGGCAGCCCGAGCCGGTCGTGCAGGTCGCGCGGCCACCGCTCGCCGAGCAGGTCGTAGCCGGTCTTGAGGGCGTGGCTGGAGTCGGTGGCCACCGGCGTCCCGACCAGCCGGGCGGTGACCAGGTCGGCCTGGTGGGCGAGGCGGGCTCCGGCCAGGTCGCCGGGCCGGTCGCGGGCCAGCCACAGCACCTTCGCCAGCGCCCAGGACGGCTGGACGCGGTGCCCGAGCCGCTCCCACAGCTCCGCCCCGGCCTCCTGCGCGCGGCGGGCCTCCTCGGACGCCCGCGCGTCGTCGTACATGAGGCCGCCGGTCAGCGGCCGCCCGTCCCGGTCGGTGAGGAGCACGGTGCCGGAGGTGGAGCACACCGCCACGCCGCGCACCGACTCCGGGGCGCGGTCCCGCAGCGCCTCGCGGACGGCCAGGGCTGCGGCCGCCCACCAGTCGCCGGGGCGCTGCTCGTGCCGCGCGCCGTCCCGCCGCCCGGTCAGCGGGGCCGACCCGCGGCCGGCGACCCGGCCGTCGGCGGTGACGGCGAGCGCCCGCACCCCCTGGGTCCCGACGTCCACGCCGACCCACACCGGTCCGGACGCGCCACTTCGCACAGCACTCCCCCTACTTTTATCGTTCTGGGATGTTAACTTATAGCGCTGGAGCATCGTAACAACCCCTTGTTATCGTCCTGATGGGCAGACCCGGGCATGTCGACAGGGTTGACGTGGCCGGTCCGGGTGCGACAAGCTCGATCGTCCTGAGGTGATGGTTGTTAAGATCACGGACGCAGATATCGCCCGTGCGGGCGGCGGATCGCCGGTCCCCGGCGGGCGGCCGCGAGAGGATCGCAGCATGACGAAGGAGATCAGCGGGCGGCGCGGCCCCGACGCGCGCCGCCAGGCCATCGCCGACCATGTGCTGTCCGCGGGCTCGGTCACCGCCGGGGACCTCGCCGAGCGGTTCGGCGTCAGCCTCATGACGATCCACCGCGACCTCGACGACCTGGAGCGGCAGGGCATCGTCCGCAAGTACCGGGGCGGCGTCACCGCGCAGCCCTCCGGGGTGTTCGAGAGCAACGTCGCCTACCGCATGAAGTCGATGCGGCCGGCCAAGGACGCCATCGCCGCGAAGGCCGCCGAACTCGTGGAGCCCGGCATGGCGGTGATGCTCGACGACTCCACCACCACGCTGGCGCTGGCCCGCCGGCTGGGCGGCATCACCCCGCTCACGGTGGTCACCAACTTCCTGGAGACCACCAACCTGCTGGCGCGCGAGCGCGGCATCCGGCTGATGGCGCTCGGCGGGGAGTACGACTCGCTGCACGACTCCTTTCTAGGGGTCCCGTGCGTGGACGCCGTCACGGCGCTCCACGTCGACCTGTGCTTCGTGTCGACCTCCGCCGTCTCCGGCGGGTTCGCCTACCACCAGGAGCAGCACATCGTGTCGGTCAAGCGGGCCATGCTCGACGCCGCCGCGCGCAACGTCCTGCTCGTTGACCACTCCAAGCTCGGCCGCGTCGCGCTGCACCGGGTGGCGCCGCTGTCGGCGTTCGAGCGCGTCATCGTCGACGACGGCGCGAGCGGCGAGGTCCTGCGCGACCTGGACGAGCACAAGGTCGCCTACGAGGTGGCCGCCACCTGACAGCCGCGGGCCCCGTGCCCGCACACCGAGAACCCGACGGGAGCGACCTTCATGGGAGTGACGCGATGAGAGTTCTGGCCGCGGGAGACCGCTTCGTCCTGCCGGGCCTGCTGGCCGGCGCGCTGGAGGCCGAGCTCGGCGGCGCCGCCGAGGTCCGGCGGCTGGAACTGCCGTGGCCGGACGTGCCGTTCGGCCCGGTGGCCGAGGTGGACGAGGCGTCCGGCGACGAGGACACCATGATCGGGGCGCTGGCCGGCATGGCGGCGTGCGTCACCCAGATGGCCCCCGTCACCGCCAAGGTCCTGGACAACGCCCCCGGCCTGCGCCTCGTCGCCGTCGCGCGGGGCGGCCCCGTCAACGTCGACCTGGACGCGGCCACCGCGCGCGGCGTGCGGGTCTGCTACGCGCCGGGCCGCAACGCGACCGCGACCGCCGAGTACACCGTCGGGCTGATGCTCGCCGTGCTGCGCCGCATCCCCGAGACCCACGCCGCGCTGGCCGGACGGCGCGAGTGGGGCGGGCGCTACTACGCCTACGAGGCCGCCGGCCTGGAGCTGGAGGGGACGCCCGTCGGGCTGGTCGGCGGCGGCGCCGTCGGCGGCCGGGTGGCGCGCATCCTGGCGGGCTTCGGCGCCGACGTCCAGATCTACGACCCGTACCTCCCGGACGCCGGCGCCGCGAGTCTGGACGACCTGCTGCGCCGCTCCCGGGTGGTCTCCCTGCACGCCCGGCTCACCCCCGAGAACCGCGGCATGATCGGCGCCCGCGAGCTGGCGCTGATGCCGCCCGGCTCGGTGCTGGTGAACTGCGCGCGGGGCCCGCTGGTGGACGAGGACGCGCTGTGCGACGCGCTGGAGTCGGGCCGCCTGATGGGCGCCGGCCTGGACACCTTCGCCGTCGAGCCGCCGCCCGCCGGTTCGCGCCTGTTCGGCCTGCCGGGCGTCGTGATGACCCCGCACCTCGGCGGCGCGTCCCGCGCGGTGGCCGAGCGGGCCGCCCGCATCGTCGCCGCCGAGGTGGGCCGGCTGCACCGGGGCGAGCCGCTGGCGCACTGCCTCAACCCGGCCTGATCCGCGTCCGGACAAGGCGAGGAGGTCGACGATGTACGTCGGGATCGACGTCGGCACGTCCGTGGTGAAGGCCGCGGCGTTCGACGAGGACGGCCGGGCCCTCGCGGTCGAGTCGCGCCCGGCCCGCACGCTGCGCGGCGACGCCCGGGTCGAGCAGGACGCCGAGGAGGTCGTGGCGGCCGCCGGGGAGGTGCTCGGCGCGCTCACCGCCCGGCGGCGTCCCGCCGCCGCCGGGGTGACCGGCCAGGGCGACGGCGTGTGGCTGCTGGACGGGCGGGCCCGGCCCGTCCGCCCGGCGATCTCCTGGATGGACGGCCGCGCCGCCGCGATCGTCGCCGAGTGGACGGCGAGCGGCGTCGCGGCGGAGGTCTTCGCGCGGACCGGCAACGCCGTGTTCCCCGGCTGCCCGGCGCCGCTGCTGGCCTGGCTGGACCGGCACGAGCCCGCCGCGCTCGACGCCGCCGCCACCGCGGCCTACTGCAAGGACGTGGTGTTCCAGCGGTTCACCGGGGTGCGCGCCACCGACGCGAGCGACGCCTCGGTGCCGTTCCTCGACCCCCGCACGCGCGACTACGACCCCGGCGCCCTCGCGGCCTGCGGGCTGTCCCACCGGGCGGAGCTGCTGGCGCCGGTGGCCGTGCCGCTGCCGCGGGGCGTCCCGCTCGACGGGGTCCCGCTGCCGCCCGGCACGCCGGTCACGGCCGGCCCCTTCGACGTGCCCGCGTGCGCCCTCGGGGCGGGGGTGACCGAGCCCGGCGACGGGCTGCTGATCATCGGGACGACGCTGGCCTGCCTGGCCGTGGTGGACGAGCCCGCGCTGGACGGCCCGCCGACCGGGTTCCACTTCGCCACCGGGCGGCCGGACCGGTGGCTGCGCGGCATGCCCGCGATGGTCGGCACGGCGGCGCTGGAATGGGTGCTGGCGCGGGTGGGCACGTCCCACCGCGACCTGGACGGCCTGCTGGCGGACTCGCCGCCGGGGGCGCGCGGCGTGCGGGTGCTGCCGTTCTTCTCCCCCTCGGGCGAGCGCGCGCCGTTCGTCGAGCCGGCGGCGCGCGCGGAGATCACCGGGGTGAGCCTGGAGACCACCACCGCCGACCTGGTGCGGGCGACCTGCGAGGGCATCGCCTACGCGGCGCGGCACTGCCTGGACGCCGCCGGGCTGCGCGGCGCGCTGTCGGTCGCGGGCGGCGGCACCCGCAGCGCGCGCTGGCTGGAGCTGTTCGCCGACGTGCTCGGCCGCCCGCTGCGGGTCGCGGCGGAGGAGGCCGGCGCCCGGGGCGCGGTGCTCGCGGGCGGCCACGGGCTGGACGCGGCGGCGTGGACGCGCCCGGCCTCGGTGCGCGACCCCGACCCGGCCCGCACCGCCTTCCACGACGCGGAGTACCGGGAGTACCTGGCGCGGGTGGAGACCGCCCGCGAGCGCTGGCGCGCCGCTTTATAACATCCGAGCACGTTGTTATCGCACCCTCATCTACCGGCCCGGTGACCGACCGGACACGGCCGGACTTCCCCTGCCCTAGGCGCTTTGACCGGTGCAGACGTGGCTCGGGAGGGTGCGGTGCACTGTGATCTACCTGACATCTTGACACTCAATCCCGCTATCTCTACGCTCCATCTCACATCCAGAAGTGTTAAAACCGCATGACAACGAAACGAACGGAGGCGGAGGCATGAGCGACCGCTCCACCGCGGCCCTGGCGCCCTACGGCCTCCGCTGCGCGCACCTGGCCGAGCCGCTCGGCGTCGACGACCCCGCGCCGCTGCTGGCGTGGCGGCTCGCCTCCGGCCGGCGCGGTGACGCGCAGGCCCGCTACCGGGTGCGCGTGTGGGCTCTCCCCGCCGGCTCGTCCGGGACCGGGACGCAGGTCTGGGACACCGGCGAGGTCGACGACCCGGCCGCGGTGTCCGTCCGCTACGCGGGCGCGCCGCTGCGCCCCCGCACCCGCCACCGCTGGGAGGTCGCCGTCACCGCCGGGGACGGCGCGACCGCCGCGGCCGGCTCCTGGTTCGAGACCGGGCTGCTCGGCCCGGCGGCCTGGCGGGCGTCCTGGATCACCCACGACACCGGCGACATCGACGTGGCCGACGCCCCCGAAGAGGGCGAGCTGGCGATCCCCGACCACGGGCTGCAGCCCGCGATCCGGCTGCGGCGCACGTTCCGCGCCGCCGCGGCGCCCGTCCGCGCGCGCCTCTACGCCACCGCCCGCGGGCTCTACGAGATGCGGCTGAACGGGCGGCGCGCCGGCGACGCCGAGCTCGCGCCGGGCTGGACCGACTACCGCGACCGGATCGACTACCAGGTCCTCGACGTGACCGCGCTCGTCACCGCCGGCGAGAACGTCCTCGCCGCGACCCTCGCGGACGGCTGGTGGAGCGGCTTCGCCGGCTTCGACGCGCGCCGCCCCGGCGCCCACTACGGGACGTTCCCTGAGCTGCTCGCCGAGCTGCACCTCGACCACGCCGACGGAACCCACGAGGTCATCGCCACCGACGGGTCCTGGCGGACCCGCCGCTCCCCGATCCGGTACGCCGACCTGCTGAAGGGCGAGTGCCACGACCTGCGCCGCGACACCCCCGGCTGGGACCGCCCCCGGTTCGGCGGCGCGGACGGCTGGCGGCCCGCGCAGGTCACCGGCGCCGACCGCGGACTGCTGACCGCGTCGCCGGCGCCGCCCGTGCGGGCCGCCGCGGAACTGCCCGCCCGCGCCGTCACCCGCACCGGCGCCGGCCGGCACCTGGTGGACTTCGGCCAGAACTTCGCCGGCCGCGTCCGGCTCCGCGCCCGCGGCCTCACCCCCGGCGCCCGCGTGGTGGTCCGGCACGCCGAGGCCCTGGACGGCGACGGCCCCGAGGCCGTGTTCGAGCCCCGGTTCACCTACCACGGGTTCCGGTACGCGGAGGTCACGGGCCTCGCCGAGCTGGACGCCGGCGACATCACCGGCGTCGTCCTGCACAACGACACCCCGCGCGCGGGCGACTTCGCCTGCTCCGACCCGGACGTCGAGCGCCTCTACCAGGCCATCCGCTGGGGGCAGCGCTCCAACTTCGTCAGCGTCCCCACGGACTGCCCGCAGCGCGACGAGCGGCTCGGCTGGCTCGCCGACGCGCAGGTGTTCCTGCCGACCGCCTGCCTCAACGCCGACGTCGCCGCCTTCTTCGGCGGCTGGCTGCGGGAGGTGCGCGGCGCCCAGTCCCCCGGCGGCGCGTTCACGAACGTGGCGCCGAGGCTGGCCGGCGTCGCCGACGAGGGCGCGCCCGGCTGGGGCGACGCCGGGGTCATCGTCCCCTGGCACCTGTACCGCGTGTACGGGGACGAGCGCTTCCTCGAAGACAACCTCGACGCCATGTGCGCGTGGGTCGACCACGTCCACCGCCACAACCCCGGCCTGGTGTGGCGGCACCGCGTCGGGCCGCACTACGCCGACTGGCTCGCCCCGGAGCCGACGCCGCGCGAGGTCGTCGCGACCGCCTACTTCGCCCGCAGCGCCGACCTCACCGCCCGCGCGGCCGAGGTCCTCGGCAGGCGGGACGCCGCGGAGCGCTACGGCACGCTCGCCGGGCACGTCCGCACGGCGTTCGCCGAGCACTTCGTCACGCCCGAGGGCCGGGTCGCCGGCGACACCCAGACCGGCTACCTGCTGGCCCTGGCGTTCGGGCTGCTCCCGGACGGCCTCGTCCGGCCCGCCGCCGACCGGCTCGCCGCGCTGGTCGAGGCGGCGGGGCCCGGCCTCACCACCGGCTTCCTCGGCGTGGGGCTGCTCGCCCCGGTGCTCGACGCGTGCGGGCGGCCCGACCTCGCGCACGCGCTGCTGCGCAGGACCGATCCGCCGTCCTGGCTGCACCCGCTGCGGCACGGCGCGACCACGATCTGGGAGCGCTGGGACGGCTACACCGCGGAGCGCGGCTTCCAGGCCGCGGCGATGAACTCCTTCAACCACTACGCGCTCGGCTCGATCGGCGAATGGCTCTACCAGGGCGTCGCCGGGCTGGGCCAGGCACCCGGCTCCGCCGGCTACCGCGAGCTGCTGGTCCGCCCCCGCCCCGGCGGGCTGGACTGGGCGCGCGCCTCCTACGAGTCGGTGCGCGGCACGGTCCGGACGGCGTGGGAGCGCGCGGACGGCGAGCTGCGGCTGGAGGTGAGCGTGCCGCCGGGGGCCACCGCGATCGTGCACGTGCCGACCGGCGATCCCGGCGGCGTGCGCGAGAGCGGGGTCCCGGTGGCGGCCGCCGCCGGGATCGACGTCCTCGGCACCGGGGCGGGAACGCTCCAGTGCCGGGTCGCCTCGGGGGACTACCGCTTCACCGCGGCCGAGGCCGCAGGACCCCCTGCGGCACCGGCCGCGCAGAACCATCGCGGCGCAGGGCCGCGTTTCGAGGAGGACTCATGACATCGTCCACGGGGCTCAGCCGCCGCGGCTTTCTCGGGCTGACCGGCGGCGTCGCCGCCATGGGCGCGCTCGCGGCCTGCGGCGGGACGTCCGGTTCGGGCGGCGGCGGGTCGCTGCGGCTGGTCGGCGTCGCCGACCAGCAGAAGCCGCTCGACCTGCTGCTCAAGGAGTACACCAAGACCACGTTCAGCGCCTCCTACGCGCCCACCGACCAGGTGCAGACCTCGGTGCGCACCCAGCTCGGCGCGGGCAACGCCCCCGACGTGCACGTGGTGTTCCCCGGCGACGGCTCGGCGATGAGCATGGTGCAGATCTCCAAGGCGGGCCTGCTCGCCGACCTGAGCGACCAGGACTGGACGAAGCGGATCCCGGCCGGGCTGAAGCCCGCGTACCAGAACGGCGGCAAGACCTACATCTACTCCGCCGGGTCCGGGGTCATCGGCGCGATCTACAACAGGAAGGTCTTCGAGGAGGCCGGCGTCGAGCCGCCCACCACCTGGCAGGGCTTCCTGGACGTCTGCGAGAAGATCAAGAAGAAGGGGAAGGTGCCGATCGCGCTGGGCGCGCAGACCCCGTGGGTCACCCAGCTGATCACCTACGCGCTCGTCCCGTCCACGGTGTACGCGAAGAACCCGCGGTTCGACGAGCAGATGAAGGCGGGCTCGGCGAGCTTCGCCGGCTCCGGCTGGGCGGACGCCTTCGAGATGTACCTGGAGCTCCAGAAGCGCGGCTACTTCAACGACAACCCCAACGGCACCACGTTCGAGCAGCAGACCTCGATGGTCGCCACCGGCAAGGCCGCGATGGCGATCCAGGTGTCGGCGGTGCTGCCCGACTTCCGCAAGTCCGCCTCCGGTCCCGACGCGCTCGGCATGTTCCCGGTGCCCGGCGCGGACGACGCGAACCAGGTGTGGATCCCCGCGGGCGTGGTCGTCGGCCTCGGCGTCAGCGCGCGCGGCAAGCACGTGGACGAGGCGAAGGCGTTCATCGAGTTCCTCGGGCGCCAGGAGAACATGAACCGCTGGGCCGAGGCGATCGCCTGCGTGCCGCTCAGCCGCGACGCCAACTCCAAGATCGACCCGGTGCTCGACCCGTTCCTGCCGTTCATCGACGGCAACAAGGCCGTCCCGTTCATGGACCAGGGGTGGCCGAACGCCGAGGTCCAGCCCGCCCACTTCGCGGCCGTCCAGGAGTTGCTCGGCGGCAAGACGTCGGTGAACGCGGCGCTGAAGAAGCTGGACGAGACCTACCGGAAGAACTGACCCGTGACCTCGACCACCCGCCCCGCCACGGCGAAGCGGCCCGCCCCGCCCGGGGCGCCGCCCCGCCGCCGGCGGCGGGGCGCCCGCTTCCTGTCCCCGCCGTGGTGGTTCGCGGCGCCCGCCCTGGCCGTCTACGCCCTGGTGGTGCTGTACCCGAGCCTCAGCGGGATCGTGTACGCCTTCACCGACTGGAACGGCCTCGGCGAGCGGAGCTTCACCGGCCTCGCCAACTTCACCCGGCTGTTCCGGGACGAGGCGGCGCGCGGCTCGCTGGTCAACACGCTGCTGCTGACGGTCGCGATCGTGTTCGTGCAGAACGGGATCGGGCTGCTGCTGGCGCTCGGCGTGCACGCCCGGATCAAGTCGCGGACCGTGCTGCGGGTGGTGTTCTTCGCCCCGGCCGTGGTCAGCCCGGTGATGGTGGCGTTCCTGTGGAAGTACATCTACAACCCGGCGCCCGGCGCGGGCCTCAACGGCGTCCTCGGCGCGGTCGGGCTGGGCTCGCTGCGGCAGGACTGGCTCGGCGACCCGTCGCTGGCGCTGTGGTCGGTCGCGGGCATGGTGATCTGGCAGTTCGCCGGGTACTCCATGGTGATCTTCCTGGCCGGGCTGGAGGGGGTGCCCGCCGAGCTGCACGAGGCCGCGATGATCGACGGCGCGGGCCGGTTCCAGCGGTTCCGCAACGTGACGTGGCCGATGCTGGCGCCCGCCGTCACCATCAACCTGATGCTGTCGACCATCGGCGGGCTCAAGCTGTTCGACCAGGTCTACGCCGCGACCAGCGGCGGGCCCGGCCACGCCAGCGAGACGCTGTCGACCGTCCTGTACAAGCAGGCGTTCGTCTTCGGCAACTACGGCTACAGCACCGCGCTCGCGCTGGTGCTGGCGCTGTTCGTCGCGGCGGTGTCCATGGTGCAGATCCACTACCTGCGGAACCGGGAGGTGAGCGCGTGAACCTGCGGTACGGGCTCCGCACGTTCGGGCTGGAGATGGTGATGATCGCCGCCGCGGTCGCCTTCCTGTTCCCCGTGTACGCCCTCGTCACGCTCTCGCTCAAGGACCAGCGGCAGGTCGCCGAGTCGCCGCTGGCCCCGCCGTCCAGCCCGGCGCTGGACAACTACTCCGCCGCCTGGACGCGCGCGGAGCTCGGCCCGGCGCTGTTCAACAGCACGGTGATCACGGTGGCGAGCCTGCTGGTGCTGATCGCGGTCGGCTCGTTCGCCGCCTACTTCCTGTCGCGCACCGCGTCCCGGCTGGGCTACGGGCTGTACGTGCTGTTCCTGCTCGGCATCGTGCTGCCGTTCCAGCTCGGGATGATCCCGCTGTTCAAGCTGGTGGACGGGGCGGGCCTGCTCGGCACCCACGCCGGCATGATCGTCTTCTACAGCGGGATCCAGCTGCCCTTCACGATCTTCCTCTACACCGGGTTCATCCGGGCGCTGCCGGGCGACTACGCCAACGCCGCGCTGATCGACGGCGCCGGGCACGTCCGGGCGTTCACCCGGGTGGTGTTCCCGCTGCTGCGGCCGATCACCGGCACCGTGCTCATCCTCAACGCGGTGTTCATCTGGAACGACTTCTTCACGCCGCTGCTGTACCTCGGCGGCTCGACCCGCGAGACGGTCCCGGTGAAGGTGTTCTCCTTCGTCGGCCAGTACGTCTCGGACAACGGTCTCGTGTTCGCCGGGCTGGTGCTGGCCTCGCTGCCGATCCTGGCGGTGTTCCTGGTGCTCCAGCGCTATGTCATCAAGGGCTTCGCGAGCGGCCTGAAGGGGTGACCCCGGTGATCCCGGAACGGCTCCGCGCGGTGCTGGACGCGCCGCCCCGCGCGTACTCGCCCGCGCCCATCTGGTGGTGGAGCGGCGAGCGGCTCGACCGGCGGCGGCTGCGCGACCAGCTCGGGCGGTTCGCCGAGGGCGGGGTGTACAACCTCGTGATCCTGAACCTGGCGCCGTCCGGGCCGATGTTCGGCTCCGACGCCGACGCGCCCGCGTTCTTCACCGACGCCTGGTGGGAGCTGCTGGACGGGGTGTGCGAGGACGCCGCCGGGCTCGGGGTGTCGCTGTGGTTCTACGACCAGCTCGGCTTCTCCGGCGCCGACCTCCAGGCGCGGCTGGTGCGGGACGTCCCCGAGTTCGCCGGGCAGTGGCTGGAGCAGGACGGCGGCACGTCGGTGCGCGGCTTCGACTACCTGTCCGCGCCCGCGTGCGCGGCGCTGCTCGACCGCGTCCACGGGGAGTTCGAGCGGCGCCTCGGGCACCGCCTCGGCACCGTGATCGCCGGCTCCTTCCAGGACGAGCTGCCCGCCCTGCCGACCTGGACCGAGGGGTTCGCGGCGGAGTTCGCCGCCCGCCGCGGCTACGACCCGACCCCGCACCTGCCGTCCCTGTGGAAGGGCGGCGACGAGGCGGGCGAGTTCCGCCGCGACTACCACCTCACCCGGGCGGAGCTGGCCGAGGAGGCGTTCTTCCGGCCGCTGGCCGAGTGGCACGAGCGGCACGGGCTGCTGCACGGCTGCGACCAGCAGGACCCGGCCCGCGCCGGGCACCCGGTGGACGGGGTGCGCCTGTACGCCGACTACGCCCGCACGCACCGCTGGTTCGGCGCGCCCGGCTCCGACCACCACGGCGACGCCCGCATCCACGCGTCCCTGGCCCACCTCTACGGCCGCGACCGGGTGTGGATCGAGGCGTTCCACTCCAGCGGATGGGGCGGCACGCTGGAGGAGACCCTCGACTGGCTGCTGCCGTGGCTGCGCGCGGGCGCCACGCTCTACAACCCGCACGCGGTCTACTACTCGACCAAGGCGGGCTGGTGGGAGTGGGCACCGCCCTCGACCGACTGGCGGCAGCCGTACTGGCCGCACCACCGGGTGTTCGCCGACGCGGTCGCGCGGCTGTGCGCGGCGCTGTCGCTGGGCCGCCACGTCTGCGACACGGCCGTGCTGTTCCCGACCGCGACCGCCCAGGCCGGGACGCGGCTCGACGGCGTGGACGCGTCCGCCGCGCTCGCGCAGGAGACCTACCGGGCGCTGGTCGGCGACATGGCGTGGTTCCGGATGGAGCCCGGCGCCCTCGACCGGTTCCGCGTCGACGCCGACGTCATCGACGACGACTCCGTCCGGCGCGCCTCGGTCGCCGGCGGCCGGCTGAACGTCGCGGACGAGTCCTACGCGACCGTGCTGCTGCCGGCGTGCGCGGTGCTCGAAGGGGAGACCGCCCGGCGGCTCGTCGCGCTGATCGAGGCGGGCGGCCGGGTGGTGGCCGTCGGCCCGCCGCCCCGGCGCGGCGTCGGCGACCCGGCCGCCGGAGAGGCCGTGGCGGAGCTGGCCGCGCTGCTGGAGACGGTGCCGGACGCGGCCGCGCTCGGCCCCCTGCTGGAGGGCTCACGGCGGGTCGAGGCACCGGTCCCGGCGCTGGTCCGCGAGGTCGACGGCGCGACCGTCGTCTTCGTGACGGCCGCCGCGTCGATGGCGTCCCGCGTGTCGGTCGGCCGCCCGGACGAGCGCGGCATCGACATGGGCTGGCTGGACGTCGCCTACGACTTCGACCCCGGCCGCTACCACCGCGACATGCCGGTCCGGGTCCGCAGCGTTTCGGGACCGGCCTACCTGGTGAGCCCGTTCGGCGGCCCGCCCCGGGAACTGCCCGTCACCTCCACCGGCGCGGACGCGGAGGTCGTCGTGCCGTTCGACGACGGCCCCGCCGCCCTGCTGGTGTTCCCGGGCACGGCGACCGGCCCGGAGCACCGGCCGCCGGCCGCCGCGCGCGGCCCCGCGACCGAACTCGACCTGGGCTCCACCTGGGACATGGAACTGGTGCCGACGCTCGACAACACCTGGGGCGATTTCGCCCGTCCCGCCGGTGAGATGGCGCCGCTGGAGCGCTGGCGGCTGTGGCACCGGGCGGAGGACGACTCGTCCGCCGAATGGTCTCCGGCCTACGCGACGTTCGGCCCGCACGGCGTCTGGTCGACCGGGGGCGAGTGGCGGCCGGTGGTCTACTCCGACTCCCGCGGCATCCGCAAGGACCCGGTGCACCGGCCGGTCCTCGGCCCGAAGGGGCACGTCCCCGAGGAGTTCCTCGACCTCGGCGACGTCGGGGCCGGGCGGGAGGCGGTCCTGCGCACCCGCGTGACCGTGCCCGCCCCCGGCGGCTTCCCCGTGCTCGGCTTCCCCGCCGCCAAGACGCTCCTGGCGGACGGGACCGAGATCCCGCTCGACGACCGCGGCTACCTCGCGGTGGCCGGGGAGCCGCTCGCGCCGGGCGAGCACCTGCTGGAGCTCCGCCTGGTCCCCGGTGAGGACGTGCGGCTGCGCGGCCACCTGTCGGTCGCGACCGACCCCGCCCGCTGCGTCCGGCCCGAGTGGATCACCGCCGGCGGGACCGCGCGTCCGGGCGCCGACGTCGCCCTCAGCACCGAACTGCCGCACGGCGCCGGCCCGTCCGTCCTGCAGGTGGCGTCGGCGTCGCCGTGCCGGATCCTGCTCGACGGCGCGGAGATCGGCCGGCAGGGCGGCTTCGACCCGTACGCCGAGCAGGCGGCGCCCCGCGTCGGCCGCTACGACCTGCCGGACGCGCCCGGGGCCCGCCTCACCCTCGCCCTCACCGAAGGCGGCGGCCCGGCGGCGGTCCTGGTGGACGGCCCGGTCGTGTCCGGCCCCGGCTGGACCGCGACCCGCGACGGCGCTCCGGCGCCGGTCGTGCCGAGGCGGACGCAGACCGGCGACCCCGCCGCCCTCCACCTGCGGCGCCGCCCGCACCCGCTGCCCGGCGCGCACTGGCTGGAAGACGACGCAGACAACACGGACAAGGCGGACGACGGAACCGTCCTTCCGGCGACCTTCGCCGTCCCCGGCGCCTTGCCCCGGACCGAGCTGCTGCGTTTCGCGGTGCCGCCGGGCGCGACGGGGATGCGCTTCACCGCACGCGCCGAGGTCGCCGCCGTCCTCCTCGACGGCGTCCCGCTCCCCGCCGCCCACGACGGCTCGGGGCGCTTCGACGTCGGGCTCCCCGGCCGCGCGAGCCCGGTCCGGACGGCCGAGCTGCGGCTGCGGACCCGGCCGGAGCACCGGGAGGGCGCCGCGCTCGCGGGGCCGGTCGAGTTCGCCGTCGGCGCGGGCACGATCGAGCTGGGCGACTGGGAGGACGCGGGGCTCGCCGGGTACAGCGGCGGCGTCCGCTACCGGCGCGTCCTGGACCTGCTGGCCGCCCCGGCGGGCGCGGTGCTCGACCTCGGCCGCGTCCGCGGCACCGCCGAGGTGGCGGTGAACGGGCGCCCGGCGGGCGTGCGGATCTGCGCCCCCTACGCCGTCGACCTCGGCACGGCGCTGCGCGCCGGCCGCAACGAGATCGAGATCGTCGTCTACGGCACCCTCGCCCCCTACCTCGACGAGACCAGCCCGACCCACTTCGTGTTCCCCGGCCAGCGCACCTCCGGCCTCCTCGGCCCAGCCACCCTCATCATCCGTTGATCTGCGGCGTGTTGTTGTTATGAGGGGCCGTATAACAACAACACGCCGCAGATCAACGGGGGCGCTGGAAGGAGGTGAGGGTGTCCCAGTCGGTGAGCCAGTCGCGGCCCCGCTCGTCTACGAAGGAGCCGGGCGGCGGGGTGATCCCGTGGTCGCGCAGCCAGGCGCCGGGGCGCCGCATGGACGGGCGGAGCCGGCCGTCGCTCGGCATGAGCTGCGGCTGGATCGGCGCCGGCATCGGCGGGGTCTGCGGCTCGGCGGCGATGTCGGCGGCGTCCTTCTCCTCCGCCATGCCGATGGGGCCCTGGCGGCGGGCGTTGAAGAACTGGTGGACCGCCGGGTGCGTGCTGGACAGCACCATCTCCCGGGGCCCGAACATCACCAGGCCGCGACGGAACAGCAGGCCGAGGTTGTCGGGCAGGACGCGGGCGGTGCCGATGTCGTGGGTGACGATGAGGAACGTGGCGCCGAGCTCGGTGTTGAGGTCGACGAACAGCTGGTTGAGGTAGGCGGTGCGGACGGGGTCCAGGCCGGAGTCCGGCTCGTCCGCCAGGATGATCTCGGGGTCCAGGACCAGGGCGCGGGCGAGCCCGGCGCGCTTCTTCATGCCGCCGGAGATCTCGCCGGGCAGCTTGTTCTCCGACCCGGTCAGGCCGACCATGTCCATCTTCTCCAGCACGATGCGCCGGATCTCCGACTCGCCCTTCTTGGTGTGCTCGCGCAGCGGGAAGGCGATGTTGTCGTAGACGTCCATGGAGCCGAAGAGGGCGCCGTCCTGGAACAGCACGCCGAACTTGCGGCGCATCTCGTAGAGCTCGTTCTCGCGCAGCCGCGGGACGTCGCCGCCGCCGACGTACACGTGGCCGCGGTCGGGGCGCAGCAGCCCGACGAGGTTCTTCAGGAACACCGACTTGCCGGTGCCGGACGGCCCGAGCAGCGCGGATATCTCGCCCGCCGGGATGGTGAGCGACACGTCCTCCCAGATGACCTGCCGCCCGAACGACTTCCTCAGCCCTTCCACCCGGATCTCGACGCCCATGGGCACTCCCGTGCCGGGGAACCGGGGGCGGGGGTTCCGCGTCAGAGTGTCCGGTCCCCCGCCGCTTCGACTGTACGTCGGGAACGGCGCGCCGGGGAGGCCCACATCGGACGCCCGGTGGCCGTCCGCCGCGAGGAGGCCGGAGTCCGGGATGCGCCGGCCGCATCCCGAGACATAATCGCGTTCGGTTCGCCCGGCCGGGAGTCCGGCATGCCCGGACTGACCACCTGCGGCCCCGCAGGATGCCAACGACGCCGCCCGGAATTGGTCACCTTCTGCGTCTTACGTCCGCATTGACGGTTCTTACACGATGTCGAAGACCTCCGGCGCACCACAAGGGTGCGCCAACCCCCCCGCTGGAGGCACAAGTGAAGAACCGTCACAGGCGCGCCGGCGCCACCGCCGTCACCGCGGCGGCGGCCGGACTCGTGGCCGCCACCCTCGCGGCCGCTCCCGCCGCGTCCGCCAGCCCCGCCGCGCCGGCCGCTCCCGCCGCGCCCGGCACGCTGGCGACCTCCCTCGCCCAGCAGCTCGGCGCCCAGACCGCGGGCTCCTACCTCAAGGGCGGAAAGCTGGTCGTCACGGTCACCAGCGCGCAGGCCGCGCAGGCGGTCCGCGCCGCGGGCGCCGTGCCGAAGACCGTCGCGCGCAGCGGCGCCGACCTGGCGAAGGTCATGAAGGCGCTCGACCGCGAGGCGGCCGTCCCCGGCACCGCGTGGGCGGTGGACCCGGCGACCAACCAGGTCCTGCTCACGATGGACAGCACGGTCAAGGGCGCCAAGCTCACGAAGGTGAAGGCCGCGGTCGCCGAGCAGGGCGCGGCGGTCCGCACCGAGCGCGTCGCCGGGACGTTCCAGAAGCTCACCCGCGGCGGCGAGGCCATCTACACCGGTGGCGCGCGCTGCTCGCTCGGCTTCAACGTCCGGTCCGGCAGCACGTACTACTTCGTCACCGCCGGGCACTGCACCAACATCGGCACGACCTGGACCGACAGCTCGGGCCGGACGCTCGGCCGCACCGTGGCCAGCAGCTTCCCCGGCAACGACTACGGGGTCGTGCAGTACACCTCGGCGCCGACCGACACGCAGGGCAGCGTCTACCTCTACTCCGGCACCCGCGACATCACGAGCGCCGGGAACGCGGCGGTCGGGCAGACCGTGTACCGCAGCGGCAGCACCACCGGCCTGCACAGCGGCACGGTCACCGCGCTCAACCAGCGGGTGAACTACGCCGAGGGCAGCGTCAGCGGCCTCATCCGCACCACGGTGTGCGCCGAGCCGGGCGACAGCGGCGGCTCCCTGTTCGCGGGCTCCACCGCGCTCGGGCTGACCTCCGGCGGCAGCGGCAACTGCTCCTCGGGCGGGACGACGTTCTTCCAGCCCGTCACCGAGCCGCTCTCCCGCTACGGGCTGAGCGTCTACTGATCTCGCGGCACCACTGAGAGGACGGCACCGTGAGAGGCGGGCCGCCCCCACCCGGACTCCGTGGGGGCGGCCCGTCCGCCGTGCACGGGCTCAGGCGGGGACCTCCAGCGTGCGGAGGACCTCGGCGATGACGGCGGGCTGCTGGTCGGTGAGGTAGAAGTGGCCGCCGGGCAGCACCTTCAGCGCGAACCGCCCGTCGGTGACCCGTGCCCAGCCGCGCGCCTGCTCCTCGGTCACATGCCGGTCGGCGTCGCCGATGAGCGCGGTGACCGGGACCGCCAGCCGCGTCCCGTCCCGGTGCGCGTAGTCCTCGATGAGCGCGAAGTCGTTGCGGACGTACGGCAGCACCAGCTCGCGCAGCTCCGGGTCCCGCAGGGCCTCGGCGTCGGTGCCGCCGAGTCCGATCATCTCCTCGACGAGGGCGTCGTCGTCCTTGCCGGCCACCCGCTCGCCGCCGCGGTCGTCCGGCGGCCGGGCCCCCGAGGCGAACACGTGCACCGGGGCGGCGCCCCGCTCCTGCAGCAGCCGCGCCACCTCGTAGGCGAGGACGGCGCCCATGCTGTGCCCGAACAGCGCGGCGGGCCGGTCCATCAGCGGCGCCATCGCGCCGGCGACCAGGCGGGCCAGCTGGTGGGCGTCGGTGACGAACGCGTCCGCCATCCGGTCGGCGCGGCCCGGGTACTGGACGGCGTGCACCTCGACGGCCGGGCTGATCTCCTTCGCCCAGGGCCGGTAGAACACCGCGGACCCGCCCGCGTGCGGCAGGCAGAACAGCCGCATCGACGCCCAGGGGCGCGTCTCGGCGCAGCGGAACCAGGTCACGTGATCAACTCCTCCTCCTCGTACCGGCGGGAGGCGCGGCGCGGGTCGTTCGGCAGCGGCCACGGCGCGATCCGCGGGTCCGGGACGAGCTTCGGCGCGGTGGTCTCCGCCGCCACCTTAAAGCCCCGGCGCCGGTAGTTCGCGATCGCGTTCGGGTGGTCGAGGCTGCTGGTGCGCAGCCACACCCGAGCGGCGGGGCCGGCGTCCGGCGCCCACAGCCCGCCGCGCTGCCAGGCGCGGCGGGTGCACTGCTCCACCAGGTAGCCGCCGTAGCCGCGGCCGACGAACGCCGGGGTGAGGCCGACCAGGTGGATCTCGGTGTCGCCGCCCGGCTGCGCCTCGATCTCGAAGAAGCCGGCGATGGTGCCCTCGGCCATGGCGATCCACGTGGACAGCTCCGGGCGCTCCACCCAGGACCGCCACTGGCCGTAGGTCCACGGGAAGCGGTCCGTCCAGCAGACGCGGGCGCCGACCGTCGCGTACAGGGCGCGGTTGACGTCGGCGGACGGCAGCGCCGCCAGCGTGAACGTCATCTCGACGCCCGGCAGCGGCGCGGGGCGCAGGTCGGCCGCGTCCCGCATCTCCATGGTCCACTCGGTGACCGAGGGGATCTCCAGGTCAGCCACCCATGGCCTCGATGAGGCTCTTAGGCCGCATGTCCGTCCAGTTCTCGCTGATGTAGTCGAGGCACGCCTGCCGGGTGTCCTCGTCCTTGGCCACCGTCCAGCCGGCGGGGACCTCGGCGAAGGACGGCCACAGCGAGTGCTGGCCCTCGTCGTTGACGAGCACCAGGTACGTGCCGTCCGGGTCCTCGAACGGGTTGCTCATCGGTATCCCTTTCAGTGTGAGCTGTGGAGCTTGTCCAGTTTGGCGGCCAGCACGGCGCCCATCTCGGCGGCCGGGCCCGGGTCCAGGAGCAGGTGGTGCTCGGCGTCGATCGGGTAGTCCTCGATCTCCCCGTCGACGAGCGGGCCCCAGTTGGCGCGCGCGGTGGGCGAGTCCTCGGTGCGGCCCTGGAGCGCGGTGAAGAACACCATGTCGCCGCGGAACCGCCCCGGCCGGTACTCCTCGGCCTGCCGGAGCCCGTTCTCGTAGTTGCGGTAGACGTTGACGAGGTCGTCCTCGGCGAGGGTGGCGAGGGCGTCGTCGCGGTCGGCGAGGATCCCCATGATCTGCGCCATGTCGGGGTTGCCGTCGGGGGCGATCGCCGCGGCGTCGACGCCGATGCCCTGGAGCAGCTCGTGCAGGATCTCCCGCTCGTCCCCGGCGAGGTCCTGGCCGCGGTAGGAGTCGATGAGCGCGAGCAGCCCGACGCGCTCGCCGGCGGCCTGGAGCCGGACGGCCATCTCGTAGGCGACGAGCCCGCCGAGGGACCAGCCGGCCAGGTGGTAGGGCCCGGACGGCCGGACGGCCCGGATCTGCTCCAGGTAGTCCGCGGCCATCTCCTCGACCGACTCCGGCAGCTCGGACCGGGTGAAGGCGCGCGCCTGCAGCCCGTAGACCGGCTGGTCGGGGCCGAGGTGGCGCTGGAACTGGAGATAGGGCCAGGCGAGGCCGCCGGCCGGGTGGACGAAGAACACCGGCGGGCGGGACCCGCCCGTCCGGATGGGGAGGAGCACCTCGAAGCCGATCCGGTCCCCGGGGTCGCCGACCCTGGCGAGCGCCTCGACGGTCTGGTGGGTGAACACGTCGCGGGGCGTCAGCTCGACGCCGGCCTGCCGCGCGCGGGTGACGAGCCTCAGCGCGGCGATGCTGTCGCCGCCGAGGTCGAAGAAGCTGACGTCCGCGCCGACCCGGTCGAGGCCGAGGACGTCGGCGACGACCCCGCACAGCCGCTCCTCCTCGGGGGTGCGCGGGTCGCGGCCGCCGGCGGCGCCGGAGTAGTCGGGGGCGGGCAGCGCCCGCCGGTCGAGCTTGCCGGTCGGGCCGACGGGGAAGGTGTCCATCCGGACGAACGCGGCGGGCACCATGTACTCCGGCAGCCGCTCGCGGACGTACTCGCGGAGGCCGTCCAACGTGCGCTCTTCGCCGGGGGGGCCAGGGAGGTCGTCCCCCCTGGTAGAGAGGGCGGGCGCGATGACGTAGGCGACGAGGGCCTTGGCGCCGGGTGCCTCCTCGCGGGCGATGACGGCGACGTTGGAGACGCCGGGGTGGCCGGCGATGACCGCCTCGACCTCGCCCAACTCGATCCGGAACCCGCGGATCTTGACCTGGAAGTCGGCCCGGTCGACGTACTCCAGGTCGCCGCCGGGCCGCCACCGCATGAGGTCGCCGGTCCGGTACATGCGGTCGCCGGGCGCGCCGAACGGGTCGGCGACGAACCGCTCGGCGGTGAGCGCGGCCCGCCGCAGGTAGCCGCGGGCGATGCCGGACCCGGCGAGGTACGCCTCGCCGACGACGCCGGGCGGGACGGGGCGCAGCGCCCGGTCCAGCACGTACACGCGCATGTCGTCGTAGGGCCGGCCGAGCACGGGCGTCCGCTCCGCCGGGTCGGCGAGGGGCGCGCGCTGCGGCGCGGCCGTCGCGTACGTGGTCGCCTCGGTCGGCCCGTACATGTGGACGACCTCGGTGTCCGGGCAGGCGTCGAGGACCTTGCGCATCGCGGCGGGCGACCCCGCCTCCCCGCCGGTCAGGACCTCGCGGAGCCGGGCGAAGGCGTGCGGCCGCTCGTCGGCGACGAGGTTGAACAGGGTGGTGGTGAGGAAGGCGGCGGTGAGGTCCTCGGCGGCGATGATCTCCTCGAGCGCGGCGCCGTCCAGGTGGCCGGGGGGCGCGAAGACGGCGGTGCCGCCCTGCAGCAGCGGCGTCCACAGCTCGTAGGTGGAGGCGTCGAACGCGTGCGAGGAGTGGACGAGGACCCGCTCGTGCGCGCCGCCGCGGAGCCGTCCGTCGGTGGCGAGGCCGACGGCGTCGCGGTGCGTGATCACGACGCCCTTCGGCTGGCCGGTCGAGCCGGAGGTGAAGAACACGCAGGCGGCCTGGTCCGGGTGGCACGGCACGCCCGGGTCGGCGGCCGGCGCGGCGGCGGTCTCGGGGTCGTCCATGGCGACGATCCGGGCGGCGGTGCCGAGGGCGGCGGCCCGGTCGCGCATCGGCCCGTCGACGAGCAGGACGGGCGCGCCGACCTCCTCGATCGCCCAGGCGACCCGTTCCGGCGGGTAGCTCTGGTGGACGGGCGCGTAGGCGCCGCCCGCCTTGAGGACCGCCAGGGACGCGACGGCCACGTCCGCGGACCGTTCGAGCAGGACGGCGACGCGGGACTCCCGGCGGACGCCCAGCCCGATCAGCCGGTTGGCGAGCCGGTTCGCGCGGGCGTCCAGCTCGGCGTAGGTGAGGGACGCGCCGGCGGCGCGGACGGCGGCGGCCTCCGGGGTCTTCGCGGCCTGCTCGGCGAAGCGGCCGGTGAGGGTGCCGGGCGTGCGGCCGGTCGCGGCGCCCTGCCAGTTCTCCAGGACGTCGGCGCGCTCCTCGTCGTCCAGCACGGAGACGCGGCCGAGCGGCAGGTCGGGCCGGTGCGCGACGGCGTCGAGGATGCGCAGGAGGCGCCGCATCAGCCGCTCGGCGTCGGCGCCGCCGAACAGGTCGGGGCGGTGGTCGATGCGCAGGGACAGGCCGCGGCCGGGGACGGCGGCGAACGTCAGCGGGTAGTGGGTGGCGTCGTAGCCGTCCACGTCGCGGAGGGTGAGGCCGCCGAGGTCGGCGCCGGCGGCGTCCGGGTCGAACGGGTAGTTCTCCAGGACGGTCATCGTGTCGAACAGCGTCCCGGCCCCGGTGAGCCGCTGGATGTCGGCGAGACCGAGGTGGTGGTGCGGCATGAGCGCGGCCTGCTCGTCCTGCAGGCGGGTGAGGGCCTCGGCGACGGTGTCGGCGGGCCGGACCCGGACCCGGATCGGCAGCGTGTTGATGAACAGCCCGATCATCTGCTCGACGCCGGGCAGTTCGGGCGGGCGGCCGGACACGGCGGCGCCGAACACGACGTCGGTGGAGCCGGTGAGGCCGCCGACCAGCGTCCCCCACGCGAGCTGCAGGACGGTGTTGAGGGTGACACCCTGGGCGCGGGCGCGCGCGCTGAGCGCGGTGGTGAGCTCCTCGGTGAGCGTCGTCCGGACGCGGCCGGGCGCGTCGGTGCCGGGCTCGGGCGCGCCGGGGGCCACGAGGGTGGGTTCGTCGACGCCGTCGAGGGAGCGGCGCCACGCGTCCTCGGCGGCGGGGCGGTCCTGGGCGGCGAGCCAGGCCAGGTAGTTCTTGTAGGGGGTGACGCGCGGCATGCCGGTGTCGTCGCCCTTGGCGAGGTAGAGCGCGAACAGCTCGGTCTGCAGGACGGGCGTGGACCAGCCGTCCAGCAGGATGTGGTGGTTGGTGAACACCATGCGGTGCAGGTCGTCCGCCAGCTTGATGAGCATGAACCGCAGCAGCGGCGGCTTGGCCATGTCGAACGGCCGGGCGCGTTCCGCGCCGGCGAGGTCGCGGGCCTTCGCGTCGCGCTCGGGTTCGGGGAGCGCGGACAGGTCCTCGTCCTGCCACGGCAGCCGCACGGTGCGGTGCACGACCTGGACCGGCGAGCCCTCCTTGCGCTGCCGGAACCCGGCCCGCAGGTTGGCGTGCCGGCGCAGCAGGGTCGCGGCGGCGGCCTTCAGCGCGTCGACGTCGAGGGGGCCGCGCATGTCGAGCACGATCTGCGCAGTGTAGACGTCGTGGCCGGAGTCGTAGAGGGCGTGGAAGAACAGGCCCTGCTGCAACGGGGACAGCGGGAGGATGTCCTCTAGCTGCGACTTGCTCAATCCAGCTCCCCTTCACCGTCGAGCTCGGCGGCGAGCTCGTCGATCTCGTCCTGGCTGACGTCCACGAGGGACAGGTCGGACGGGGTGAACCCGCCGACGGGCCCGTCTCCGGCGCCGTCGACGACGTGCGCGACGAGTCCGCGCAGCGCCGCGTACCAGCGGCCGGCGAGGTCCTCGATCGCGGCCGCGTCGAACAGGTCCCCGGCCCACGTCCAGGTCGCGGACAGCTCCGGCCCGCCCGGCAGGTCGCGGGTGTGCGCGTTGACCTCGATGGCGTGGACGAGGCCGAGCGCGGCGTCCTGCCCGCCGCCGAGGGCGTCGCTGTCGGCCAGGTCGGCCGGTCCCCAGTCGGTGGCCTCGGGCGCGGCGGAGCGGCCGAGGTAGTTGAACGCGATCTGCGGCTGCGCGGCGAGGCCCGTGCCGGCCTCGGCGTTGAGGTGGCGGAGCAGCCCGTACCCGATGCCGTTGTCGGGGATCTCGCGGAGCTGCTCCTTGACCCGCTTCAGCGCGGTGCCCATGGCCGGTCCGCCGTCGCGGACGTCGGCGGGGTCGAGGCGGCCCGCGTCCAGCCGGACCGGGTAGATGGAGGTGAACCAGCCGGCGGTGCGGGACAGGTCGACGCCGGGGACGATCTCCTCGCGGCCGTGCCCCTCCAGGTCGATGAGGACGGCCGTCTCGTCGGACGTGCCGCGGTCGCGCCGCCATTCGGCGACGGCGAGGGCGAGCCCGGTGAGCAGGACGTCGTTCGCCCGGCCGTGGAACGCCGCCGGGACCTCGGTGAGGAGCGGCTCGGTCACGTCGGCGGGCAGGTCGAGGGTGAGGTGCCGCGCGGTCCCGAACGTGTCGGCGGCCGGGTCGAGCGGGCGGGCGCCGAGGACGGGGTCGGGGGTGGCGAGGACGTCCCGCCACAGCGGCAGCTCGGCGGTGCGGGCGGGGTCGGACGCCTCGGCGGTGAGGCGCTGCGCCCAGCGGCGGAACGAGGTCGGGACGGGGTCGAGGTCTCCCCCGGACCAGGCGGTGACGAGGTCGGGCAGGATGATCCGCCAGGACACGCCGTCCACCACGAGGTGGTGGAGGGTGAGCAGGAGGCGGCCGGATGCCTCGGGTCCGGCGTCGAACCAGACGAGCCGCGCCATCGTCCCGGCGGCCGGGTCGAGCCCGCGGCGGGCGGCCTCGGCCTCCTCGGCGAGGACGGCCCGGAGCGCTCCGGTGTCGAGGCCGGCCACGTCCACGCGGCGGACGAGCGGCGCGGCGTCGACCGTACCGGGCTCGGCGACCTCGAACTCCTCGCCGTGCACGCGGAGGCGGAGCATGTCGTGGTGGTCGAGGACGGTCTGGAGCGCCCTGGTCAGTGCGTCGGCGCCGAGGTCCGGCGGGACCTGGAGGAGCATCCGCTGGCTGTAGCCGTCGACGGGGCCGTTCAGGTCCTGGAACCAGCGCATGATCGGGGTGGCCGGCACGCGGCCGATGCCCGCGCCGGGCGGCTCCGCCTCGGCGCGCTCCCCTTCGCCGACGGGCCGCGCCGTGGCCGCCAGCTCCTCGACGGTCTGGTGCTGGAACACGTCGCGGGGGGTGATGACCAGGCCCGACTGGCGGGCGCGGGACACCAGCTGGATCGCGATGATCGAGTCACCGCCGAGGTCGAAGAACCCGTCGTCGATCCCCACCCGCTCCAGGCCCAGCACCTCGGCGAACAGCCGGGCGAGGGTCTCCTCCTCGGCGGTGCGCGGCGTACGGGACGACACCTTGGCGGCATAGTCGGGGGCGGGCAGCGCCTTGCGGTCCAGCTTGCCGTTGGCCGTCAGCGGCAGCGCATCGAGTTCGACAACGGCGGCCGGGACCATGTAGTCGGGCAGGTCCTTGCCAGCGAACCGGCGCAGCTCGGCGGAGTCGACGCCGGACGCGACCACGTAGGCGACCAAGCGGTCGTCGCGGACGATCACGGCGGCGTCCTCGACCGCGTCGTGCCTGGTCAGGACGGCCTGGATCTCGCCGAGCTCGATCCGGAAGCCGCGCAACTGGACCTGCTGGTCGGCGCGTCCCAGGTATTCGAGGGTGCCGTCGCGGCGCCAGCGGCCGAGGTCGCCGGTTCGGTACATGCGGGTGCCGGGCTTGCCGTGCGGGTCGGCGACGAACCGCTCGGCAGACAGGGCCGGGCGGTTCAGGTAGCCGCGCGCCAGGCCCGCGCCGGAGACGTACAGTTCGCCGGGCACACCGGCCGGGACGGGCTGGAGGCGGTCGTCCAGGACGTAGACGCGCAGGTCGGGGATGCCGACACCGATGATGCTGCCGGGCGCCGTCGCGGCGTGGACCTGGTCGAGCGCGATGTACGAGACATGGACGGTCGTCTCGGTGATGCCGTACATGTTGACGAGCGTCGGGGCGTTCTCCGGGTGCCGGGAGTACCAGTCTTCGAGACGGCCCAGATCGAGGGCTTCGCCGCCGAAGACGATGTAGCGCAGCGCCAGATCGGCACCCGGGTTGGCCTTGTCGGCGGCCATGAGCTGGTAGAACGCCGACGGGGTCTGGTTGAGGACGGTGACCTTCTCGGCGTCCAGCAGCTTGAGGAAGTCCTCCGGCGACCGCGACGTCAGATACGGGACGACCACCAGTCGGCCGCCGTACAGCAGCGGACCCCACAGCTCCCAGACGGAGAAGTCGAACGCGTAGGAGTGGAAGAGCGTCCAGACATCGTCCGGGCCGAACTCGAACCATTCCTCGGTCGAGTGCAGCAGACGCACCACGTTCTGGTGCGGGATCACCACGCCCTTAGGACGACCCGTCGAACCCGACGTGTAGATGACGTACGCGGGATGGTCCGGTGAGACAGCGACGCCGGGATTGGTGTCGGGCATGCCGGTGGCATCGAGATCGTCCGGGCCCAGCGTGAGGACGGGCTTGGCGTCCTCGACCATGTACGCGATACGGTCTTTCGGATAATCCGGATCGATCGGCACATACGCGGCACCGGTCTTCAACACCGCGAGGATCGCCACGACAAGGTCGGCCGAACGCGGCAGAGCCAACGCCACGAACTGCTCAGGCCCGACACCCTGCTCAACGAGCCGATGCGCCAGACGATTCGCCCTCGCGTTCACCTCGCCATACGTCCACGACACACCCTCGAACGTCACCGCGAGCGCCTCCGGACGCACCGCGACCTGCGCCTCGAACAGCGCCGGAATCGTCGTCCGCTCGACGTCGCCGGAGTTCTTGCCGCCCGCCCAGCGGCGCAGCAGCGTGCGGCGCTCGCTCCGGTCGAGGATCTCGGCGGTGGTGATGGGCGCGTCGGGGGCGGCGACCAGTTCCCGGACGAGGCGCTCGAAGCGGTCGGCGATCGTCACGGCGGTGCCGGGGTCGAACAGGTCGAGGGCGTATTCGAGTCCGGCCTCGATGCCGCCGGGCGCACCGCCGACGCCGTGCCGTTCCTCCAGGTAGAGCGAGAGGTCGTACTTGGCGGTGCCGGCCGTCAGGGGTTCGGCGCCGCCGGTGAGGCCGTCCAGTTCGAGCCGGGCCTCCGGGTTGTTCTGGAACGACAGGGCGACCTGGAACAGCGGGTGCCGGGCCATCGACCGCGCCGGGTTGAGCACTTCGACGAGCCGCTCGAACGGCAGGTCCTGGTGCGCGTAGGCGGCGAGGTCGGTCTCCTTCACCCGCGCGATCAGCTCCCGGAACGACGGGTCCCCGGAGGTGTCGGTGCGCAGGACGAGCATGTTCACGAACATGCCGACGAGGTCGTCCAGGGCCTCGTCCGTCCGGCCCGCGATCGGCGAGCCGATCGGCACGTCGGTTCCGGCGCCGAGCCGGGTGAGCAGCGCGGCGTAGGCGGCCTGCATGACCATGAACAGGCTGGCGCCGCTCTCGCGGGCGAGCGCGAGCAGCCCGGCGTGCAGGTCGGCGTCCAGCTGGAACGCGTGCGTTCCGCCCCGGTAGGACGCCTCCGCCGGGCGCGGCCGGTCGGCGGGCAGCCGCAGTTCCTCGGGCAGGCCGGCGAGGGCGTCCCGCCAGTAGGCGATCTGCCACGAGATCAGGCTGCCGGGGTCGTCCTCGGAGCCGAACAGCTCGCGCTGCCAGAGCGTGTAGTCGGCGTACTGGACGGGCAGCGGCGCCCACTGCGGCGCGCGTCCCTCCGCGCGGGAGGCGTAGGCGAGGATCACGTCGCGGGCCAGCGGCGCCATCGACCAGCCGTCCGCCGCGATGTGGTGCAGGACCAGCATCAGGACGTGGGCGTCGCCGCCGAGCGCGAACAGGCGGGCGCGCAGCGGCGGCTCGACCGACAGGTCGAAGCCGCGCCCGGCCTCCGCGGCCAGCGCCATCGGCAGGCCCGGTTCGCCGGTCTCGGTGACGTCGAGCCGGGGCCGGGCGGCGGCCGGTTCGAGGACGAGCTGGCGGGCGGTGCCGGACCCGTCCGGGAAGATCGTGCGGAGCGACTCGTGCCGCGCCACCACGTCGGCGAGCGCCTCCCGCAGCGCGTCCAGGTCGAGCACGCCGTTGAGGCGCAGCGCGATCGGCAGGTTGAACGTCGCGGACGCGCCCTCGAACCGGTTGAGGAACCAGAGCCGCTGCTGCGCGTACGACAGCGGCACGACGCCGGGGCGCTCGGCCCGCACGAGCGGCGGGCGCACGTCACCGGCCGCGTCGGCGAGCCGTTCGGCGAGGCCCGCGACGGTCGGCGCCTCGAACAGCGCCCGGACGGGCAGCTCCGCGCCGAGCGCGGACCGGACCCTGCCGACGAGCCGCGTCGCGGTGAGCGAGTCGCCGCCGAGGTCGAAGAACCCGTCGTCGACGCCCACCCTCGGCACGCCGAGGATCTCCGCGAACAGCCCGCACAGGATCTCCTCCTGCGGGGTGCGCGGCGCGCGGCCCGCGGCGGCGCCGGCGTCGGGCGCGGGCAGCGCGGCCCGGTCGAGCTTGCCGTTCACGGTGAGCGGCAGCGCGTCCAGGACGGTGAGCGACGGGACCATGTAGTCGGGCAACCGCTCGGCCGCGTACCGGCGGACGGCGGCGGCGTCGGCGTCCGGGCCGACCAGGTAGGCGGCGAGGCGCTTGTCGCCGGGCCGGTCCTCGCGGACGACCACGGCGGCCTGCGCGACGCCGGGGCAGCCGGCGAGGACGTTCTCGATCTCGCCCGGCTCCACCCGGAAGCCCCGGATCTTCACCTGGTCATCGGCGCGGCCGAGGTACTCGATCGTGCCGTCCGGGCGCCACCGGGCCAGGTCGCCGGTGCGGTACATGCGGTCGCCGGGCGCACCGAACGGGTCGGCGACGAACCGCTCGGCGGACAGGCCGGGCCGGCCGAGGTAGCCGCGCGCGAGCTGTACGCCCGCCAGGTACAGCTCACCGGGGACGCCGGCCGGCACCGGCTGGAGCGCGGCGTCGAGCACGTACGAGCGGGTGTTGCGGTAGGGCGCGCCGACCGACGGGTGCTCGCTGAGCGCCACCACCTGGTTCATGGTGTCGATCGTCGATTCGGTGGGCCCGTAGAAGTTGCGCGCGGTGAGTCCGGGGGTCGCGCGGAGTTCGGCCCACATGCTCTCGCCGATGGCCTCGCCGCCGAGGAGCAGCTGCGCGGGCCGGTGCCGCCCGTCGTCGTCCAGCAGGCCCGCTTCGCGGAGCGAGGCGAAGTGCGACGGGGTCGTGTTCACCAGGTCGATCCGCTCGCGCGCCACGTACGCGGTGTACGCCTCGACGTCGCGGCGCACGGCGTCGTCGATGAGGTGCAGCTCGTGGCCGTACATCATCCACAGCAGGCCCATCCACGACGTGTCGAACGAGAACGACGCCAGGTGCGCGAACCGCATCCGCCGACCGCCTGCGGCTTCGATCGCCGGGTCGATGAACGCGTCCCGGTGCGCCTCGAAGTAGTTGAGCACTCCCACATGCGGGACGGTCACGCCCTTGGGGCGACCCGTCGAACCCGACGTGTAGATGACGTACGCCGCGTTCTCCGCCCGCAGCGTCCGCGCCGGGTCGTGCGCCGGCCTTCCGGTGGTGTCGGGGAAGTCGTCGGCGGTGATCGTGAGGGCCGGGCGGGCGTCCGCCAGCATGTAGGCGA
The DNA here is from genome assembly GCF_039529475.1 of Actinomadura chokoriensis. Classification (NCBI taxonomy): domain Bacteria; kingdom Bacillati; phylum Actinomycetota; class Actinomycetes; order Streptosporangiales; family Thermomonosporaceae; genus Actinomadura; species Actinomadura chokoriensis. The sequence continues at coordinate 156,777 of NZ_BAAAMW010000006.1, read as the reverse complement.
TGCGGTCGGCCGGGTACTCGGGGTCGATCGGAACGTAGGCGGCGCCCGCCTTGAGGACGCCGAGGATCGCGACGACGATCTCGGGCGTGCGCGGCAGGACGAGGGCCACCCGGTCCTCGGGCCCGATCCCCCGGGCGATCAGCTCGTGGGCGAGGCGGTTGGCGCGCTCGTTCAGCTCCGCGTAGGTCAGCCGGGCGTCGCCGCAGACGAGGGCCGTGTCGGACGGGGTCCGGACGGCCTGGGACTCGAAGAGGGCCGGGAGGGTGCCGGCCGGGATCTCGCCGGCGGTGTCGTTCCAGGCGGCCAGCGCCGCCCGGCCGGCGTCGCCGGCGAGGTCGACCGCGCCGATCAGGCGGCCGGAGTCCTCGGCGATGGCCTCCAGGAAGCGGCGGACGCGGGCGAGCAGCGCTTCGACGACCGCGTGCTCGTAGACGTCGGGCCGGTAGTGCAGGCGCAGCGACAGCCGCTCGCCGGGCAGGGCGACGAACGACAGGGGGAAGTGGGTCGCGTCGTAGGAGTCGGCCCCGGTGATGCGGACGCCGTTGAGCGAGCCGTCCATCGAGTCCGGGTCGAACGGGTAGTTCTCCAGCACCGTCATCGTGTCGAACAGGGCGCCGGTGCGGCCCGCCGCGCGCTGGATGTCGGTGAGGCCCAGGTGGTGGTGGGCGAGGAGTTCGGTCTGCTCCTCCTGGACGCGCTCCAGCAGGGACCCGAGCGACTCGTCCGGCCGGTGGCGGACGCGGATCGGCAGCGTGTTGATGAACAGCCCGATCATCTGCTCGATGCCGGGCAGTTCGGGCGGCCGGCCGGACACGGTCGAGCCGAACACCACGTCGTTCGTGCCGAGAAGCCGGCCGAGGACGAGGCCCCACGCGCTCTGCAGCACGGTGCTCAGCGTGACGCCGTGGCGGCGGGCGGCCCGCGACAGGCGCCGGGTGGTCTTCTCGTCCAGCTCGGTGATGGTCCGCTTCGGGGGCTCCGGGGCGCGGGCGGCGGCCTCGGGGGCGACGAGGCTCGGCTCGTCCACGCCGTCGAGGGCGCGGCGCCACGCCTCCTCGGCGGCGGCGCGGTCCTGCCCGGCCAGCCAGGCCAGGTAGTTCTTGTACGGGGTGACGCGCGGCATCCCCGCGTCGTGGCCGCCCTGCATGTAGAGCAGGAACAGCTCGGTCACGAGGATCGGCGTGGACCAGCCGTCCAGCAGGATGTGGTGGTTCGTCAGGATCAGCCGGAAGCGCTCGGGGCCCATCCGGACGAGGACGAACCGCAGCAGCGGCGGCGCCGTCATGTCGAAGCCGCGCGCCCGCTCCCGCGCGACGACCGCGTCGGCCTCCGCCCCGGTGGCGGTGACCTCCTCCCACGGCAGCTCCACCGTGCGCGGGATCACCTGGACGGGACGCGACAGGTCCTCGTGCCAGAACGCGGCGCGCAGGTTCGCGTGCCGCCGCAGCAGCGTCCCGGCGGCGGTGCGCAGCGCGCCCGCGTCCAGGGGCCCCTCCAGGTCGAGGACGACCTGGGCCGTGTAGACGTCGCCGTCGCCCGCGTCGAAGAGGGCGTGGAAGAAGAAACCCTGCTGCAAGGGTGACAGCGGCAGGATGTCCTCAAGGTCCCCCCGGTTCACCTGATCCTCCAAAGGATGCCCAGGTCTTCAGCTTCAGACCGGGGAGAAACGCGGACGCCGCCGGGCGCGGCCTGGCGCAGCCGGGACAGGCGACGGCCCATGCCCATTGACATCTCAAAGTCATCACACGAACACGGAGCGCATGTGAACTGGCGGTCATGCGGACGGCGTACAAGTGCCGGGCCTACCCCGACCCCGAGCAGGCGGCCACCTTCGTCCGCACGTTCGGCTGCGTCCGCCTGGTCTGGAACAAGACCCTCGCCGAACGGCACCGCGCCTACCACACCGACGGCAAGAACACCTCCTACAGGCAGACCGACGCCGCGTTGACCGCGTGGAAGAAGACCCAAGACCCGGCGTTCCTGTCGGAGGTGTCCAGCGTCCCGCTGCAGCAGGCGCTGCGCCACCAGCACACCGCCTTCGCCAACTTCTTCGCAGGACGCGCCCGCTACCCCCGCTTCAAAACGCGCAACTCCCGCCAGTCCGCGCACTACACCCGCTCCGCGTTCCGGATGAACAACGGCGAACTGCGGATGGCCAAGACAACTGCGCCGCTGGCGTTCGTGTGGTCCTTTGCGGACGTGGATCTGGCCACGCTCAACCCCACCATGGTCGTGATCTCTCGGAGCCCCGACAGCCGTTGGTATGTCACCTTCGCCGTCGACACCGACACCCCCGACCCCCTGCCGGCCGCCGGGCACCAGATCGGCCTCGACCTGGGCGTGAAGGACTTCGCGGTGACATCCGACGGGGACCGCATCGCCAACCCCCGCCACCTGGAGCGCAAGGCGGCGAACCTGGCCCGCTACCAGCGGCGCATGGCCCGCAGGCAACCCGGCTCGGCCAACCGGCGCAAGGCCAAGAACAAGGTCGCCCGATCCCACCGCAAGGTCCGCAACGCCCGCGTCGACTTCTTGCACCGCACCAGCACGAACCTCGTCCGCCAAGCGGACGTCATCGTGATCGAAGACCTCGCGGTCGCCAACATGATCCGCAACCGCAGCCTGGCCAAGGCGATCTCCGACTGCGGATGGGGCGAGTTCCGCCGCCAGTTGGCATACAAGGCCGGACGCGCCGGACGCACCCTGATCGTCATCGACCGCTGGTACCCCTCGTCCAAGACCTGCTCGAACTGCGGGCACCTGCTGGAGAAGCTGAGCCTTTCCACCCGGCACTGGACGTGTCCGGGCTGCCGCACCCGGCACGACCGGGACCACAACGCGGCCAAGAACATCCTTGCGGCTGGTCGAGCCGTAGCCGGAGGCAGCACCTCCGGTGATGTCTGTGGAGCTGATGTCAGACGGCAAGGGTCCTCCCTTCCGCAGTCGGCCGCGAAGCAGGAACACCCACGGCGCGAGCCGTAGGGACCCCCTTCTTTCGGGGAGGGGTGGAAGTCAAGATTTGTGCCTCCACGCGGTCTGCAGCTTGTCGATCTCGGTCTGGTCCAGGTCGACGAGCAGGTCGGACGGGGTGAAGCCGGCCGCGTCGCCGGCGGCGGCGTCGGCGGCGAGGGCGCGCAGCGCGGTGAACCAGCCCTCCGCCAGCTCGCGGACGTCGGCGGGCTCCAGCAGGCCGCCCGGCCACGTCCAGGTCGCCGACAGCACGGGCCCGCCGGGCAGGTCGCGGGTGACCGCGTTGATCTCCAGGACGTGCGCGAGCGGCATCGCCGGGTCCTCGCCCGCGGGGAGGTCCTCGGCGGCGAGCGTCCAGTCGCCGCCCTCGTCCCCGGCCGCGACCCGGCCGAGGTAGTTGAAGGCGATCTGCGCGGGCGGGACGGCGGCCAGCTCCTCGGCGGCGTCGCCGCCGCCGAGGCGCAGCAGGCCGTAGCCGATGCCGCCGTCCGGGATCGCCCGGAGCTGCTCCTTCACCGTCTTGAGCGCCGCGCCCCCGGTCGCGTTGCCCGCGTCCAGCCGGACCGGGTGGATCGAGGTGAACCAGCCGGCGGTGCGGGACACGTCGGCGCCGGGCACGACGTCCTCGCGGCCGTGGCCCTCCAGGTCGATGAGGACGCCGGTGCCGCGCCCGCCCCGGTGCCGGCGCCACTGGGCGACGGCGAGGGCGAGGCCGGTGAGCAGCACGTCGTTGACCCGGCCGTGGAAGGAGGCCGGGACGTCGGTGAGCAGCGGCCCGGTGACGTCGGCCGGCAGGTCGAGGGTGACCGAGCGGGCGCGGGCCGCGATGTCGACGCGCGGGTCGAGCGGCCGCTTCGCGAGGTTCTGCGGCGGGCCGTCGACGATGTCGAGCCAGTCCTCCAGCTCGTCCTCGCCCCGCTCGGACGCGGTGAGCTTCTGCGCCCAGCGGCGGAACGAGGTCGGGACGGGGTCGAGCGCCCCGCCGGCCCAGGCGGTGACGAGGTCGGGCAGCAGGATGCGCCACGACACGCCGTCCACGACCAGGTGGTGCAGGACGAGGAGGAGGCGGCCCTGCTCCTCGCCCGCGTCGAACCAGACGAGCTGCGCGACCGTGCCGGCGGACGGGTCGAGGCGGTCGCGGGCGGCGGCGGCCTGCTCGGTGACGACGGCCTGGAGCTTGTCGGCGTCCAGCCCGGCGGCGTCCACGCGGGTGACGAGGTCGGCCGCGTCGCACGCCCCGGGCGGGCGGACGACGGGCTGCCATCCGTCCAGGCGGAGCCGGAGCATGTCGTGGTGGTCCAGGAGGGTCTGGAACGCGGCGGTCAGCCGCTCGATGCCGAGGTCCGGCGGCGTGCGCAGCAGCGTCGACTGGTGGAAGCCGCGGATGAGCGCGGCGTCGCCGCCGACCCGGTCGCGCAGCCACGCGACGATCGGGGTGACGGGCACGGGGCCGGTCCCGGCGCCGGGCGCCTCGGCCTCGACCTCCTCGCCCTCCCCGACCGGCGTCGCGGTCGCGGCGAGCTCCTCGACGGTCTGGTGCTGGAACACGTCGCGGGGCGTGATGACCAGGCCCGACTGGCGGGCGCGGGACACCAGCTGGATCGCGATGATCGAGTCACCGCCCAGGTCGAAGAACCCGTCGTCGATCCCCACCCGCTCCAGGCCCAGCACCTCGGCGAACAGCCGGGCGAGGGTCTCCTCCTCGGCGGTGCGCGGCGTACGGGACGACACCTTGGCGGCATAGTCGGGGGCGGGAAGCGCCTTGCGGTCCAGCTTGCCGTTGGCCGTCAGCGGCAGCGCGTCCAGCTCAACGACCACGGCCGGGACCATGTAGTCGGGCAGGTCCTTGCCGGCGAACCGGCGCAGCTCGGCGGAGTCGACGCCCGATCCGGCGACGTAGGCGACCAGGCGGTCGTCGCGGACGATCACCGCGACGTCCGAGACCGCGTCGTGGCGGGCGAGGGCCGACTCGATCTCGCCGAGCTCGATCCGGAAGCCGCGCAACTGCACCTGCTGGTCGCTGCGGCCGAGGTATTCGAGGCGGCCGTCGTCCAGCCACCGCCCGACGTCGCCGGTGCGGTACATGCGGGTGCCGGGCGCGCCGTAGGGGTCGGCGACGAACCGCTCGGCGGACAGGGCCGGGCGGTTCAGGTAGCCGCGCGCCAAGCCGGCGCCGGAGACGTACAGCTCGCCGACGACGCCCGGCGCGACCGGCTGGAGGCGGTCGTCCAGGACGTAGACGCGCAGGTCGGGGATGCCGACGCCGATGACGCTGCCCGGCGCCGTCGCCGCATAGGCGCGGTCCAGGGCGATGTACGACACGTGCACCGTGGTTTCGGTGATGCCGTACATGTTGACGAGCGTCGGAGCGTTCTCAGGATGCCGGGAGTACCAGTCTTCGAGACGGCCGAGCTCCAGGGCTTCGCCGCCGAAGACGATGGAGCGCAGCGCCAGATCGGCACCCGGGTTCGCCTTGTCGGCCGCCATGAGCTGGTAGAACGCCGACGGGGTCTGATTGAGGACGGTGACCTTCTCAGCGTCCAGCAGCTTGAGGAAGTCCTCCGGCGACCGCGACGTCAGATACGGGACGACCACCAGTCGGCCGCCGTACAGCAGCGGACCCCACAACTCCCACACCGAGAAGTCGAACGCATAGGAGTGGAACAACGTCCACACATCGTCCGGACCGAACTCGAACCACTGCTCGGTCGAGCGCAGCAGACGCACCACGTTCTGGTGCGGGATCACCACACCCTTGGGACGACCCGTCGAACCCGACGTGTAGATGACGTACGCCGGGTGATCCGGATCGATGGCGACACCGGGGTTGGAGTCGTCGTAGCCTGACGCGTCCAGGTCGTCCGGGCCCAGCGTGAGGACGGGCTTGGCGTCCTCGACCATGTACGCGATGCGGTCCTCCGGATAATCCGGATCGATCGGCACATACGCGGCACCCGTCTTCAACACCGCGAGGATCGCCACGACAAGGTCGGCCGAACGCGGCAGCGCCAACGCCACGAACTGCTCAGGACCGACACCCTGCCCGATCAACCGGTGCGCCAGACGATTCGCCCTCGCGTTCACCTCGCCATACGTCCACGACACACCATCGAACGTCACCGCGAACGCCTCCGGACGCACCGCGACCTGCGCCTCGAACAGCGCCGGGATCGATGTCCGCTCCACGGGGGCGGCGTCGCCGCCGGCCCACGCGCCGAGGATGCGGGTCCGCTCGTCCGCGGAGAGGACGTCCGCGGCGCCGATCGGCGCGTCCGGGTCGGCGAGCAGCGCGGCCAGGTACCGCTCGAACCGCTCGACGAGCCGCCGCGCGGTGGCCGGGTCGTAGAGGTCGAGCGCGTACTCCAGCTCACCCTCGAACCCGTCCTCCCGCTCGGTGAGGATCATGAGCAGGTCGAACCGGGACGCGCCGGCGGAGAGGGGCTCCGGCTCGGCGCTGAAACCGGGCGCCTCCAGCCGCGCCTCCGGGTTGTTCTGGAAGGTCAGGCCGACCTGGAACAGCGGGTGGCGGGCCAGGTGGCGCGGCGGGTTCAGCACCTCGACGAGCCGCTCGAACGGGACGTCCTGGTTCGCGTACGCGGCGAGGTCGGTCTCCTTCACCCGTCCGACCAGGTCCCGGAACGACGGGTCGCCGGAGGTGTCGGTGCGGAAGACGAGCATGTTCACGAACATGCCGACGAGGTCGTCCAGGGCCTCGTCCATGCGGCCCGCGATCGGCGAGCCGATCGGCACGTCGGTGCCCGCGCCGAGCCGGGTCAGCAGGGCGGCGAACGCGGCCTGGGCGACCATGAACGGGCTCGCGCCGGTCTCCCGCGCGATCGCCATGAGGGACGCGCGGACGTCCGCCCCGAGCAGGAACCGCTCGGTGCCGCCCCGGTAGGACGCCTCCGCCGGGCGCGGCCGGTCGGCCGGGATCGGCAGTTCCTCGGGCAGGCCGGCGAGGGCGTCCCGCCAGTAGGCGATCTGCCGCGAGACCAGGCTCTCGGGGTCGTCCTCGGAGCCGAGCAGCTCCTGCTGCCAGAGCGTGTAGTCGGCGTACTGGACGGGCAGCGGCGCCCAATCGGGCGCGGTGCCGCCGGCGCGGGCCAGGTAGGCGGTGACGAGGTCGCGGGCGAGCGGCGCCATCGACCAGCCGTCGCCGCCGACGTGGTGCAGGAGCAGCAGCACGACGTGCTCGTCCGGGCCGATCCGGAACAGGTGGGTGCGCAGTGGCGGCTCGGCGGTGATGTCGAACGCGTACCCGGCGGCCGTCGCGAGCCGCATCGGCAGCTCCGCCTCGGTCGTGCCGGCGACCTCCAGCTCGGGGCGGGCGGCGGCCGGGTCCAGGACGAGCTGGCGCGGCGCTCCCCCGGCGTCCGGCAGGACGGTGCGGAGCGTCTCGTGCCGGTCCACCAGGTCGCCGATCGCGGCGCGGAGCGCGTCCGCGTCCAGGGGGCCGCGGATGCGCAGCGCCACCGGCATGTTGTAGGTCGCCGACGGCCCCTCGAAGCGGTTCAGGAACCACTGCCGCTGCTGGGCGTAGGACGGCGGGACCACGGCGGGGCGTTCGCGGGGCTCCAGCGCCGGGCGGCCGGCGCCGCCCCCCTCCAGGGCGGCGACACGCGCGGCGAGGCCGGCGACGGTCGGCGCCTCGAACAGGGCGCGGACGGGCAGCTCGACCCCGAGGGCGCGGCGGATCCGGGTCGCGACCCGCATGGCGACGAGCGAGTCGCCGCCGAGGTCGAAGAAGTCGTCGTCGATGCCGGGCGCCTCGATGCCGAGGAGGTCGCCGACGATGCCGGCGACGGCGGCCTCGCGGGCGTCGCGCGGCGCCCGGTAGGCCGTGCCGGGGCCGGTCGGCTCCGGCTCGGGCAGCGCCTTGGTGTCGACCTTGCCGTTCGGTGTGAGCGGCAGCTCGTCCATGACGACCACGACGGCCGGCACCATCGACTCGGGCAGGCTCTCCCGGACGTGGGCGCGCAGCTCCTCGGAGTCGACGGACTCGCCGGGGGCGGCGACGACGTAGGCGACCAGCCGGCTGCCGCCGGGCGCCGCGCTCCGCCGGGCCATGGCGGGGGTCTCGGCGGCGCCGAGCGCGGCCAGCACGGTCCGCACCTCGTCCGCGCCGGGCAGCGCGATGTCGCCGACCCGGCGCTCCGGGTCGGCGACGAGAGTGCGGACGAGGCCGTCCAGCAGGGCGGTCAGCCGCTCCGCGGTGGCGCGGTCGAAGACGTCGGGCCGGTACTCCAGCCGGAGCCGGAGCCGTTCGCCGGGGACGGCGAGCAGGGTCAGCGGGTAGTGGGTGGCGTCGACCAGGTCGGCGTCCACGAGCCGGACCCCGTCGAACGCGGCGTCGAGCAGCGCGGCGTCGAACGGGTAGTTCTCGAACACGGTCATCGTGTCGAAGAGCGGACCCGTGCCCGCCGCGCGCTGGATCTCGCCCAGGCCGAGGTGGTGGTGGGCGAACAGCGCGGACTGCTCGTCCTGGAGGCGGCCGAGGCTCTCCGCGAGGGTCTCGGAGTCGCGCAGCCTGACCCGGACGGGCAGCGTGTTGATGAACAGCCCGACCATCTGGTCGGCGCCGGCCAGTTCGGGCGGCCGGCCGGAGACGGTGGCGCCGAACACGACGTCGGAGCGCCCGGTGAGGCGGGCCAGCAGCAGCCCCCACAGGCCCTGCACGACAGTGTTCGGGGTGAGGCCGCGGCTCCGCGCCCGAGCGGTCAGCTCGTCGGACAGCTCCCGGCTCAGGTCGAGGACGACCGCTTCGGGCAGCACCGGCGGTGCGTCGGCGGCGGCGGGCGCCAGCAGCGTCGGGCCCTCGATGCCGTCGAGCGCCGCCCGCCACGCGTCGCGGGCGGCGTCGCCGTCCTGGGCGTCCAGCCAGGCCAGATGCTCCTTGTACGGCGCGGTGCGGGCGGGCCGCCCGCCCGAGTACAGGGTCAGCAGCTCGCCGGCCAGCACCGGGACGGACCAGCCGTCCAGGATGATGTGGTGCGCGGTGAGCAGGAGGCGGTGGCGGGCGGGGCCCAGCCTGAGCAGCGCGAAGCGCAGCAGCGGCGGGCGTTCGAGGTCGAAGGGGCGGGCCCGCTCGTCGGTCATGACGCGCTGGACCTCGTCGGCGGAGGCGCCGTCCAGGTCGACCGCGCGCCAGGGCGCCTCGGCCTCGCCGAGGACGATCTGCACGGGGGTGCCGTCGCCGGTCTGCGCGAACGCGGCCCGCAGGCCCGGGTGCAGGCCGGTGAGCGCCCGCCCGGCCGCGCGCAGCGCGGGGACGTCCAGGGGACCGTCGAAGTCCAGGACGAGCTGGGCGGTGTAGACGTCGGAGCCGGAGTCGAGCAGCGCGTGGAAGAAGAAGCCCTGCTGGAGCGGGGACAGCGGCCAGATGTCCGCCGGCCCCGGATGCGCCGCCTCGATCTCGGCGACCTCCGGCCGGGTCAGCGCGATCAGCGGGAAGTCGGACGGCGTGCGCCCGCCGCCGCCCGCCGCGACGTGTGCGGCGATGCCGCGCAGGGCGTCGAACCAGGCGGCGGCCAGCTCGCGGACGTCCGCGCCGTCCAGGACGCGGCCGGCCCACGTCCAGGTGGCCGACAGGCGCGGCCCGGCGGCGGAGTCGCGGGCGATCGCGTCGATCTCCACGGTGTGGGCGAGCGGCATGGCGGCGTCGCCGCCGCCGTCCAGGGCGCCCGCCTCGGCGGCGATGCTCCAGTCGCCGTCGCCGGCCTCGACCCGGCCGAGGTAGTTGACGACGATCTGCGGTGCGGGCAGCGCGGCCAGCTCCGGGCCGGTCGCGTCGTTCAGGTGGCGGAGCAGGCCGTAGCCGATGCCGTTGTCGGGCAGCGAGCGGAGCCGCTCCTTGACGTTCCGGACGGCCTCGCCCACCGCCGGGCCGCCGGCGAGGACCTCGTCCCAGGCCGCGCCGCCCGCGTCGAGCCGGACGGGGAACATGCTGGTGAACCAGCCGACCGTGCGGGACAGGTCCAGTTCGGCGCCGTGCCCGAGTTCCTCGCGGCCGTGGCCTTCCACGTCGACCAGGACGGCGGCGTCGCGGGTCGGGACGCCCCGGCGGCGGCGCCACTCGGTCACGGCGAGCGCCAGCCCGGCGAGCAGGACGTCGTTGACCCGGCCGTGGAACGCGGCGGGCACGCCGGTCAGCAGCGCCGATGTGGTGGCCTCGTCCAGCTCCAGGGTGAGGCTTCCGGCCGTGCCGCGGGTGTCCCGGGCGGGGTCGAGGGCGCGCGCGCCGAGCAGCGGGTCCTCGGTCCGCAGCATCTCGGTCCACAGGGCGAGTTCGGCGGCGCGGTCGGTGCTGGCGGCCTCGTCGGCCAGCCGCCGCGCCCAGGTGCGGAAGGACGCCGGGACGGGTTCGAGTGCTCCCCCGGCCCACGCGGTGACGAGGTCGGGCAGCAGGATCCGCCACGACACGCCGTCCACGACCAGGTGGTGCAGCACGACCAGCAGCCGGCCGAGCGCGTGCTCGCCGGCGTCCAGCCACACGAGCTGCGCCATCGTCCCGGACGCGGGGTCGAGGCGCCCGCGCGCCAGCTCGGCCTGCTCCGCGGCGGCCTCGGCCAGGGCCGCGTCGCCGGCTCCGGCGAGGTCGATCCGGTGGACGCAGGCGGCGGCGTCGACGGCGCCCGGCGGGGCGATCCGCGGGTCGCCGCCATCGGGGACGCTGATCCGCAGGGCGTCGTGGTGGTCCAGCACCGCCTGGAGTGCGCGGGTCAGATCGTCGACGCCCAGCGCCGGCGGGGTGCGCAGCAGGATGCTCTGGCTGAACCCGTCCGACGGGCCGCCGAGGTCGCGCAGCCACCGCATGATCGGGGTCGCCGGGAACGCGCCGACGCCCGCGCCGGGCTCCTCGGCCGCGCCGCCGACCCCGTCCGCGCCCGCGTCCGCGTCCGCGTGCCGCACGACCTGCGCGAGCGCCTCCACGGTCGGGTACCGGAACACCTCGCGCGGGGACAGCACGAGACCGGACCGGCGGGCCAGCGACACCAGCCGCATCGCGATGATCGAGTCGCCGCCGAGGTCGAAGAACCCGTCGTCGATCCCGACCCGCGCGACGCCGAGCACCTCGGCGAACAGGTCGGCGAGGAGCTTCTCGGCGGGGGTGCGCGGCTCGCGGCCCGACGCCCGCGCCGCGAAGTCGGGGGCGGGCAGCGCCGCGCGGTCGAGCTTGCCGCTGGGGTTCAGCGGGAACGCCTCCAGCGGCACCACCGCCGCCGGGACCATGTACGCGGGCAGCGTCTCGCCGGCGAAGTCCCGCAGTCCGTCCGGGTCGGGCGCGGCTCCGGGCTCGGCGACGACGTAGGCGACGAGGCGCGGGTTGCCGGGCTGGTCCTCCCGGTGGACCACGACGGCCTGCGCCACCGCCGGGTGGCGGGCGAGCGCGGTCTCGATCTCGCCCGGCTCGATGCGGAAGCCGCGGATCTTCACCTGGTGGTCGAGGCGGCCGAGGTACTCGATCTGCCCGGCGCCGTTCCATCGGGCGAGGTCGCCGGTGCGGTACATGCGCTCGCCGGGCGCCCCGAACGGGCAGGCGACGAACCGCTCGGCGGTGAGAGCGGAGCGGTCCAGGTAGCCGCGGGCCAGGCCCGCGCCCGCCAGGTACAGCTCGCCGGGCACGCCCACCGGGACGGGCCGCAGCGACGCGTCCAGCACGTAGGCGCGGGTGTTGGCGATCGGGCCGCCGATCGGGGCGCGGCCGGCGAGGTTGCCGTCGTCGAACCAGGCCGTCGCGTAGACGGTCGCCTCGGTCGGGCCGTAGATGTTGGCGATGCGGGCCTTCGGCATGAGGGCCCGCAGGTCCTGGACGAGCTTGGCGGGCAGCGCCTCGCCGGCGAGGACGACGTCGCCCGCGTCCAGGCCCGCCGCCCCGGCCGCGAGCAGCGCGGACATCGCCGACGGCACGCCGCTGACCAGCGTCCCGGACCAGCCGCCGCGCTCGGCGACCTCCAGCAGGTCCCGGACGACCTCGATGTGCCCGCCCATCGTGAGCGGCGTCAGCCACTCGAACACCGACACGTCGAAGTTCAGCGACGTGGAGAACAGGACGCGGGCGAGGCGGTCGGGGCCGAAGTCCCTCCGCGCCCACGCGCACAGGTCGACGGCGCTGGCGTGCGAGACGACGACGCCCTTGGGACGTCCCGTCGAACCGGACGTGTAGATGACGTAGGCCGCGTTGCCGGGGAGGAGCGGCCGGACGCGGTCGGCGTCGGTGGGGGCGTCGGGCGGGTACGCGGCGAGGTCGAGGTCGTCCAGCACGACGCGGGGCGTCGTGCCGGGCAGGTCGGCGTCGGCGGTGGTGATGACGCAGGCCGGGGACGCGTCGTCCAGCATGAACGCGATGCGGTCGGCTGGGTAGGCCAGGTCGATCGGCTGGTAGGCGGCGCCCGCCTTCAGCACGCCGAGCGCCGCGGCGATCAGGTTCTCGTCGCGCGGGAGGGCGAGGGCGACGAAGTCCCCCGCGCCGACGCCGCGGCCGATGAGGTGGCGGGCGAGGCGGCCGGCGCGCTCGTCCAGCTCCCGGTAGGTGAGGGTCGCGCCGGCGTGCGTGACGGCGGGCGCGTCCGGGGTGCGGGCCGCCTGCGCCTCGAACAGCTCCGGGACGACGGCGGGCTCCACCGGCAGCGCCGTGTCGTTCCACTCCTCCAGCACGCGGGAGCGCTCGGCGCCGTCCAGCAGCTCGACGTCGCGGAGCGGCGTGGCCGGGTCCACCGCGCCGAGCGCGCGCATGAACCGGACGTAGCGGTCCAGGTGCGCGGAGACCTGCTCCTCGGTGTACAGGTCGGGGTGCGCCTCGAAGTCGACGCGCATCCCGGCGCCGTCGAAGTTGTCGTAGATGTTGATCGACAGGTCGTCGACCGGCCCGGTGGTGAGCGCGTGCATCCGCGCCGGCAGGCCCGCGAAGTCCAGCCGGTAGTCGAAGGCCATGATGTTGATGACCGGCCCGTACAGCCGGTGCGGCTCGCCCACCAGCTTCAGGTCGCGCAGCAGGTCGTCGCGCCGGTAGCGCTGGTGCCGCAGCGCCCGCGCCGTCGCCCGCGTCGTGGCGCGGACCAGGTCGTCCACCGTCATGCCGGGGCGGACCCGGACCCGCAGCGGCAGGATCGTCGACAGCATCGACGGCGTCTCCAGCGCCAGCCCGGACGTGCGGCCGGTGACGGCCAGCCCGAGGATGACGTCCTCGGTGCCCGTCATCCGCGCCACGTACCCGGCGGTCGCGGCGATCGCCAGGGCCGGCGCCGCCGTGCGCAGCCGGCGCGCCCCGGCCGCGAGCGCGGCGGCCCCGTCCGGCGGGACGAGGCCGGTCAGGCTCCGGTAGTCGGCGGTGGGCTCGGCCGTCTCGGCCGACAGCGACACCGCGACCGGGCGGTCGGCGAACCGCTCGGTCCAGTAGGCGCGGTCCCGCTCGAACCTCTCCGACGCCCGGTACTCCTCCTCGGCGGCGAGCAGCGCCCGGTAGTCGCCGAGTTCCGCCGGCACGTACTCGCCGCCGTTCGCCAGCGAGGTGTAGACCTCGGCGGCACGGCGGCTGATCAGCGAGCCGCTGTAGCCGTCCTGGATGACGTGGTGGGCGCGGATGAACCAGCGGTGCAGGTCCGGCGCCAGCCGCAGCAGGGCCGTGCCGAAGAGCCGGCCGCCGTCCAGCGGCAGCGGCTCGGCCATCCGCTCGCGCATCCACGCGCGCGCGGCGGCGTCGGGGTCGGGCTCGCCGGACAGGTCCACCAGCGGGATCGACACGGAGGCGTCCGGGTCGAGGATCTGGTGGACGGTCCCGTCCCGCTCCTCCAGCCGCGCGTTCATCGCGAGCACCTCGTGGGCGCCGATCCGCGCGACGCGGTCGAACAGCTCGTGGTCGAGCGGTCCCTCGATCTCGATGTACTGCGCGATGTGGATCGGCGTTTCCGGCGCCAACTGCTGCGCGTACCAGACGCTCTGCTGAGCGGCCGAAAGAGGAACGAACTCGATGGACATCAAGCGGCACTTTCCCGGTCGAAGGGGGTTTCCTTTGCGCCCGGCATCGGAACCGGCAGGGCACCGGCGGGCAGAAATTCAGAGAGAATGACCACAGAACTGATCGGGCTTTCCCCGTCCCCTTTCACCCCGAGCCGCTTCCGGGAACGCGATCGGCCCGCGTTTTCCCGGAGTCAACGCCCTGTGTTCCCGCCAATACAGAGCGCCGTCGCTTTCCGCTCTGACCGGAACCGCCCTCGACCCACGTTCTACTCAGGAGTAGCGGAGTCACAGTCAACCAGCCTGTCACATGCCTCGCAATCCCCTCAAAAGTAGAACTTGGCCGGTCCCGTTGCTAACAGGAGTGACAAAACCGCCGGTCCCCGTCCGGTGCCGGGACGCTCTCGACGCTCACCGGATGACAAAGGTTGACAACCGGATCGACCCAGTCAGGTCACCGAGCGTGACGATCAGCGGGCCGGGTACTCGTGCACGACCACCACGGCGGCGCCCACCGCCGGGTGCCGCTGCAGGACCGCCTCGATCTCGCCCAGCTCCATCCGCACCCCGGCGATCTTCACCTGCCGGTCGACGCGTCCCAGGTACTGCAGGGTGGGCCGGTCCTCGCCGCCGGCGCCCGCCGGCAGCAGCTTCACCGCGTCGCCCGTCCGGTAGAGGCGGCCGGTCGGGGACGAGGCGTCGAACGGGTCGCGGTAGAACGCCTCGCGGGTGCGCTCGTCGTTGCCGAGGTAGCCGCGGCCGACGACGACGCCGCCGACGAACAGCTCGCCGGTCTCGCCGATGCCGCAGGCCGCCCAGGCGCCGCCGTCCTCCTCGCGCAGCACGTACAGGCGCGCGTTGACGATGGGCGTGCCGATGGGGAGGCGCAGGAGGTCGAGGTCGCCGGCGGTCACGGTGTGGTGGGTGACGTCGTCGGAGCACTCGGTCGGGCCGTAGGCGTTGAGGAGCCGGGCGTGCGGCATCGCCTCCAGCCAGCGGCGGGACAGCTCGGCGGGCAGCTCCTCGCCCGTCGCGATCATCCAGCGCAGGGCCGTCAGCGAGCCGGGGGCCAGGTCGTCCAGCAGGTGCCTGACCATGGTGGGGACGAGCTCCACGATCGTGATGCCCCGGTCGTCCACCGCGCGGGCGAACGCCTCCGGGTCGTGCGCGACGTCGTCGCCGATCACGTCGATGCGGCCGCCCAGCAGCAGCGGGCACAGCATCTGCCAGATCGAGATGTCGAAGCCGAGCGGCGCGGTGAACGCGACGACGTCGGCGCCGGTCAGCTCCAGGTCGATGATCTTCGCCCAGAGGTGGTTGAGCATGCCCTGGTGCTCGACCACCGCGCCCTTGGGGCGGCCCGTCGAACCCGAGGTGAACAGGACGTACCGGGGCTGGTCGAGGGCGTCCAGGCGGGGCTCGCCGGCCCACGGGGCGAGCCCCTCGGCGGCGGCCGCGCGGACGACCCGGCACCCGGCCTCCGCGGCGCCCTCCAGCAGGGCGGGGGCGGTCCCGGCGGCGTCCACCGCGACCAGCACGGACGCGCCCGCCTGGTCGAGGACGTCGCGGACGCGCCCGGCGGGCCAGGTGTCGTCGGCCGGCACGTACAGGGCGCCGACCAGCTCGATCGCGAGGAAGGCGGCGATGACGGCCGCGCACCGCTCGCCGCCGACGCCGACGACCGTGCCGGGCTCGACGCCCTCGGCCTCCAGCAGCGCGGCGATGCGGCGGGCCTCGGCGGCCAGCTCGGCGTAGGAGAGGGTGCGGTGCCGGTCGGCGACCGCCGGGCGGTCGCGCTCGGCGGCGAACCGCTCCACCCGCGTGATGACCGGGTCGGCGAGGTCGACGCCGCGCTCGCGGAGCATGCCGTGCCGGGCGGCGAGCTCCCGGGCCCGGTCCGCCTGCGCCGCCGGCACCTCCAGGGCGGGCAGGGCGGCCGCAGGCAGCAGCCGGTCCACCGCGGGTCCGCGAGCACTCATCATTACTCTCCGTGTTGTAGGACCACTCCGCTGTAACAGCAATACGAGCGGAGGCCATAGCTTATGTCCGGCGTTCACCAGAAGCACCTCGCATTCCCACCCTACCGACGGGTAAGCAGAGGGTTGCGACGGGAAGATGCGCGAAGGTACGGTGATGCTCCGCATGGCTCTGGCGTGAGGCCCGGCGGCGAACTCGGGGGAAGATGAGGGAATTGTTTCTTCATTTGAGGGTGGACGCGTGCCGATAATCACCTCGCCGCAGGATTTCAATGTCGACGACCTTTACGTCGATCTGCGGCATGTCATAGACCGGCCGATCTACCTCAAATGCGAGGGCTTCAATTTCGCCGGCTCGGTCAAGCTGAAGGCGGCCGCCGCGATGGTCGAGGCGGCCGAACGCGAGGGCGTGCTCACCGCCGATTCGATCATCGTGGAGTCGTCGTCGGGCAACCTCGGGATCGCGCTCAGCCTGATCGCCGCGAGCCGCGGTCTGAAGTTCGTGTGCATCACCGACCCGCGCTGCAACCCCGCGTCGATGCGGGTCATGCGGGCACTCGGCGCGGAGGTCCGCGTCGTGTCCGACAAGGACGCCAACGGCGGCTACCTCGGCGGGCGCATCGCCTTCGTCCGGGGCCTGTGCGAGTCGGACCGGCGGTACGTCTGGCTGAACCAGTACGCCAACCGCAACAACTGGATGGCGCACTACCGCGGGACCGCGCCGGCGATCGACCGCGAGTTCCCCGACCTGGAGGTTCTCTTCGTCGGCGCCGGGACGACCGGGACGCTGATGGGCTGCGCCCGCTACTTCCGCGAGCGCGGGCGCCCGGTCACGATCGTGGCGATCGACGCGGTCGGCTCGGTCACGTTCGGCGGCGTCCCGGAGCGGCGGATGGTGCCGGGCCTCGGCACGAGCAGCCGGCCCGCCCTCGTGGACGAGTCGTTCATCGACGACGTGGTGCACGTCCCCGAGCCCGACACGATCCGGACCGTCCGCGCGCTCGCGTCCCGCGGGTTCCTGTTCGGCGGGTCCACCGGCACCGTCGTGTCCGGCGCGTCCCGCTGGCTGGACGAGAAGTACCCCGGCGAGGACCCGGTCGCGGTCGCCATCGCCCCCGACCTCGGCGAGCGCTACCTCGACTCGATCTACGAGGAGGGCTGGGTGCGCGAGCACTTCGGCGACGTGCTCTGCGACCCGGCCGGTATCCTCGGCGACTGATCATCGACAAATGACGGAGTTTCCCACCATGACGCAGGTCCCAGCATTCGCCGTGGTCTCCGGCGCCCAGGTCCACGAGGCCGTCGCCGGGCGCGAGGAGCAGGTCACCCGGATGGTCGAGGCGGCCTACCGGCTGCACGGCGAGGGCCTGACGGTCAACCCGGACTCCTACTTCCTGCGGTTCCCGGACCGCCCGTCCGACCGGATCATCGCCCTGCCGGCCTCGGTGAAGGGCGACGTCGGCGTGCACGGCATCAAGTGGATCTCCAGCTTCCCCGGCAACGTCGCGAACGGCGTCCCGCGCGCCTCGGCGGTGCTGATCCTGAACGACGCGGAGACCGGCTACCCGTTCGCGTGCCTGGAGAGCTCGATCATCTCCGCGGCCCGCACCGCCGCGTCCGCCGCCCTGGCCGCCGCCGTCCTCGCCGACGCCCGCGGCGGCCGCCCCCGCCGGGTCGGCTTCATCGGCGTCGGGCTCATCGCCCGCTACATCCACACCTACCTGGCGGGGAACGGCTTCACGTTCGACGAACTGGGCGTCCACGACCTCTCCCGCGAGCACGCCGAGGGCTTCAAGGGCTACCTGGAGCGCTCGGAGAAGGGCGAGATCACGATCCACGACTCCGCCGAGTCGCTGATCCGCGCGTCCGACCTGGTCGTCTTCGCGACCGTCGCCGGCGAGCCGCACGTGCACGACCCGGCCTGGTTCGAGCACGACCCGCTCGTCCTGCACGTGTCCCTGCGGGACCTCTCCCCCGAGATCATCCTCGCCTCCTACAACGTGGTGGACGACGTCGAGCACTGCATGAAGGCCAACACGTCCCCGCACCTGGCCGAGCAGAAGGTCGGCAACCGCGACTTCGTGGCCGGCACCCTCTACGACGTCCTGACCGGCGCGACGAAGCCGCCCGCCGGCAAGCCGGTCGTCTTCTCCCCCTTCGGCCTCGGCGTCCTGGACCTGGCCGTGGCCAAGTACGTCTACGACCAGGTCTCCGCCGCGGGCGCCCTGCACACCGTCCCCGACTTCTTCCACGAACTGAAGCGCTACGGCTGACCCCCGGCGGTCGGACCGCTCGGTGGTCAGACGGCGCGCACCGCCGGTTCGAGGGTTTGCTCGCACCACTGGTGGAAGGTGGTGGGGGTGTCGGTCGCGTGCTGGGGGGTACGGGTGACGCCGTCGTCCAGGCCCTTCTCCTTGGCCTCCAGCATTTCGACCATGCCCTCGACCATGCCGGGGGACATGCCGCGGCCGGTGAGCCGCTCTTCGAGTGCCTGGGCGGGGATCTGCCTGTACTGCACGGGCGTCCCCAGCACATC
Organism: Actinomadura chokoriensis; assembly: GCF_039529475.1. Taxonomy (NCBI): domain Bacteria; kingdom Bacillati; phylum Actinomycetota; class Actinomycetes; order Streptosporangiales; family Thermomonosporaceae; genus Actinomadura; species Actinomadura chokoriensis. The sequence continues at coordinate 138,342 of NZ_BAAAMW010000006.1, read as the reverse complement.
GGAGATGACGGCGGCCATGTCGGTGTAGGTGAGGTCCTCGGGGCCCAGCAGCGGGACCTCCGCGCGGCCGGTCCACGTGGTGTCGAGGAGCAGGCGGGCTGCGACGGCGGCGATGTCCCGGGTGGCGACGACGCGCAGGGGGCGGTCGGGGGTGATCACGTCGAAGAACAGGCCCTGCTCTTTGATCGCCTGGACCTGGCGGAGCAGGTTGTCCATGAAGCCGGCGGCGGTCAGCGCGCGGAAGGCGGCGCCGGTTCCGGCGATCAGGTCGTCCATGGCCAGGGAGGCGGTCACGTACCCGGCCTTGTCCGCGTGCGGGGTGCCGCGGCCCAGGGCGCTGACGTCGACGACGCGCCCGACTCCGAGGCGGCGCATCGCCTCCGCGGCGGGCGCGGTGAAGCCGGCGAAGGCCGCGTCCACGTCGGCGGCGCGGGGATCGGGCGGGAGCAGCCAGAACACGGCGTCGACGCCGTCGAAGGCCCGCGCGACGACCTGCGGGTCTCCGTGCGACCCTGGGACGACCTCGACCCGTTCGCGGACGCCGGCGGGCAGCCGGGCCGGGTCGCGCGCGATGACGCGGACCGGCTCGCCGCCGGCGAGGACGGCGTCGAGGACCCGGTGTCCGATGTTTCCGGTGGGAGCGGTGATGACGATCATGACTGGCCTCCAGCGGCACGGCATCAAGAAAGTAAACTCGACTGTACCGTTTATTTTTGGGGACGGCACCCGATGAGTCCAGAAGGCGCTGCCCGGATCCGGCAGCGGCGCGGCGCGGAACTGCGCCGGCACATACTGGTGACGGCCAAGGAGGTGTTCCTGGAGACCGGCTACGAGCGGGCGTCGATGGACACCGTCGCGGCACGCGCCGGGACGTCCAAGCGGTCCCTGTACGCGCACTTCGAGAGCAAGGACAAGCTGTTCCTCGCGATCCTCGACCTCATCCGCGAGCTGTACCTGATCAGGCTGAAGACGCCGGACGCCTACGCCGCCGACCCGGCCGAGGCCGTGGCGCTGTTCTGCGGGCGCTTCCTCCAGCTGATGACGTGGGAGCCACAGGTGCGGACTTGCCGCCTGTGCATCGCCGAGGCCGAGCGCCTGCCGGGCAGTTCGAGCGCCTACTTCGACGCCATCTTCGCCACCACCAGGGACATCCTCACCGCGTACCTGGCCGACCACTTCGATGCGGACGCCGGCCCCCTCGCGGAGGACCTCCTGGCCCGTACCGTGCTCCCCCGCCTCTTCCGCACGCTCCTCAACGTCGAGGGCGCGTTCAAGGGCGACCCCGGCGAAGACGTCCTCCCCGAAGCCGTGGACCTCTCCGCGATCCGCCGCCTGGTCACGTCCACCCTCCCAGCGGAAGCCGCCACATAGCGGGTGCTACGGACGGCCCCAGCGCACGCTCGCGACTCCGCTCCACTGCCCGCCCGCGCCGGCCTCCTCGACCGTGCCGGCGATCAACGCGGTCGAGCGAGCAGAGCCCATCCATCCCACATCGTTGGCCGGGCCAACGAATCGTGTTATCGTTGGCTGCACCAACGTTGGTCGCTCAAACGATGGGCGGCCAGGGGATCCGGTTGGAGTTGAGATGATGATCAAGCCGTTCCGCATCGACGTCCCGCAGGCCGACCTCGATGATCTGGCCGAGCGGCTCGGTCGCACCCGGTGGCCCAACGAGGTCGACGGCGCAGGATGGGACTACGGGTTCCCGCTGGCCCGGGCCCGGGAGCTGGCCGAGTACTGGCGCACCGGGTACGACTGGCGGAAGCACGAGGCCGAGCTCAACGAGCTGCCGCACTTCACCACCGAGATCGACGGGCAGAACATCCACTTCGTGCACGTCCGGTCGGCGAGGCCGGACGCGCTCGCGCTGGTCCTCACGCACGGCTGGCCCGGCTCGTTCCTGGAGTTCCTGGACGTGATCGAGCCGCTGTCGCGCGACTTCCACCTGGTGATCCCGTCCATCCCCGGCTTCGGGTTCTCCGGGCCGACCCGCGAGCGCGACTGGGGCGTCCCCCGGATCGCGCGGGCCTGGGCCGAGCTCATGCGCCGGCTCGGGTACGAGCGCTACGGCGCGCAGGGCGGCGACTTCGGCTCGGGCATCTCCCTCGCGCTCGGCGCGGCGGCGCCCGAGCAGGTCGTCGGGGTGCACGTCAACTACCTGCCGACCCGGCCGGACCCCGCGGTCGAGGTGTCGGAGGCGGACGAGGCCCGGCTGGACACGGTCAGGAAGCTGATGGCGAACCGCCCGCCGTTCCAGGCGCTGCAGGCCCTCACCCCGCAGACCATCGGCTACGCGCTGACCGACTCGCCGGTCGGCCAGCTGGTCTGGATCGCCGAGCGCTTCGCGCAGTGGACCGACCCCGGCACGCCCGTCGACGACGACCGGATGCTGACCGACATCTCGCTGTACTGGCTGACCGCCACCGCGGCCTCCTCGGCGCGGCTGCACCACGACGCTCCGCGCGGGCAGGTCGCGGCGTGCCGGGCGCCGGTCGGCGTGGCGGTGTTCGCGCACGACATCACCCAGTCGGTGCGTCCGCTCGCCGAGCGGCTCTACGACGTCCGGCACTGGTCGGAGTTCGACCGGGGCGGCCACTTCGCCGCGATGGAGGTGCCGGACCTGTTCGCCGGGGACGTCCGGGACTTCTTCCTCGGCGTGGCCGAGCCCGGCTGAGACCGGCTGAGCGTCACGGCCGCCGCGCCGCGGGCTCAGGCGAAGCCCGAGGTGTCCAGTTCGATCTCGAACGGCTCCGGCAGCGGGAGCGACTTGCCGAAGGGCGCCTGGTCCGTGTGCCGATAGTCGGTGCGGTCGGTGCCGCTGAACAGCGTCACCGTCCGCTCGTCGCGGTCCACGAGCAGATAGAACGGAATGCCCGCGCGCGCGTACCCGGTCCGCTTGGCCTGCCGGTCCTGCGTCGCTCGGGAGGACGTCACCTCGACGACCATCACGATGGCGTCGTTGTCGGCGGGCATCCAGGAGGCGGCCCCGCGGAAGGGGTCCGCCTCAGCGGAGACGAAGGTGATGTCCGGAATCACATGGTTGCTAGGGAGACCCTCGGTGCCCGGCACCTTGAGGCCCTTGTTGCCGGAGCATTCCAACTCCGTGGCGCTGTACCGGATGACCTGTCGGATGATCTTGGCTATGCATCCTTCGTGGTCGCCTAGGGGGGGTGGGGTCACGACGATCTCTCCGTCGATCAGCTCGGCTCGGAAGCCCTCTGGGGTGTCGAGGGCGAGGAAACCTTCGAGGAGACCATCGTCGTCTCCATACGACAGAGGCTCATGAACCATCGCAGTCATGCTCTGCTCCTTTCCTCGCGGGCGAGTCTATGAGCAGAGCGCCACCTTCCGCATACAGATCGTAGCAATGGAGTCTTGCATGCCCAGCCTACGGCTCCCCTCCGGCGGTGGGCAGATAGAACGAGTGCGAGTGGGCACGGTTTGTCTATGGATGAGCGAAATGTTGGACGTGGGGACGTCCAGGAGCTGTCGGACTTCGAGCTGGCGGTGTACGAGACCGTCGCGGAGATCGACAAGGACGGCGGGGCCGCGGACTTCGAGACGATCGGGCGGCTCGTCGGCGGTCCCGAGGAGGACGTGTGGGCGGCGCTCGGGCACCTGGTGCTGATCAACCACCTGCACTCGACCACGAAGGGGTACGTCCTCGGGCCGCACGACTGGGCGCCCTGACCGTCCCGGTGGCCGGGACGGCGCCGGGCCGCGCGGCGGGCGCGCGGCAGGATGGGCGTGCAAGCGTTGGGTCGTGCGCGGGAGGCCGCCGGAATGAAGCTCGTCGTCACCGAGGAACAGCGGGAGCTGCGGGACGCGCTGCGGCGCTTCTTCGCCGACCGGTCCCCCGCCGCCGAGGTGCGGCGGCTGATGGAGACGCCCGAGGGCCACGATCCGAAGGTGTGGGCGCAGATGGCCGAGCAGCTCGGGCTGCAGGGCCTCGCGATCGCCGAGGAGCACGGCGGCGCCGGGTTCGGCGTGCGGGAGCTGGCGGTCGTGTTCGAGGAGATGGGGCGGGCGGTCGTGTGCTCCCCCTTCCTCGCGACGATCACCGCGGCGGCGGCGCTGGAGGCCGGTGAGGGCGGGCACGACCTGCTGCCCGGCATCGCGGACGGGTCGGTGATCGCGACGCTGGCCGTGGCCGAGGACGGCGGGTCCTGGGATCCCGCCGACATGGAGGCCCGGTTCGAGGACGGCCTGCTGCGGGGAAGCAAGAACTTCGTCCTGGACGGGCACATCGCCGACCTGGTCCTCGTCGCGGCCAGGGGCGGGGACGGCGTCGGCGTCTACGCCGTCGAGGACGTGTCGCGCCTCGTCCGGACCCCCGCGGTCACGCTCGACCAGACGCGGAAGCTGGCGCGGATCGAGTTCGACGGCGTCCCGGCGCGGAAGGTCGGCGGGGAGGACGCGATCCGGCGGGCGCTCGACGTCGCGGCCGTGGCGCTGGCCGCCGAGCAGCTCGGCGGCGCGCAGAAGACCCTGGACATGACCGTCGAGTACGCGAAGGTCCGGCACCAGTTCGGACGTCCGATCGGGTCGTTCCAGGCGATCAAGCACCGCTGCGCGGACATGTTCGTGCTGGTCGAGTCGGCCCGGTCGGCCGTGCTGAACGCCGCCGCCGCCGCGGACGAGAGCCCGCGGGAGCTGCCGGCCGCCGCCGCGCTGGCCAAGGCGTACTGCTCGGACGCCTACTTCCACACGGCGGGCGAGGCCATCCAGCTGCACGGCGGCATCGGGTTCACCTGGGAGCACGACGCGCACCTGTACTTCAAGCGCGCCCAGGGCTCCCGGCAGCTGCTCGGCGCGCCCGACCGCCACCGGGAGCGGCTGGCCGCGCTCGCCGGCCTCACGGGTGCAGCCGCAACCCCTTGAGGACCTTGTCCACGCCGTTCCTCGGGCCGTGGACGGCGAACCCGACCAGGGGCATCTCCTCGGCCGCGACCGCGCGGACGGTCTCGCGGTTGGCCTCGTCGTGGCCGGTCTTGAACATGTCCTCGATGTAGACGGCGGCGTCCATGCCGCGGGCGAGGGCCCGGCCGTGCGCCGTCAGGATCGCCTCGGCGCCGGCCTCGTAGACCAGCACCGGCTGCCGGAACATCGCCAGGTACCGGTTCCCGGACGCGTCCTCGTAGGGCTCGCCGATGACGCCGGGCACGCCGGCGGCGACGGCGCTCGCCAGGAACGCGGTCACGTTGAGCCGCTGCCAGGCGGCCAGGTCGTCGCGGACCACGATCCCGATCTTGGTGTCGAAACGCATGCGACGCAGGGTCGCGCACCGGACGGCGGTCCGTCTTGAACGCTCGTGCGCCAGAATCGGACGCGTGGACTGGAGCCGGTACTGGCGGTCGTCCGACCGCCCCCTGGAGGCGATGCACGCCCACTTCGAGCGGCACGTGTACCACCGGCACAGCCACGAGACGTACTCGTTCGGGGTGACCGAGGACGGCCACCAGGCGTTCCGGTGCCGGGGCGGCGCCCACACGAGCGCGGCCGGGATGGTCATCGCGTTCAATCCCGACGATCCGCACGACGGCCACGCCGCCGACGAGCTGGGCTTCACCTACCGGATGGTGCACATCGGCCCCGACCTGGTCTCGGACGTGCTGGCCGACATGGCGGGCCGGACGGCCGGGCTGCCGCTGTTCGCCTCCCCGGTCGTGAGCGACCCCGTCCTGGCGAGGAACCTCCGCGGGCTGCACGCGGCGCTGCTCGGCGGCGCCCCGGCCCTGCGGCGGGACGAGCTGCTGACCGCGGCGGTCGGGGCGATGGTCGACCGGGCGTCCACGCGGCGCCCCGCCGCCGGCCCGGCCGGCGGCTTCGTCGAGCGGGCCAGGCGGCGCCTGGAGGAGGCGTACCTGGACGACATCGGCGCCGACGAGCTGGCCCGGGCGGCGGGATGCAGCCGGTTCGCGCTCTACCGGGGCTTCCGCCGGGCCTACGGGATGGGGCCGAGCGACTACCAGCGCCAGCTCCGCCTCCGCGCCGCCCGGCGCCTGCTCGCCGGGGGCGGCGCGATCGGGGACGTCGCGGCCCGCACCGGATTCGCCGACCAGAGCCATCTGACGCGCTGGTTCGTCCGCTGCTACGGGACGACGCCCGGCCGCTTCCAGCGCGCCGGTTGACGCCGGCTGAGGGAGAATGCCCGGTATGAAACGGGCGAGCGGGACGATGTTCGGGCTGGCGTACGGCGACTCCCTGGGGGCGCCGACCGAGTTCCTCGGCATGAAGCAGATCCGGAAGCGCTTCGGCGAGCGCGGGCCCGCGGAGCCCACCGGCGATCCGGCGCTGGTCACCGACGACACGCAGATGGCGATCGCGGTCGGCCTCGCGCTCCTGGACGCCCTCGCGAACCCGCCCTTCACCCCGGACCTGATCACGCCGATGTGGCGCCGGCGCTTCGTCGACTGGCTCAACAGCCCCGACAACAACCGGGCGCCGGGCAACACGTGCCTGCGCGCGTGCCGGGGCCTGGAGGCCGGACGCCCCTGGGTGAAGGCGACCGTGGCGGACTCCAAGGGCTGCGGCGCCAACATGCGCGTCGCGCCGGTCGGCCTCGCGCCCGGACTGACGGACGAGACGCGGGCGGGCGCGTCCCAGCTCCAGGCGGCCCTCACCCACGGGCACCCGACCGGGCTCGCCGCCAGCGAGCTGACCGCGTTCGCCGTCCGGTGGCTGGCCGACGGCATGGACCCGTCCGACCTGCCCGAGGCGCTCCGCGCCCGCTGCCACGACCAGCGCACCGCTTACCACGAGCGCTGGCTCGGCGAGCTGTGGCAGCGGCCCGGCACGGACTCACCGGAGACGTTCATCGCGCGCGGCTGGGACGAGTGCCTGGCCGTCCTCGACCGCCTGGACGAGGCCCTCCGGCGCGGCGACCGGGAGTCCGACCCCTGCGAGATCACCGGCGCCGGGTGGATCGCCGAGGAGGCCATCGCCACGGGCCTGCTGTGCTTCCTGCTGTTCCCGGACGAGCCGGTCGAGGCGATCCGGCGCGGCGCCGCCAGCTCCGGCGACTCCGACTCGATCGCATGCCTGGCCGGCGCGTTCGCCGGCGCCCGCCTCGGCATGGACGCCTGGCCGGACGAGTGGCGCACCCGCATCGAGTACGCCGCTGACCTGGCGAAGATCGGCGGGGCCTGGGACTGAGCCCGCTAGGACGCCGACCAGCCCGTCCAGGAGTCGATGGTGATCGCCATGACCGGCCCCTCGGGCGGGCGGTCGCGGTACTGGGCGTAGCGGTCGGCGAGGAGGCGGACGGGCCCGGCCATCCGCGAAGCCTCCTCCACGACCTGGGCGCGGCCGTCCACCCGGACCCACCACAGGCGCGACCAGTCGTCCTCGTAGTGGTCGGCGAGCAGCGCGACGCGGGGGTTGGCGCGGACGTTCGCCAGCCGCCGCAGGTCGCGGGTGCTCTTCGGCTTGTGGTCGACGGCCGTGTAGACGCTGCCCCGGTGGACGGCGAACGTCACCGGGACGAGGTGCGGCCGCCCGTCCTCCCCCACGGTCGCCAGGCGCACGATCGGGACCGACGCCAGGAGGCGGCGCGCGTCGTCCGGTGAGAGCTTCGGCACCCCCTCACCCTGCCACGGTTCAGTCCGTGAAGTCCGGCGGGCGGTGCTGCTTGCGCGCCCTGATCGCCTCTTCGAAGTTCTGCGTGGTGAGGCGGACGTAGAGCTGGGCGAGGCCCTCCTGGCCCATGTGCGCGTCGAGGCTCGCGGCGTCCAGGCTGGACCACAGCATCCGCTTCGTCAGCTCGACGCCGGGGCGGCTGAACCCGGCGATGCGCTCGGCGAGGTCGTAGCAGGAGTCGAGGAGCTTGTCGCCGGGGACGACGCGGGAGAGCAGGCCGATGCGCTCGGCCTCGGCGGCGTCCACGTCCCGTCCGGACAGCATCAGCTCGAAGGCGCGGGACGCGCCGATCGCGCGCGGCAGCAGGTAGCTGAGGCCGAGCTCGCTCGCGGTGAGGCCGTTGTTGATGCCGGCGGCGCGGAACAGGGCGGTGTCGGAGCCGAGCCGGATGTCGGCGGCCAGGGACAGGCAGAGCCCGCCGCCGATCGCGGGGCCGTTGACCGCCGCGATGACCGGCTGGTGGACGCGGCGCATCGCGCGGATCACGTCGTCGAGCAGCTCCATCGAGCGGAGCGCGATGGTCGGGAGCGTCAGCCCGTCGATGCCGGGGATGTCACCGGGGTTCTCCAGGTCCGCGCCGGAGCAGAAGCCGCGCCCGGCGCCGGTGACGACGACGGCGCGGGTGTCGTTGTCGAGGCTCACCCGTTCGAGCGCCTCGCGGAACGGGACCATCACGTCGAAGGCCATCGCGTTCATGCGCTCGGGCCGGTTGAGCGTGATGAGGGTGAGGTGCGGGCGCGGCTTGTCGATCAGGACGAAGGGCAAAGCGGGCCTCCCGGAGTCAACCTAGCAAGCGTTAGGTTACACACGCGGGAACGCGGGCGGGGCGAGGCCGCGCTCCACCACCGCCGCCAGCTCGTCGTCGGTCAGGACGCGCGGCTCGCCGATCATCCGGGCGCGCACGTACACGCCGCAGAGCCATTCGAGCAGGCGCGCGTTCTCGAACGCCTCGTCCAGGTCGCGGCCGATCGCCACGCCGCCGTGGTTGGCCATCAGCGCGGCGCGCTTGCCGCCCTCCATCGCCCGCCGGACGTTCTCCGCCAGCTCCGGCGTCCCGTAGGTGGCGTACTCGGCGACCTTCACCACGCCGCCGAGGAGCAGGGTGTTGTAGTGGATCGGCGGCAGCTCGGACATGGTCGTGGCCACGACGGCGCCGTAGGTCGAGTGCGTGTGGACGATCGCCGCCGCCGGGGTCGCGTCGTAGAGGGCCAGGTGCATGGGCGTCTCGGACGACGGCGCCCGCTCGCCCTCGACGAGCTGCGAGGAGAGGTTCACCACCGGGCAGTCGGCGGGCTCCATCCGGTCGAGCATCATGCCGCCGGGCGTGACCGCGACCAGGTCGCCCAGCCGGACGCTGATGTTGCCCGACGCACCGGTCACCAGACCGGTCCCGGCCAGCCGCCGGCCGATGGCGCACAGCTCATGCCGTTCGTCCTTCAACAACATTGCGAATACCTCTCACGTTCTGCGCTCTCCACCGCGTACGCTACGGCCCTGACGATCATTAAGGGGCCCGTCATGACCGTTGTCACTCTCGGCGCGCACATCCTGGACGTGCTCGCCCGGCCCGTCGAGGGCATCCCGGACGGGCAGGACACCGTCGTCGTGGAGCAGATCCGGGTGACCGCCGCCGGCGCCGCCGCCGGGACCGCGGTGGCGCTCGCCCGGCTCGGCAACGACGTCATCTCGGTCGGCGCGATCGGCGACGACGACCTCGGCGACCTGCTCGTCGCGATCATGACCCGGAACGGAGTGGACGCGACCGGCCTCGTCCGCCGGACCGCCGACCAGACGAGCGCCTCCGTCCTGCCGATCCGGCCGGACGGCGGGCGGCCGAGCTTCCACGTCCCGGGCGCCAACCTGACGCTGACCGCGGGCGCGGTGGGGCCCGGCCTGCTCAGCGCGGCGGGCGTGGTCCACCTCGGCGGGCCCGACGTCACGTTCGGGCTCAACGACCCGGCGTTCTTCGAGATGCTCGCCGCCGCCCGCCGGACGGGCACGGTCGTCACCATGGACCTGCTGTCCAACATGCCCGACCTGCTGGCGGGCGCCGCCGCCTTCCTGCCGCACGTCGACCACGTCCTGCCGAACGAGGAGCAGGCCGCGGCGATGACCGGGGAGAGCGACCCGGAGAAGGCCGCGCGGGCGCTGCTCGACCGCGGCCCGAGCACCGTGGTCGTCACGCTCGGCGCGGACGGCAGCCTCGTCGCGACGGACGGGGGCGTCCACCGGCTGCCCGCCCTGCCGGTCGAGGTCGTCGACACGACGGGCTGCGGCGACGCGTACTGCGCCGGGTTCATCACCGGGCTCGCGCACGGCCGGGACGTCCTGGAGGCGGCCCGCTGGGGCACCGCGGCGGCGGCGACCGTCGCGCAGGGCCTCGGCTCCGACGCGTGCCTGACCGGCCTGGACGCCGTCCTCGCGCTGCTGGCGTGAGTCAGATCCGCTGCTTGCGCCCCTCCCAGTAGGGGTCGCGCAGCAGGCGCTTGTAGAGCTTGCCGGTCGGCGTCCTCGGCATGCGCTCGACGAAGTCGACCGAGCGCGGGGCCTTGTACCCGGCGAGCGACGCGCGGACGTGCCCGATCAGCTCGGCGGCGAGGGCGTCGGACGGCTCGGCGCCCTCGCTGAGCTCCACGGCCGCCTTCACCTGCTCGCCGAACTCCTCGTCCGGGACGCCGAACACCGCGACGTCCCGGACGGCCGGATGGGTGATCAGCACGCCCTCGATCTCCGCCGGGTAGATGTTCACCCCGCCGCTGATGATCATGTCGATGACGCGGTCGGACAGGAACAGGTAGCCGTCCTCGTCCAGGTGGCCGACGTCGCCGGTGGTGAACAGGCCGTCCGCGCGGTGCACCGAGCGGGTCTTCTCCTCGTCGCCCCAGTAGACGACGTCGTCGCCGCTCGTGTACCGGAAGAAGATCTGGCCGCGCTCGCCGGCGGCGGCCGGCTCGCCGTCCTCGCGCAGGATGTGGACCTCGGTGGTGGGCAGCGGCAGGCCGACGCTGCCCGGCTTCTTCAGCCACTCCTCGGCGGTGATGACGCTGTTCACCGACGCCTCGGTGGAGCCGTAGTACTCGTGCACGACGGGCCCGAACCAGTCGATCATCCGCCGCTTGACCTCGGGCGGGCAGGGTGCGGCGCCGTGCCACACGGCCGCGAGGCTGGACCCGTCGAACGCCGCGCGCGCCTCCTCGTCCAGCCGCAGCAGCCGGACGAACTGGGTCGGGACGAGGTGGACGTTCGTGATCGCGTGCTCGTCGATGAGCCGCAGCGCCGCGGCCGGGTCGAAGTCGCGCCGCATCACCACCGACCGGCCGCGGAGCAGGAACACCAGCGACCACAGCCACTGCGCCGAGTGGTAGACGGGGCCGACGAGCAGCGACCGGCCGTCCGCGGGGATCCGCAGCACCTCGGCGAACACGTCGCCGATCAGGCTCGCCGTCTCGATCAGCGCGCCCGCGGCCAGCTGCGTGCGGCTGACGCCCTTCGGCCGCCCGGTGGTGCCCGAGGTGTAGAACATCGGGAAGCCCATCAGCGGGTCGGCGATCTCCTCCCCGGCGCCGGCCGCGAGGAACTCCTCGTACGGGGTGAAGCCCTCGACGGCGTCGCCGAAGGCCACGCGGGCGTCCAGGCCGAGGCCCTCGGACGCCTCGCGCGCGGCATCGCCGAAGGCGTCCTCGGAGAACAGCGCCCGCGCGCCCGCGTCGGTCAGGACGTAGCGCAGCTCGTCGGCCGTCCAGTGCCAGTTGACCATCACGTAGCGGAGCCCGATGTGGCCGGCGGCGCACATCAGCTCGAAGTACTCGCGCCGGTTGCCGGAGTGGATCGCGATCGCGTCGCCGGTGCCGAGGCCCAGCCCGCGCAGCGCGTTCGCCAGCCGGCCGGTCCGCGCGTCCAGCTCCCGCCACGAGGTACTGCCGCGTTCGTCGGTGATGGCGGGCTCGTCCGGCTTGGCGTCGGCGTACGGGCGGAGCAGTGCGGCCATCGGCCACCTCCTGGAACGCGGCAGGGTCCTGGAATGCGACTCTAGGACGCGTTCACCGGGAAGACCAGGTCAGAACCCGATCCGCGCGACCGGCGCCCCGTACAGGACGGCGTCGGCGGCGCCCGCGAGCTGCTCCAGGCGGAAGACCTCCGTCCGGTGGAACGGCGGCGCGCCCGTCCGGGCGGCGACCAGCGCGACGGCGCCCAGGGCGAGCGGGCAGACCGCGTACTGGGTGCCGTCCGGCGCGGTGAAGGCGCGGGGCCGCAGCGGCTCCAGGCCCGGCAGGTCCGCGCCCGACACGCCGCCGACGCTGGCGTGCACGAGGATCGCGGCGTCGTCGCCCGCCGGTTCGGCGAGGCCCGCCCAGTCGGCGCTCAGCAGGGCCGGGACGGCGTCGGCGAGGATCTCCATGCCGCGCTCGGGGACGGCCCCGACCTGCCCGATCACGGCCGCGTCCGGGAACGCGCCCTGCGGCTCCTGGGTCGGCCAGATGCCGACGACGTCCACCCCCTGGACCGAGCCGAGGCCCCGCATCAGCCGCTCGATGCCCGCACCGGCGGGCCACGCGACCGTGAAGTCGTCCATCGCCCGGCCGTCGCCGCGCTCCAGCACCGCCATCTGCACGACGTCGGCGCCCGCCGCGCCGAGGGTGCGGGCCACCTGCCCGAGCGACCCGGGGCGGTCCGGCAGCCGGACCCGTATCCGCAGCAACATGGGCACCTCCAGTTCCGCGCCGGTACGTCCGGGCGAGGCCCCCAGCTTCGGCGACGCCCGTTTCCCCGGTGTTACCCCTCCGTGTCGTTCGGAGAAATCGGAGGCACATGTCGGTGCTGGAATGACGGGTACGGGTCAAACTAGAGTCCAGACAAGGTCATCATCAGGGCCTGTCGTCCGCCTGCCGTCCAGCATTAAGGTAACCGCACGTGTCGAGGGACGGGGAACCCCCAGTCAACGAGGACTCCGGAGCCGTGCCGGAGCCCGCCTCCGCCGGGGACGAGGCGGACGGCGCGGCGTTCCGCGCGGACGTCCGGGAGGCCCTCGCCGGGCTGGCGGCGCGGCTGGACCGCGAGCACGAGCGGGCGGTGCACCGCGAGGCCGTCATCGACCGGCTGCACGAGGAGAACCAGCGGCTGCGGCGCGGCGAGCTGCAGGGCATGCTCGAACCCGTCCGCACCGCGCTGTACCGGCTGCACGACCAGGCGAGGCGCGAGTCCGACCGGCTCGCCGCGCCCGACCTCGCCGAACCGCCCGAGCCCCGGCAGACGGCGCTGCTGCTGGCGGCGCTCGCCGACGACGTCGCCGACGCGCTGGCGCGGCTCGGGGTCGAGCGCTTCACGGTCGAGCCCGGCGCGCCGTACGACGCGGCCCGGCACCGCCCGGTCGCGGTCACGCCCGTCGCCGACCCGCTGGCGGACGGCACCGTCACCGCCGTCCAGTCCGACGGGTTCGAGCAGAGCGGCAAGGTGCTGCGCAAGGCGGCGGTGAGCGTCGGCAAGCTCGACGGGGCCGCGGTCAAAGCCGCCCCAAGTCGCCGCGGCGGGGCGGAACGCGGCGAGACGATGAATTCTGGACTCGGGACCGACAGGTGAGAGGGACATGGCTGTCTACGGGATCGACCTCGGAACCACGTACTCCTGCATTGCCTCCATCGACGATGTAGGGCGGCCCGCGGTCCTGCGGAACCTGGAGGGCACCGACACCACGCCGTCCGTCGTCTTCTTCGAGAGCGGCGAGAACGTCGTCGTCGGCGCCACCGCCAAGGACACCGCGGTGCTGGAGCCCGACAACGTCGTCAGCCTGATCAAGCGCGACATGGGCCGGGACGTGACGCGGCCCATCCACGGCATCGACTTCACGCCGGAGGAGATCTCGGCGTTCGTCCTGCTGAAGCTCGCGACGGACGCGCGCACCACCACCGGCGAGGACGCCCGCGACGTCGTCATCACCGTCCCGGCCTACTTCGGCGCCGCCGAGCGCGACGCGACCCGCAAGGCGGGGCGGATCGCCGGGCTGAACGTCATCGACATCGTGTCCGAGCCGATCGCCGCCGCGATCACCTACGGGGTGCTGAACCCCGACGGCGACCGCACGATCCTGGTGTACGACCTCGGCGGCGGGACGTTCGACACCACCGTCATCGCGCTGCGCGAAGGCCACATCGAGGTCGTGTGCACCGACGGCGACCACGAGCTCGGCGGCGCCGACTGGGACGCGCGGCTCGTGGAGCACCTCGCCGAGCGGTTCCGTGAGGAGCACCCCGGCGCGGGCGACCCGCTCGACGACAAGCAGACCGAGCAGCAGCTCCGCCGCGACGCCGAGGACGCCAAGAAGGCCCTCACCACCCGTACGACCCACACCGTGCGGGTGATGCACGGCGGCCGGGTCGCGGCGGTCGAGGTGACGCGGGAGAAGCTGGAGGAGCTGACCAAGGACCTCCTCGACCGCACCGTGGAGATCACCGGCCGGACGCTGTCGACCGCCGCCGAGAAGGGCGTCGACGACTACGACGACCTCGTCCTCGTCGGCGGGTCCACGAAGATGCCGGTGGTCGCGGCGCGGCTGGCGACCGAGCTGGGCCTCACCCCCCGCCTCCAGGACCCCGACCTCGCGGTCGCGAAGGGCGCGGCGCTGTACGCGTTCGAGGAGACCTACCGGCGGCTCGTCCGGGAGGGCGCCGCCGAGCGCGCCGAGGAGATGGCGGTCCGCGCGGGCCTGTCCGCCGAGCAGCAGAAGCAGATCGCCGGGCGGCAGATCAAGACGGTCGCCTCGCACGCCTTCGGGATCGTCGTGGTCGACCGGGAGACCGGCGCGGAGAACGTCGCGCACCTCGTGCACGCCAACGACGAGCTGCCCGCGGCGAAGACCGAGGACTTCTTCACCGTCTACGACGACCAGACCTCCGCCGACATCCGGGTCATGGAGCAGGCGGGGGTCGTGGAGTCCGGCGACCTGATCGACAACACCGAGATCGCGACCGGGGAGATCCGCGTCCCGCCGGGCAAGAAGGCGGGCTGGCCGATCGGCGTCACGTTCGCGCTCGACTCGTCCGGGCTGCTGAACGTCACGGCCGTGGAGAAGGAGACCGGCGAGAGGCTGGAGCTGAAGGTGGACGTCGGCGGCATGTCCGAGGAAGAGGTCGAACGCTCCCGCAAGGCCCTCTCCCGCGTCCAGGTGAGCTGAGCGCCCCGCCGACCCCCTGGAGGCGCCCGTGGCGTTCGACGACGACTACCGGCGGGAGGTACTGGAGCCCGCGCGTGCCGCGGGCGACCAGCCTCCCGAGGACCTGCGCGTCCGCTACGCGCTGCCCGATCCGCTCGCCGCCGAGCCGGTCGCGGCGCGGGTGAAGGAGGTCCGGCAGTGCTGGCGGCGGGCCCGCGGTCAGCTGAAGTACCGCAAGCTGATCGACCGGCTGGAGGCCGAGCACCGCGAGCTGGCGCCGCTGTTCGCCGCCGCCGAGCGCGGCGACCCGCGCCCGCTGGAGGCGCGGCTGCGCGGCGGCGCCGAGCGCACCGAGCGGCGCCGCGGCCAGGCCCGCGCCCGGCTCGCCGACGCCGCCGGGGTGCTGCGGACGGCCGCGCCCGCCGAGGTCGAGGCCATCGCCCGCACCGGCGGCGTGACCCGCGCCGAGCTGGCCGGGCTGGCCGCCGCCGACGGCATCGAGATCCGCGAACCGGACCCGCTGCCGTCCGCCGCGCCCTACCCCGCGTACCGGAAGGTGCGCGAGTCGCTGGACGTCCTCGGCAAGCGGCACCTCGCCGACTTCCTGTTCGGGCCCCGGCTCACCGGGCCGATCCGCGTCCTCGGCGGCTTCGCCGCGCCCGGCGGCGACCCGCGCCTGGACGAGGCCGCCGTCGCGGCGGCGGGCGCCGAGTGGGCGCGGCGCGGCCGCGACACCAGCACCACCCATGCCGACACGATCCTCGCCGCGCTCCGCTCGGACGCCGACCCGCACGCCCTGCTGCTGTTCGACGTGGCCGACCGGCTGCGCGAGCGCCTCCGGCAGCGCGCGTCCGAGCGCGCCCTGCTCCGGCACGCGATCGAGGACCTCGGCATCGAGCAGGGCGACGCCCGCCGACTGGTCTTCGCGATCGTCCGCGAGACCGGGCCGGGCGGCGGCCTCGCGGGCCGGCTGCGCGCCCTCCTCGACGCGGGCGACGTGTACGCCGCCGCCGAGGCCGCCGACGCCGCGAAGATCCCGCACCCGTCCCCCGAGCACCCGCCGTCCCGCCACGGGGAGCCGCCCGAGGAGGAGCTCCTCGCCGCCGAGGCCCGGCACCGGCTCGACACCGCCCTCCGGCTCCGTGAGACCGCCGCCGCCGAACGCGACCCGGACCGCGCCTTCCGCCTCCTCTCCGACGCGCTCCGCCTCGTCCGCGACCTGCCCGGTGCCGAGGCCCACCGGCGCCGCCTCCCCCCGCGCCCCGTCCCGTCCCTGCGCGCCGACGTCGACCCCGCCGGCGCGGGCGGGCAGGGCGCGGCGGTGCGGCTGTCGTGGGAGGGGTCGCCGTCCCCCGCGGGCGAGATCGGCTACCACCTCGTGCGGCGGGTCGGGCGGGCGCCGCGGGACGTGCGGGACGGCGAGCCCGTCGCGGGGCCGGTGGACGCACGGCCGCCCGTGAACGTGCCGGTGTACTACGCGGTGTTCGCGGTTCGCGGGGAAGGCGCGGCGGCGCCCGCCGTGGCGGGGCCCGTCGTGGTGCGGCCGGAGCCCTCCGACGTCGAGCTGGTCGCCGGCGACGGGCAGGTCACCGGGCGGTGGCGGTGTCCCGACGAGGCGGCGCGGGTCGTCGTCGCGCGGGACGGGCGGCCCGTGGCGGCGGGGCGGGACGGGTTCCGCGAGCCGGTGCCGAACGGGCGCACCCACCACTACCTGGTCTCGGCCGTCTACCTCGACGCGTCCGGGCGGGAGGTCATGACGGACGG
Source organism: Actinomadura chokoriensis (assembly GCF_039529475.1). Classification (NCBI taxonomy): domain Bacteria; kingdom Bacillati; phylum Actinomycetota; class Actinomycetes; order Streptosporangiales; family Thermomonosporaceae; genus Actinomadura; species Actinomadura chokoriensis. The sequence continues at coordinate 121,793 of NZ_BAAAMW010000006.1, read as the reverse complement.
GGTGCGGGCGTCGGCCACGCCCAGCGCGCCGCCCGAGCCCGTCTACGAGGTCCGCGCGGAGACCGACGCGTCCGACCCGGGGCTGGTGCGGGTCCGGTTCGAGCCGCCCGCGCACGGGGCCGTGGAGCTGGTGCTGTCGGACGGCCCGCCGCCGTGGCCGCGCAGCGCGGTCGTCCCGCTGGAGGAGGTGCGGCGGGAGACGCGCCGGCTGGCGTGCGCACCGGTCCCGGGCGGGATCGAGGTGCGGCCGGGGGCCGGCGGGTGGCTGCTCGCGGTGACGGTCGCGGAGGGCGCCGCCGCGATCGGCGCCTACCACCGGCACGTGAACCTGCCGCCGCCGCGCCGGCTGGTCGCCGAGCGGCGCGGCGCGTACGTCCACGTCGGGTTCGACTGGCCCGCGGACGTCGCCGAGGTCGACCTCGCCTACCGGATCGGCGGCGAGCCGAGAACCGATGCCGCGTCCCCGTGGGGGGGCGACCCCCCGCACCCCCCGCTTCGCTCCGCCCAGGCCGTCACACGGGCCTCCTACGACACGCAGGGCGGGGTCCGGCTGCCCGTCCCCGAGGACGCCTCCGTCGAGGTCTCGGTCGCGGCGGCCGGGACCGTGGGCGGCGTGCGGGTGACCGGTCAGCCCGTGACCGCCGTGGTCGCGGCGCGCACGATCGTCCGGTACGACGTGCTGCGGTCGGGGCCGCCGTGGCGGCGGTCGCTGACGATCCGGCTCACCTCGCCGCGGCCGCTGCGGGTGGCGCGGCTGTCGCTGGTGCTGCGCGCCGGGCGGGTCATGCCGCACCGCCCCGGCGACGGCGACACGCTCGGCGCCTGGGAGCAGGTGCCCGTGCCCGGCGAGCTGTCCCTGGCCCTCCCGGACGCGTCCGGGCCGTACTGGCTCCGCTGCTTCGCCGACGACGACGGCGTCGAGCTGAGCGACCCGCCCGTCCGCCGGCTCCAGGTCGCACGGTGACGCGGCCACTGGCCCGGATGGCGATTCCCGGGATGCCGTCCAGGCAGGGCGTCACCTGCCCCTACTGCTTCGCGTCGGTGGCGCCGCAGCGGGTGCTGTTCCGGTGCCGGGGGCAGGCGGGTCGGCGGCAGGGCTGCGCGCCGGTGCTCGACGAGCGGCTGGCCGAGTACACGGGCTCGACGGCGGGCGCGTCGCTGCCGCCGGTGTTCGCCGCGTCCGGGCGGAAGGGGCGGGCCGACTGCCCCGAGTGCGGGCTGCCGACGGGGAACCGGGCGTGCCCGGAGTGCCACAATCCGCTGCCGTCCGCGTACTGCGACTCGCCGGGGCGCATCGTGGCGCTCGTCGGGGCGAAGAACGCGGGCAAGAGCACCTACATCGCGGTGCTGCTGCACGAGCTGATGAACCGGGTCGGGACGGAGCTGGACGCCTCGCTCGTGGCGTGCGACGACCGCACCATCGAGCGCTACAAGCGCGACTTCGCCCGCCCGCTGCTGGAGGAGCGGCGGCTGCTGCCGACGACGGCCAGCGCCGCGACCGGTCCGCGCGAGCCGCTGGTGTACCTGCTGACGCGGACGCGGCGGGGCCGTTTCGCGCGTGCCCGCAACGAGTCGCTGGCGCTGGTGCTGTTCGACACGGCGGGCGAGGACCTGCGCAGCCGCGAGGCCACCGGCCTGCACCTGCGGTACCTGGAGGCCGCCGACGCGATCATCTTCCTGGTCGACCCGCTGGAGCTGCCCGGCGCCCGGACGGGCGTGCGGGACGCCGTCCCCGGGCCGCGCGCCGCCGGGGAGGACCCGGGCAGCGAGCCGCTCAACATCATCGCCCGGGTGACCGAGGCGCTGCGGCAGCGGCACGGGACCCGTCCGGGCGAGCCGCTGCCCGTGCCGGTCGCGGTCGCGCTCACCAAGATCGACGTGCTGCGGCCGGGGCTGCTGCGGCAGTCGGCGCTGCACCGGTCGCGGTCCGGGCAGGGCGTGCTGGACCTCGACGACAGGGACGCGGTGGACGAGCAGGTCCGGGCGCTGCTGCACGACTGGCAGGCGGGGCAGCTCGACACCTACCTCGGCCAGCAGTACGCCGACCACGCGCTGTTCGGGCTGTCGGCGCTCGGCGGCGTCCCCGAGCGGGGGCGCGTCGGCGCGGGCGGCGTCCGGCCGTACCGGGCGGAGGACCCGCTGCTGTGGCTGCTGTACCGGTTCGGGATGCTCGACGGCGTCCGCCCGGGGGGCGGCTAGTGGCCTGGCAGCTGCACTACACCTCCGCGCGGCGCGGGCCGACCGGCCGGGCCGGGTTCCAGTTCGTCGCGGAGACCCCGGGCCTGCCGGACGGGGTCCGGGCGGGCGTGACCCCGTACCTGGCGTACCGGCCGCCGCCGGACGCGCCGCCGTCCCCCGACGACTCCGAGCTCGGCCTGTTCCCGGTGTCGCTGCTCTACGACCGGGTCGACGGGCGCCCGCTGCTGCTGCGCTGCCGCTACCTCGGCCGCGACTACTCGGGGCGGTTCGGCAACTTCTTCGCGCACGCGGTGGTGGCGGAGCCGGACGAGCTGGAGGGGCTGCGGCCCGCCGAGCTGTGGCGGGCCCCGCACTGGGCGCCGCTGCCCGCCGCCGGCGCCGTGCTCGACCCGCTGGAGGAGCTCGCGCCCGGCGCCGCGCTCGATCCCGAGGCGCTCGCCGCCTGGCTCGCCGCGTCCGGCCCGGACGACCCGTACGCGCTGCTCGCCCTGCTGGTGGACGCGGTCGCCGGCGTGCTGGAGCGCGGCCACGGGCGGGTCGTGCTGGTCGCCGACGACGTCGAGCTGATCGCGCGCTGGATCGCGGTCGTGTCGTACTCGCTGCCGGTCGCGGCGGCGGCGCGGCTGTCGTTCGTCACCTACACCGCCGACCCGGACGGCGCCGCGCAGCGCCTCGTCGGCACGACGCCCGCGGTCTGGTCCGCCGTGCGGCACCACGCCCCGCACGCGCCGGCGTTCGACCTGCGCGAGGGCGGCGCGGACGGCGCGGGCGGCCGGGCGAGCCGCTTCGCGCGGACCGTCGCCGGCTGCTGGCGCGCCGCCGACTTCGGCGGCCTCGACGCCCTCGGCGAGCTGGCGCCGCTGCACGACCCCGCGCGGGAGGGCGCCGCCGCGCTGCTCGCGCTGTGCCGGGGCGACGCGACCGTGACGGCCGGGGAGGAGGGCGCGGCGGCGGAGCTGCTGGCGCGGCACGGGTCCGGCATCCCCGCGTGGGTGTGGCGCGACCTCGTGCCCGGCGTCCCGTCCATGGGCCTCGGCCTCGCGCTCGCCGTGCACGAGCACGCCCCCGAGGAGCTGCGGGACGCGGTGCTGGACGGGCTGGTCGCCGGGCTCGCCGCGGGACGGGCGTCGCCGCTCACACCGGACGCCTGCGACCTGCTGTACCGGCACGCCGAGCGGCTCAGGGCCGTGCCCGGCGTCGCGGTCGCGGTGCTGACGTCCGTGGCCCGGCGGCACCGGGGGCGGCGCATCGCGGTCACGGGCGAACTGCTGCGGCTGGACGGCGCCGCCGATCTCGACGCGGCCCTCCGCGAGGTGTGGGACGCGCCGCCGTCCGCCGGGGAGTGCGCCGACCTCCTGGACGCGCACGGCGCGCATCCCGCGCTGGCCGGGCTGCCGTCCCGCACGTTCACCCGGCTGGCGTTCCCCGGCGGCGCGGGCCTGGCGGACCCGGCGACGCTGCTGCTGGCCGGACGGGTCCGGGAGGTCATGCCGGACGGCCCGGCCGCGCGGGACGCCCGCGTCGTCCAGGCGTACGGGACCGCCGTCACCGCCGACCCGGAGCGGGCGGCGCGGGCGCTGGCGGAGATCGCGGACGCCGGCCGCACGTCCCGGCAGCTCGCCGGCGAGGCGTTCGCCGGCGCGGTGCGGAGGCTGTCCCGGCGGCGGCCGGAGGTCCGGGCGGAGCTGCTGGCCGCCCTCCCGCCGCCCGTCCGCGCCCGGGTCGCCGAGGCGTGGACCGCGGGGCCGACCGGACGCGGCCCGGTGCTCGGCCGCGAGGTCAGGGAGCGCAACGACCTGGTCGAGGTCGTGCTGCGGCTGCGCACGCGCGGCGTCGCCGAGCCGTCCCTGGAGGCGTGGGCGCGGGCGGCGGCCGGGCGGTGGCTCGCCGGCCGGCAGCTCGACGCGCACCTGGCGCGCAGCCCCGAGCTGCGGGCCGCGCTCCGCGACCTGCTCGCCGAGGGCGGGGGGTGAGCGCGTGCATCCGATCATCGTGCTGCTGCTGATCGCCGTCTGGCTGGGCGCCATGTGGCTCGGGTTCATGTACGTGTTCCCGGTGCTGTTCGCCGCGACGCTGGTCGTCGCCGGGGCCGCCGCGCTCGGCGTGTACTACCTGCACGCGTGCCGGACGCTCGCGCCGTCCAGCCTGGAGGGCCCGTCGCCGGTCGCCGCCCCGGACGTCGCCTACCGGCACTACCTGCTCGGCCAGGTGTGGCGCGACTGGTGGACGATCAGCCGCACCGTCGTCCCGCAGGTGTACCGGACGGCCCGGGCCATCGTCGTGCGGCTCACCCGGACGCTCCTCGGCGGCCCGTGGGGGTTCTTCGTCTTCCCGGTCTGGCTGGCGCTGTGCGCGGGCATCGTCGCCGCCGCCGTCCCCGCGTCGGTGTTCGTGCTGGCGCTGACCGTCCTGTACGGGGTCGTCGCGGCGATCGGGCTCGCGGGGTGGCTGGCGTGCGTGCTGGTCCTCGCCGCGGTGGAGCGCGGCTTCATGATGTACGGGCGGATCCTCCAGACCTGCCCGCACCCGTTCTGCTACGAGCGGATCGGCCTGCCCGAGTACGAGTGCCCGGGCTGCGGGGCGCGGCACCGGCGCCTCGCGCCCGGCGCGGGCGGCGCGTTCCGGAACGTGTGCCGCTGCGGGGCGCGGCTGCCGACGACCGTTCCGCTCGGGCGGTTCCGGCTGGCCGCGTACTGCCCGCACTGCGGCGGCCGGCTGCCGGAGCGGATCGGGCGCGTCCGCGTGGAGCCGCTGCCGTTCGTCGGCGGCCCGGCGGCCGGCAAGACCACGTTCATGGTCCTCGGCATCCGGGCGCTGCACGCGCGGGCCCGCGCCGTCCACGGACGGCTGGCGTTCGTCGAGCAGCGGCACGCGCAGGCGTACGCGGGCGCGATCCGCGAGTTCCAGCGCGGCGGGCGGCTCGCCAAGACCGGCCCGGAACTGCCCCTCGCGACCATGGTGGACGTCGAGCTCCCGGGGCGCGCGCGGCGCATCCTGTACCTGTTCGACCCCGCCGGCGAGCACTACACGGGCGCGACGGAGGTCGAGTCGCTGCGCTACCTGGACCACAGCGAGGCGCTGCTGTTCATCGTGGACCCGTTCGCCCTCCCCCACCTGCGCCGCGCCCTCACCGGCGACGAGCGCGACCTCATCGACCACGCGGCCGTGTCCTCGGAGGAGGACCCGGCCGACACCCTCCAGCGGGTGCTGAACGACCTGCGGTCCCGTCCCGACCAGGGGCGGCAGAAGCGGGTCGCCGTCGTCGTCACCAAGACCGACCTGCTGGTCCGCACGGAGGTCGGCCGCTGCCTCGGCGAGGACGCCGACCTGCGCGACTGGCTCGGGCGCGTCGGCCTCGGCAACACCGTCCGCACCCTCGACCAGGTCGCCGCGCAGGTCCGGTACTTCGCCTCCGGCCTCGGCACCGAGCCGGCGGACGTCGCCGAGCTGCTCGGCTGGGTGACCGGGCTCGGCCCCGCCGGGACGTCCAACGGCGACGGCCCGCTCACCGACGCGCCGCAGGAGCCGCCGGGCACCGCGCCGCTCCGCGCGCCCTGGCCGGTGCGGGGGCGGGGATCCGGCCGCGTGCCCGCCGGGTACCAGGTCGGACGCTGGGCCGTGCTGGCCGGGGTGTCGGCGCTGACCATCGCGACCGTCACCGGCGCCGTCGTCGCCGCGGCCGAACGGTTCCCCTTCTAGGGCCGTGTGACCGGCGCCGTGTGACCGACGACACTTCCTGACATGGAAGATAACGCAACGTCGTCGGCTTCAACCTCTCGGACCACCTGATTCCTCGCGAGAGGCACGAAATGACGACCCACGAGACGACGACCGACGCGCACCAGCCGCTGCTCACCCTTGACGACGCCGCCCAGGACGTCCTGTTCCGCGGGGCCCGGACCGCGAACACGTTCACGTCCGAGCCCGTCACCGAGGAGCAGCTCCGCGCGATCTACGACCTGGTGAAGTGGGCGCCGACCGCGATGAACGCGCAGCCGCTCCGGATCGTCGACGTGCGCTCCCCGCAGGCGCGCGAGCGGCTCGTCCCGCTGATGAGCGAGGGCAACCGCGCCAAGACCGCGACCGCGCCGCTGACGCTGATCGTCGGCGCCGACGAGGACTTCCACGAGCACCTGCCGGTCACCTTCCCGCACCGGGAGGGCATCCGGGACGACCTGCACGCCTCCCCCGGCCGGCCCGCGATGGCCCATTTCAACGCCTCGATCCAGCTCGGCTACCTGATCCTCGGCATCCGCGCCGCCGGCCTCGCGGCCGGTCCGATGGCCGGTTTCGACGCCGGCGCCGTCGAGAAGGAGTTCTTCCCGGGCGGCGGGATCCGGCCGATCGCGGTGGTGAACGCCGGCAAGCCCGGCCCGGACGCCTGGTTCCCCCGCAACCCGCGTCTCAGCTACGACCAAGTGGTCACTACTGTTTGAGTCCATCCCGAGTGCGCCCGGCCGTGAACGCACGGCCGGGCGTCCCGTCGTCCTGGAGACCGCATGACGAAGACGGCCGACCCGGGCGCCAGGCCGGGGAACCGCCGGCTGGCGCTGATCTTCCTGCTCGGCGCCCTGACGGCCGTCGCGCCGCTGTCGATCGACATGTACCTGCCGGCGCTGCCCTCGCTCACCGGCGACCTGTCCACGGGCGCGGTGCAGGCGCAGCTCACACTGACCGGGTGCGTCGCGGGCCTCGCGATCGGGCAGGCCGTCGCCGGGCCGCTGAGCGACCGGCTCGGCCGGCGCCGTCCGCTGCTGGCCGGGCTCGCCGCCTACGCCGCCGCGTCGCTGCTGTGCGCCGCCGCGCCGACGGTGGAGACGCTCATCGCGCTGCGGGTGGTGCAGGGCGCCGCCGGGGCCGCCGGGATCGTCATCGCGCGGGCGATCGTCCGGGACCTGTACGACGGGATCGCGGCGGCCAAGTTCTTCTCGGTGCTCATGCTCGTGAACGGGCTCGCTCCGATCCTCGCGCCCGTGCTGGGCGGGCAGCTGCTGCGGCTGATGCCGTGGCCGGGCGTGTTCGCCGTCCTCTCCGGGATCGGCGTGGCGCTGTTCCTGGCCGCGCTGGCCGGGCTCAAGGAGACGCTGCCGCCCGAGCGGCGCGAGACCGGCGGGCTGCGCGCGACGGCCGCCACGTTCCAGGCCCTCCTGCGCGACCGGGCGTTCGTCGGCTACGCGCTCACGATCGGCCTCGCGTTCGCCGCGCTGTTCACCTACATCTCCGGGTCGCCGTTCGTGCTCCAGGACATCTACGGCCTGTCGCCGCAGGGGTTCAGCATCGCCTTCGGCGCCAACTCGCTCGGGATCGTGGCCGCCGGGCAGGTCGGCGGCCTGCTCGCCGGCCGGGTGCCGCTGCGGCGGCTGCTGGCCGCGGGGCTCGCGATCGTGGCCGCGGGCGGGCTCGGCCTGCTCGCCGCGGTCGCCGCGGACGCCGGCCTGCACGGGGTGCTGCCCGCGCTGTTCCTGGTCGCGACGGGGCAGGGCCTGATCCTGCCGAACGCCACGGCGCTGGCCCTGTCGGGACGCCCGCCGCGCGTCGCCGGGAGCGCGTCCGCCCTGCTCGGCGTCGCGCAGTTCACGCTCGGCGGCGCCGCCGCGCCGCTCGCCGGCATCGCCGGCCCGGACACCGCCCTCCCGATGGCCGTCTCGATCGCCGCGCTCGCCCTGCTCGCCGCAGCGGTCACCGCCACCGCCACCCGCGAAGCCGGCGTGAGCGCGATGTCCACCAAGGTTCACCGGGTCCGTTGACCTGCGGCGTGTTGTTGTTATGAGCGCGTCGAAAACAACAACACGCCGCAGATCAACGAGGCGGGGGCGGTCGGCGTTCGCGGAGCGGCGCTAGTCCAGGGCGGCGAGGATGAAGCCGGCCACCTCGTCGGCCAGTTGGGCGGCGGTCTTCGGGCCGTCCGGGCGGTACCAGGACGGCAGCTGGTTGACCATGCCGAGCGCCACGATCGTCACGGTCTCGGCGGGCGTGGCGGTGCTGAACACGCCGTCCCGCTGGCCCTGCTCGACGAGGCCGCGGAACATCACGTGGTAGCGGCGGCGGTCGGCGCGGACCGAGCGCATCCGGGCGTCGTCCAGCCGGTCCTTGTCGCGGGCGAACACCTTCGCCTCGTCGATGTGCTCGGCGGTGCTCAGGATCAAGCCGGTGAGCACCGCGCGGACGGCCTCGCGGGGCGGCAGCCCGCGCGCCAGCACCGCGCCGAGGTCGGCGAGCTGGCGGGCGATCAGCGAGTGGTAGATCTCGTAGAGGAGGTCGTCCTTGGAGTCGAAGTAGTGGTAGAGGGCGCCCTTGGTGACCTCGGCCGCCTCGACGATGCCCTGCACGGACGTCCCGTCGAAGCCGCGCTCGGCGAACAGCCGCAGCGCGGCGTCCAGGATCCGCCGCTCGACCGCGCTCTGCCGGACGGGCGCGGTCGACTCCGGCACCGGTACCGTGTCCGTCACCTGGGCACCTCCTCGGGGAGCGGGCATTGACGGGGGTGCGCCCCGCGTCTTAGCTTGCCAGAAACCGACTGGTCGGTATGCACCCGGCGGCGCGAATTCCCGAGGAGAGCCGATGCCCGCAGTAGAGACCGTCCGCGGTCCCGTCGACGTCACCGCCCTGGGACGCACGTTCATGCACGAGCACGTCTTCGTCCTCAGCACCGAGAACGTCGAGAACTACGGCCTCGGCGACTGGTGGGACGAGGAGGAGAAGGTCTCCGACGCCGTCGCCAAGCTGCGCGAGCTGGTCGACCGGGGCATCACCACGATCGCCGACCCGACCGTGTGGGGGCTCGGCCGCTACATCCCGCGCATCAAGCGGATCGCCGAGCAGCTGCCCGAGCTCAACATCATCGTCGCGACGGGCATCTACACCTACAACGACATCCCGTTCCAGTTCCACTTCCGCGGCCCCGGCGCGATGCTGGACGAGGGCCCCGACCCGATGATCGCGCACTTCACCCGCGACCTGACCGAGGGCATCGCGGGCACGGGCGTCAAGGCCGCGTTCCTCAAGTGCGCGGTGGACGCCCCCGGCCTCACCCCCGGCGTCGAGCGGATCCTGCGGGCCGTCGCCGGGGCGCACCGGGAGACGGGCGCCCCGGTCACCGTCCACACCGAGAGCTCGGTCCACGCGGGCCGGACGGTCGTCGACATCCTCGGCGAGGAGGGCGTCGACCTCGCCAAGGTCGTCATCGGGCACGCGGGCGACAGCAACGACCTCGGCTACCTGATGGAGCTGGCCGACACCGGCGCGATCCTCGGCATGGACCGGTTCGGCCTCGACATCATCAACCCGACCGGGGACCGGGTCGCGACGATCGCGTCCCTGTGCGAGCGGGGGTACGCCGACCGGATCGTCCTCAGCCACGACGCGAGCTGCTTCATCGACTGGTTCGGGCCCGACCCGGCGACCGTCCCGGCGATGCAGCCGAACTGGAACTACCGGCACATCAGCGACGACGTCCTGCCCGCCCTGCGCGCCGCCGGCGTCACCGACGCGCAGCTCGGCCAGATGCTGGTCGACAACCCCCGGCGCTACTTCACCCGCTGAGCGCCCGCGCGACCGGCCGGGTCGCGGCGCGCCGGACGGGCACGGCGGTGAGGACGGCGACGGCGGCGAGCGTCGCGGGGACGACCGCGGCGAGCCAGAGCGCCGGAACGCCCGCGCCGCCGTGCCCGCCGGCCGCGGCCAGCGCCGCCGCGTGCACCAGCAGCCCGAGCGGGACGCCGGCGAGCGCGGCGGCGGCCGCGGGCAGCAGCTGCGCCGCGCAGAGCCCCGCCGCGACCTGGCGCGGCGTCGCGCCGAGCGCCCGGGTGAGGGCGGCGGGACGGGCCGTGTCGAGCGACGTCGTCCAGGCGGTGAGGACCGCGTTGACGGCGGCCAGCAGGAGCAGTGCGAGCGACAGCACGAGGACGATCTCGCTCACCCGCTCGGTCACCGGGTTCCCGGCGCCGGGCACGAAGTCGGGACCGGCCGCGCCCGCGTCCTTGCGCGCGACGTCCCGGTGCAGCGCGAGGGCCGCCACCACCATCGCGACGGTCACGGCCGTACTGGCGGCGGCGAGCCAGGTCCGGCGCGGGCGGCGCGCCGCCACCCGGACGCCGAGCAGCAGCGGGACGGGCAGTCCGGCCGACAATGCGACGAGCCGCGAGCGGCGCGGGGCGCGCACCGGTTCGGTGAGGGCCGCCACCGTGCTGATCCGGGCCCCGCGCAGCGCGGGGACGGCGGTCGCCGCGACGGTGACCGCCAGCGCGGCGAGCAGGACGGCGGCGACGACGCCGGGGCCCGGCGCGGGCGCCGCCGCGGTGCCGAGCAGGCCCGCGTTCGGCGCGGTCAGCGCCGGCGACACCGCCCAGCCGCCGAGCAGCCCCAGCACGCCCGCCGCCAGCGCGACCGCGAGGTGCTCGGCCAGCAGCACGGCGGCGACGAGCGCGGGGGTCGCGCCGGCGGCCTTCAGCAGCCCGACCCGCCGGCCCTGCTCGGCGAGCCGCCCGCCGACCAGCAGCGCGACGCACAGGCCGGCCAGGATCGCGAGCGCCCACGTCCCGGCGAGCAGCAGACCGTTGGCCAGGCGCAGCTCACTGGTGGCGTAGGCGGCCATGTCCTGCGCGGACCGGACGCCGGGGTGCGCCGCCGCGAAGGCGGGCGCGGCCTGCGGGTCGGCGAGCCGCAGCGGCATCGTCCACCGCCTCTCGGCCGCCTCCAGGCGGGCGGCGTCGGCGCGGGTGACCCAGACCAGCCCCGGCGAGGCGGACGGATACGGCACGCGCCCCGTCGTCACCGCGACGCCGGAGACCGTGAACGCCCGGCCGCCGAGCACGATCCGGTCGCCGGGGCGGACGCCCAGCGCGCCGGCGAAGGCGCGCTCGACCACCGCCGTCCCGGGGGCCGTCCAGCGGCCGTCGGTGACGTAGGGCCGGTCGAGGCGGTCCGGCGCCGTGGCGCGGCCCTGCGCGACCGCGTTGACCGCGGCGCCCCGCGCCCGCAGCGTGGTGGACAGCACCGGGTAGGGCGTGCCCGCCTCGACGACGCCGGGAGCACGGGCGAGGTCCCTCAGCGCGGCGGTGTCCGCGGCCGTCGCGACCGCGTCCGGCCCGGCGGTGGCGGCGCGGGTCCGGTCCCAGGGGTCGTCGGCGGCGCCCCGGACGAGCAGGCCGAGGGTGAGCGTCGCGGCGGTGGCGGCGATGATGATCAGCAGCAGCAGCGACTGGGCGGGGCGGCGGCGCAGGTCCCGCAGCGCCAGCCGCAGCGCGATCAGCGTCCGGCCCATGTCAGAGCGGCCCGGCCAGCGAGCCGAGGTCGCCGGGGCGCCCCGCGAGGACGGTCTGGTCGACGAACGCGCCGTCCCGCATCGTGATCAGCCGGTCGGCGGTGCCGGCGATGCGGGAGTCGTGGGTGACGACGACGATCGTGCGGCCCTCGGCCCGCAGCGCGGCGAACAGGCGCAGCACGCCGGCGGCCGCGGCGCTGTCGAGGTTGCCGGTCGGCTCGTCGGCGAGCAGCAGCATCGGGTCGTTGACCAGCGCCCGCGCGACCGCGACGCGCTGGCGCTGACCGCCCGACAGCGCGGCCGGCAGGTGCCCGGCCCGGCCGGTCAGGCCGACCCGCTCCAGCAGGTCCATGGCGCGGTGGCGGGCGGCGCGCGCGGACGCCCCGGCGAGCAGCGCGGGCAGCTCCACGTTCTCGCGCGCGGTCAGCTCGTCCACGAGGTGGAACGCCTGGAAGACGAAGCCGATGCGGCCGCGCCGCAGCCGGGCCGCCGCGGTCTCGGAGAGCCGGTCGATCCGCCGGCCGCCCAGCCACAGCTCGCCCCCGTCCGGCCGGTCGAGCCCGCCCAGCAGGTGCAGCAGGCTGGACTTGCCGCAGCCGCTCGGCCCGATGATCCCGACGGTCTCCCCCGCCGCGACCCCGAGGTCGACGCCGTCCACCGCGCGGACCAGCGCGTGCCCCGTCCCGTAGTGCCTGCGCAGGCCACGCGCCCGCAGGACGTCCTCCACGCTCACGTTCTCCCTTCCCGGACGGGTCGGCGAGCCCGCGCCACCCCCCTAACGGTCAGCTATATAGATAGCCGTTAGCTATAAGGGGGTCAAGGACTATTCGCCATGAATCGGGAATCATTGGAGGAATCAGCGGGAGGAGGCACCGAGGTGAGCGAGTACCCCGTGCGTCGCGGTGTCCGCGCCGCACTACCGATGCTCCTGGTCGCCCTGCTCGCCCTCCTCGCCCCGGGCTGCCGGGTGATGGAGAACGGCGGGCCGCAGGACGTCCCGCCCCCGGTGAAGACCACCGCGAAGAAGCAGGGCAAGCCCAGCGGGCGCAAGCCCGGCGTCGTCAACATCGAGACCGAGCAGGACCTGAACGGCACCCGCGCCGCCGGGACGGGCATCGTGCTCACCGCGACCGGCCTGGTGCTGACCAACAACCACGTGATCAAGGGCGCCACCACGATCAAGGGGACCGACACCGACAACCGCCGCAGCTACCCCGCCGTGGTCGTCGGCTACGACCGGGCGGGCGACATCGCGGTGATCCGGCTGACCGGCGCGGCGCGGCTCAAGACCGCGACGTTCGCCTCCGCCGCCGAGGCGAGCGTCGGCGACGTGGTGACCGCCGTCGGCAACGCGGGCGGCAAGGGCGGGACGCCGTCCGTCGTCACCGGGAGGATCACCGCGCTGGACCAGGCCGTCACCGCCCGCGACGACAACAGCGGCACCTCCGAGCGCCTCACCGGGCTCATCGAGACGAACGCGCCGATCAAGCCGGGCGACTCCGGCGGCCCCCTCCTCAACACCGGCGGCCGGGTCATCGGCATCAACACCGCCGCGTCCGCCGGGCTCTCCACCAAGGGGACCAAGCCGAAGAAGGACCACCGCGGCTACGCGATCCCGTCCGACCGGGCGCTGGAGATCGCCCGGCGGATCCAGCGCGGCGAGGCGTCCTCGACCGTGCACATCGGGCCGACGGCCATGCTCGGCGTCAAGGTCCGCTCCAACGGCCGCTCCCCCGGCGCGCTCGTCGCCGAGGTCGTGCCGGGCACGCCCGCCGAGACCGCCGGCATCCCGGTGGGCGGCGTCATCGTCGCCTTCGGCGATGACACCGTCGACTCCCCGTCCACGCTGACGTCGCTGATGTTCGCCCGCCACCCCGGCGACACCGTCCGCGTCGAATGGACCGACCGGCAGGGCGCCCGCATGCGGGCCGCGCTGCGCCTGACGGAGGGCCCGCCCCAGTGACGGCGCGCGCGGCGGCGGCCCGCTTCCATCCTGCGGATCCGGAAGGGCCGGAAACGCCGCGCTCGTGCGACAGTGTGGGAGAGACGACCGCCGACCAGGAGGATGTGTTCCCCATGACGCGCAAGGCGCCCACCGGTGACTTCGACGACTCGGGCCTCGAGGTCACGGAGCCGAAGACGTGGGCGGCGGGCGTCCCGGGGGTCACCGCCGCCCTCCGGCAGTCGTACGAGCAGATGGGCGTCCGGCGGACGGCGCTGACGCTGCTGCGCGTCAACCAGAAGCAGGGGTTCGACTGCCCCGGCTGCGCGTGGCCGGAGGGCGACCACCGGCACGTCGCCGAGTTCTGCGAGAACGGCGCGAAGGCCGTCGCGGAGGAGGCGACGACGCGGCGCGTCACGCGGGAGTTCTTCGCCCGGCACACCGTCGCCGAGCTGGGCGGGCGGTCCGACCACTGGCTCGGGCAGCAGGGGCGGCTCACCGAGCCGATGGTGAAGCGGGCCGGGTCCGAGCACTACGAGCCGATCGGCTGGGACGAGGCGTTCGGGCTGCTCGCGTCCGAGCTGAACGCCCTCGAATCCCCCGACGAGGCCGTCTTCTACACCTCGGGCCGGACGAGCAACGAGGCCGCGTTCGCCTACCAGCTGTTCGCCCGCGCGTTCGGCACCAACAACATGCCGGACTGCAGCAACATGTGCCACGAGTCGTCCGGGTCGGCGCTGAGCGAGACGATCGGCATCGGCAAGGGCTCGGTGCTGCTGGAGGACCTCTACCAAGCCGACCTGATCTTCGTCGTCGGCCAGAACCCGGGGACGAACCACCCGCGGATGCTCTCGGCGCTGGAGAAGGCCAAGAAGGAGGGCGCCCGGATCGTCGCGGTGAACCCGCTGCCCGAGGCGGGGCTGATGCGGTTCAAGAACCCGCAGCGCCCGTCCGGGGTGACCGGGCAGGGCACGGTGCTCGCCGACCGGTTCCTGCAGATCCGGCTGAACGGCGACCTGGCGCTGTTCCAGGCCCTCAACCGCCTGCTGCTGGAGTCGGACGCGCCCGAGGCCGTCGACCGCGGCTTCCTCGACGCCCACTGCCACGGGTTCGAGGCGTTCCGCGAGCACGCCCTCGGCCTGGACTGGGACGACGTCCTGGAGGCGACCGGGCTGACCCGCGGCGAGATCGCCGCGACGCTCGGCGACGTCCTCACCGCGAAGCGGATCATCGTCTGCTGGGCGATGGGCCTCACCCAGCACCGCAACTCGGTGCCGACGATCCGGGAGATCGTCAACTTCCTGCTGCTGCGCGGCAACATCGGCCGCCCCGGCGCGGGCGTCTGCCCGGTGCGCGGCCACTCCAACGTGCAGGGCGACCGGACGATGGGCATCTGGGAGAAGCCGAAGCCCGCGTTCCTGGACGCCCTCGCCGCCGAGTTCGGCTTCGAGCCGCCGCGCGAGCACGGCCTGGACACCGTCGACGCGATCCGCGCCATGCGCGACGGCCGGGCGAGGCTCTTCCTCGGGATGGGCGGCAACTTCGTCCGCGCCACCCCCGACTCGGCCGTCACCGAGGCCGCCCTGCGCACCTGCCGGCTGACCGCGCAGGTCTCCACCAAGCTGAACCGCTCGCACGCGGTGACCGGCGAGCTGGCCCTGATCCTCCCGACGCTCGGCCGCACCGAGCGCGACGACCAGGACTCGGGCCCCCAGTTCGTCTCCGTCGAGGACTCGATGGGCATGGTCCACGCCTCCCGGGGCCGGCTGGCCCCCGCGTCCGAGCACCTGCTCTCGGAGGTGTCGATCGTCTGCCGGCTGGCGAGGGCCGCACTTCCGGACTCGGGCATCGGCTGGGACGCCATGGAGCGCGACTACGACGTGATCCGCGACCACGTCTCCCGCGTCGTCCCCGGCTTCGCCGACTACAACGCCCGCATCCGCGAGCCCGGCGGCTTCACCCTCCCGCACGCGCCCCGCGACGAGCGCAGGTTCCCGACCGCGACCGGCAAGGCCAACCTCACGGTGAACCCGCTGGAGGTCCTGCGGGTCCCGGAGGGGCGGCTGCTCCTGCAGACCGTCCGCAGCCACGACCAGTACAACACCACCATCTACGGCCTCGACGACCGCTACCGGGGTGTCAAGGCGGGCCGCCGTGTCGTGTTCGTCAACCCCGCCGACCTGGCGGACCTCGGCATCGCCGACGGCGCGACCGTCGACCTGGTCTCCGAATGGTCGGACGGCACCGAGCGCCGCGCCCCCGCCTTCCGCGTCATCTCCTACCCCACCGCCCCCGGCTGCGCCGCGGCCTACTTCCCGGAGACCAACGTCCTCGTCCCCCTGGACAGCACCGCCGAGGTGAGCAACACCCCGACCTCCAAGTCCGTCGTCGTCCGCCTCGAACCGGCCTGACCGGTCCCGCCCGCGCGGGTCGCGGGGCGGGCGGGGGCGGTTTAGGCTTCGGGCATGACGAACCTCCCCGACCACGCCGGGACGCCCGGAGCGCCGGAGATGCGAGCCGCCGACGCCGACCGGGAGCGGGTCGCGCAGGTGCTGCGCGACGCGGCCGGCGACGGGCGGCTGACGCTGGACGAGCTGGACGAGCGGCTCGACGCGGTGTACGCGGCGAAGACGTACGGGGAGCTGGCGCCGCTCACCCGCGACCTGCCCGCGGCGGGGACGTCCGCGCCGCCCGTGCCGCTCGGCGGGACGGACTGGCGGCCGGTCGAAGGCGCCCCGTCCTGGAAGCTCGGCATCGGGATCATGAGCGGGTTCAACCGCACCGGCGTGTGGAACGTGCCCCGCACGTTCACCGCCTTCGCGTTCTGGGGCGGCGGCAAGATCGACCTCCGCGAGGCCCGGTTCACCGAGGGCCAGGTCACGATCCGCTCACTGGCGATCATGGGCGGGTTCGAGATCATCGTGCCGGACGACATCACCGTGCACGTCAAGGGCCTCGGCATCATGGGCGGCTTCGACCAGCGGGCGAGCGGCCCCGGCGTACCCGGCTCCCCCACGGTCGTGGTGAAGGGGTTCGCGTTCTGGGGCGGGGTCGGAGTGAAGCGCCGCAGGCGCAAGGCCGAGAAGCGCGCGGAGCGCGAACGCCGCGGGCAACTGGAGCAGGGCGAGTAGTGCTCAGCGCCGCCCGGCGGCGATGCGGTCGAGCCATTCGGCGAGCATCGCCGACTCCGTGGCGGTCAGCGCCGGGGGCGGGTCGGCGGCCAGCGCGGCGCGCAGGGCGACCGCGCGGGCGGCGGACGAGACGCCGCCGTCCGCCGGCTCCGCGTCCGGGACGGTGATCGCGGCCAGCACCGCCTCGCGCGTCCGGACCGACAGCTCGCCGTCGCCACCGCCGGAGATGAGCGCCAGCACGACCCCGACCCCGGCGGCGTGGATCATCCGGGCGGCGGCCTCGACGGAGACGCCGAGCCGCCCGGCGCGGGCCACGGCCTCCACCAGCCCGGTCAGGATGCGGTGCGCCTCCGCCGCGACGGGCGGCGTCCGGGGCGTGCCGTACATCAGCGTGTAGAACGCGGGGTGCGTGCGGCCGAACTCGACGTGCAGGTCCCAGCCCTGGCGCAGGTCGTCGACCGGGTCGCCGGTGGGCGGCTGGGCGCGCTTGCTCTCCAGGTACTGCTCGAACCCGTGCGCGGCGACGGCGTCGAAGAGCCCCCGCTTGTCGCCGAAGTGGTGGTACAGGGTCGGCGCCCCGATCCCGGCGGCGGTGCACACGGCACGCGTCGAGACCGGTTCGCCGTCCGCCTCGGTGAGCAGCCTGGCGGCCGCGCGGACGATCCGGTCCCGCGTGTCGAGGTCCTTCTGAGCAGTCACAACATCGATGTTACAGAGATTTGGCGAACAACGCTATGCGCGAGGGTGTAACGTCACTATAGTCATCGCTATATCGACGATACGGCGACCGTCCCCGGCCGCCGTCGAACCACGAGAGGGGATGCGCCCATGCGCAGCGCCGTTCTGTCCGCCGCCGGCAAGCCGCTGGAGATCGTCGAGCGCACGGTGCCGGAGCCCGGCCCCGGCGAGATCCTGGTCAAGGTCACCGCGTGCGGAATGTGCTACTCCGAGGTCAACCACCTGCGCGGCCACTACCCGTTCGGGACGTTTCCCGCCGTCCCCGGGCACGAGATCAGCGGCGTCGTGGCCGCGCTCGGCGAGGGCGTCGGCTTCCCCGCGGTCGGCACCCCGGTCGGCACCGGCTGGATCTACGGGTCCTGCGGCCACTGCGACCAGTGCGTCCGCGGCGACCAGATCCTGTGCACCGGGGCGCCCAAGCAGGTCACCGGCGTCACCACCGACGGCGGCTACGCCGAGTACTTCGTCGGCCGGGCCGGGTTCGTCACCCCGCTGCCGGACGGCCTGGACCCGGTGGCCGGCGCGCCGCTGATGTGCGCCGGGATCACCGCGTTCAACGGGCTCCGGCACGCCGGCGCCGCCGCCGGATCGCGGGTCGCGGTGCTCGGCACCGGCGGCGTCGGCACGATGGCGCTCCGGTTCGCCGCCGCGATGGGCGCCCGCGTCGCCGTCGTGTCCCGGTCGCGCCGCGCCGAGAAGCAGGCGCTGGACGGTGGCGCCGAGGAGTTCATCGCGACCGCCGAGCAGGACCCGGCCGAGGCCCTGAAGGCGTGGGGCGGCGCGGACGTGGTCGTCAACACCGCGCCCGACACCGCCACGGGGCTCGCCGCGTTCGGCGGCCTGCGCCCGAACGGCGCCCTGCTCTACCTCGGCATGGGCGCCGAGAACGTGAGCGTGCCGCCGGCCGCGCTCGTGATGAACCGGATCCGGGTGATGGGCGTGCCCTCCGGATCGCCGCACGACCTGCGCGACACGCTCGACTTCGCGGTGGCGCACGGGATCGTCCCCGAGGTCGCGCCGGTCGCGCTGGACGAGGCGCCGCGCGTCCTCGCCGCGATGGACCGCGGCGAGCACCACGGCCGCGCCGTCATCGCCTTCGGGTGAACCGCTTCCACGGACGGGCCTGCTCGTACGCCGCGCAGGCGGCCATGACCAGGGCGTCGGCGTGCCGGGCGCCGACCACCTGGAGGCCGATGGGCAGGCCGTCCGCGGTGAATCCGCACGGCAGGCTCGCGGCGGGCAGCTGGGTCATGTTGAACGGGTAGGTGAACGGGGTCCAGCCCGTCCAGCGGGGGGACGGGGAGCCCGCCGGCGCCTCCCGGCCGGCCTCGAACGCGGCGATCGGCATCGTCGGCGTGAGCAGCAGGTCGTACCGCTCGTGGAACAGGCCCATCCGGCGCCCGAGCTCCATGCGGCGGGCCGTGGCGGTGAGGTACTCGACGGCCGAGTACCGCGCGCCCTGCTCGCAGATCTCCCGCAGGCCCGGGTCGAGCCGTGCCCGGGCCTCGGGCGCCAGGTGCTCGACGACCTTGGCGGCGCCCGCGAACCACAGGACCTCGAACTCCTCGACCGGGTCGCCGCCGAGCCCCGGGTCGGCCTGCTCGACCTTCGCCCCGAGCTCGGTGAAGAACTCCGCGGCGGCCGCCACGGACGCCGCGACCTCCGGGTCGACCTTCGCGAAGCCGAGGTCGGGGCTGAACGCGACCCGCAGGCCGGTCACGTCGTGCGCGCCGCCCTCGGCGAAGGGCACGTCCGGCGGCGGCAGCGCCGACCAGTCCCGGCCGTCGGCGCCGCACACGGCGTCGAGCAGCAGCGCCGCGTCCGCGACCGTGTTCGTCATCGGGCCGGTGTGCGCGAGCGTCCCGAACGGGCTCGCCGGGTAGTGCGGGATGCGGCCGTAGGTCGGCTTGATCGTGAAGATGCCGGTGAACGCGGCGGGGATGCGCACCGAGCCGCCGCCGTCGGTGCCGAGCGCGAGCGGCGCCATGCCCGCCGCGACGGCCGCCGCCGCGCCGCCGGACGACCCGCCCGGCGTGCGGGACGGGTCCCACGGGTTGCGGGTGACGCCGGTGAGCGGGTTGTCGGTGACGCCCTTCCACGCGAACTCCGGCGTGGTCGTCTTGCCGACGAACACCGCGCCCTGCTCGCGGAGCCGCGCCACGGCCGGGGAGTCCTCGTCCCAGGGGCCCGCCGGGTCGATGGTCGTGGAGCCGCGCAGCGTGGGCCAGCCGCGGGTGAGCAGGACGTCCTTGATGGAGACGGGCACGCCGTCGAGCGGTCCGAGCACCGTGCCGCGCGCCCGGCGGTCCGCCGCCGCGCGGGCCATGTCGAGCGTGGTCTCCTCGTCGACGAGGCAGAACGCGTTGAACTCCGGATCGTCGCGCGCGATGCGGGCGAGGACGGCCTCGGCGGCCTCGACCGGGGAGAGCGTCCCCGCCTCGTACCCGGCCAGCAGTTCGGTGGCGGTCAGATCGGCCGCGTCGCTCATGGCTACCCCCTCTGGTTGGACCCGACATAGCCGAGCCGCTTGTCCACCACGTTGCGCAGCGGGCGGCCCGAGGCGTACCGGCCGAGGTTGTCGGTGAACAGCCGGACGAGCTCGTCCCGCCAGCCGACCACGTCCCCGGACATGTGCGGGGAGACGACGACGCCGGGCATCTCCCAGAGGGGGGAGGACGGCGGCAGCGGCTCGTCCTCGAACACGTCCAGCGCGGCGCCCGCGATCCGGCCGCCGCGCAGCGCCTTGACGAGGTCGGGCTCGGCGACCAGCCCGCCCCGCCCCACGTTGATCAGCCGCGCGGTCGGGCGCATCCGGTCCAGCGCGGCGGCGTCGATCATGCCGCGGGTCCGCGGGGTCAGCGGCGCGGCGAGCACGACGTAGTCGGCCTCGGCGAGCGCCTCGTCCAGCCGCTCCATCGGCAGGACGGTGCCGAGGTCGGGGTCGGCCTCGCGGGCGGTGCGGCCGGCGCCGGTGACGGCGAGCCCGGCGGCGGTGAGGCGGCGGCCGATCGCGCGGCCGATCGGCCCGGTGCCGACGACGAGCGCGCGGGCGCCGGTGATCCGCTCGGTCTCCCGGTGCCGCCAGCGGCGCTCGTCCTGCAGCCGGAAGGTCGTGCGGAGGTCCTTGGCGAAGGCGAGCACCAGCCCGAGGACGTACTCGGCGATCGGCTCGTCGAAGATCCCTCGCGAATTGGTGACGATCGTGTGGCCCTCGACGAGGGCCGGGAACAGCAGCCGGTCGACGCCGGCGCTCGCGATGTGCACCCAGCCCGGCCCGCCGGAGGCCGGCCACGCGCCCGCGAGCGCGTCCGAGAGGAAGTCCCACATGAAGACGGCGTCGGCGCCGGGAAGGGCCTCTGCCAGGTCTTTCTCGGTCACGTAGCGCACCCGCGCGAGGGCCTCGGCCGCCTCCATGCCGCGCGGGTGGACGTCCCCCACCAGGACCACCACGTCCGCCGGCCCTCCGGCCGCATGCTGAACAGGCTCCATCGGCGTCACTTCCGGGGTGTGCGGAGTTTACGAGAAGGCAACTCGGGGAGGCATTGACACGCTAGGAAGCGTTCGTAGGATTGTCAACAATCAGCGCGATGCACCGCGGCCCACGGCTCACCGCTCTGAGATGTGCTGCAAGACCGTCGCAACCGTTGCCCATGCACAGGCCATGACGGATCCCAGAGCGCTCTAACAGCCCCCGTCCGGGGGTGTGGGGGGTTCTCCCCCACGAACATGAGAGTCCTTCGGGTGGCGACGCTCTCGCCCACCCCTGTTCACGGGGAGGTCCAGCATGCCCAAGCTCATGACCATCACCCTGGAGCGTCGCGGCGTGTCATGCGTCGCGGAGCTGCTGGAAAAGGACGCGCCGCGGACGTGCGAGGCGGTGTGGAACTCCCTGCCCCTCGGCGGGGACGCCTACCACGCCAAGTACGCCCGCAACGAGGTCTACACGATGGTCGAACGGTTCTCCGAGGACGAGGTCGGCCTCGAGAACCCCACCGTCACCCCCATTCCGGGCGACGTCGTCTACTTCTCCTTCGCCGGCGGCATGCTCGACCGGAAGTTCAAGGAGGAGAAGAACATCCACGCGCTGCCCGGCGTCATCGACCTCGCCATCTTCTACGGACGCAACAACCTGCTGCTGAACGGCGACGTCGGGTGGGTGCCCGGCAACGTGTACGCGACGATCGTCGACGGGCTCGACCGGATGGCCGAGGCGTGCAACGACGTCTGGCGATCCGGCGGCGTCGGCGAGCGCCTCGTCTACGGCCGCGCCGAGTCCTAGAGCGGTGGCCTCGCAGATGACATTCGACCCCACGCTGGTCGTCGGCCCCGAGTTGCTGGCCCAGCACGGCATCGGGGTGGTCGCGCCGTTCGACTTCGCCCTCGACCGCGAGCTGTGGCGCTGGACGCCCGACGACGTGTCGCTGTTCATGACCCGGCTCCCGTACGTCCCCGTCCCGGTCACCGTGGAGATGGCGTCCGCGCTGTCGGACCAGTCGATCGTCCGGCAGGCGACCCGGGACGTCCTCGCGCCCGAGCCGCTCGCCGTCGCCTACGCCTGCGCGTCCGGCAGCTTCATCCGCGGCAAGGCGGGCGAGCTGGAGCTGCACGAGTCGATGATGATGGCCGGCGCCCCGGTGTCGACCACCACCTCGGGTGCGCTGGTGGAGTCGCTGCGGCTGCTGGACGTCTCGCGCATCGCGGTCGTCACCCCGTACATCGACGCGGTCACCGACCGGCTCGTGTCGTTCCTCGGCGAGTACGGCATCGAGGTCGTGTCCTCGGTCGGGATGGGGCTGCTCAGCCACATCTGGAAGGTCGGCTACGGCGAGATCGTGTCGGCGGTGTCGACGGTGGACGCCCCGGAGGCCGAGGCCGTCTTCATCAGCTGCACGAACGTCCCCACCTACGACATCATCGCGCCGCTGGAGCAGATGATCCGCAAGCCGGTGCTGACCGCCAACCAGGTGACGATGTGCTCGGCGCTGCGCGCGATGGGCCGCACCGCGGCCGGTCCCGGGCAGTCGCTGGCGCAGCTCGCGCCGACCACCGCGGCCTGACGGGAAGGGGCCCCATGATCGGCGAAGGTAGGATTGCCGGCACCATGCGGCAGAAAGCGGTGAGCGTCGGCTTCCTCTATCCGGGCTACAGCGCCGAGGACGACTATCCCGCCATCGAGCGCGCCCTGAACCGTTCGGGCGCGGGCGAGGTCAGCCTTCCGGTGGTGCACACGCTCATGCGCGAGGACGCGCACCGCGTCGACGCGCTGCTCGACATCGGCGGCGCCGACGTGCTCGGCGAGGGCGCGCGCACGCTGCGCGGCCTCGGCGTCACGGCCGCCGTGTGGGCCTGCACCAGCGGGAGCTTCGTGTTCGGCTGGGACGGCGCCGCCGCGCAGGTCGCGGGCGTGCGCGAGGCGGCGGGCGTGCCGGCGTCCAGCACGTCGTTCGCGTTCGTGCACGCCGCGCGGGCGCTCGGGCTGTCGCGGGTCGCGGTCGCCGCGACCTACCCGGCCGACGTCGCCGAGCGGTTCGCCGGCTTCCTCGGCCACGCCGGCGTCGAGGTGGTGGCGCTGTCCTGCCGGGGCATCGTCACCGCCGCCGAGGTCGGCACCCTCGGGCGCGACGAGGTGCTCGCCTTCGTCGCGGCCAACGACCATCCGGACGCCGAGGCGGTGCTGGTGCCCGACACCGCCCTGCACACCGTGTCCTGGCTCGACGAGCTGGAGGCGCGGGTCGGCAAGCCGGTCCTCACCGCCAACCAGGTGAGCGTGTGGGAGGGGCTGCGGCTCGCGTCCGGCCCCGGGGGACTCCCGCCGCGCACCGGGCTGGGCCGGCTGTTCGCCGTCCCGGCCGGCGTCCCGACCGCCGTCCCCGCCGCCGACTCCGCCGCCCCGGCCGGCGGCCCGGCCGAGCGGGGACGACATCCCTGGCAGCTATGACGAAAGGGGCCCGCGGCATGGGCCGTTTGGGTGAGCTGGAACCTGTCCCCCGCAAGTCGACCGTCGAGATCGTCTCGGACGAGCTGCGCTCGGCGATCATGTACGGGTCGCTGGAGCCCGGCGCGCAGCTCGGCGAGGCCGACCTCGCCGCGCGCCTCGGCATCAGCCGCGGCCCGCTGCGCGAGGCGATGCAGCGGCTCGTCCAGGAGGGGCTGCTGGTCAGCGAGCCGCACCGCGGGCTCTTCGTGATCACCCTGGACGAGGGGGACGTCGAGGACGTCTACCTCGCCCGGCTCGCGATCGAGCGCGAGGCCTGCAAGCTGATCATGGAGCGGAACCGCGGCGAGGCCGTGGCCCGGCTCACCGAGGCCCTCGAAGCGCTGGTGGAGGCGGCCCGGCAGCGCGACCGGGTCGCGATGAGCGACGCCGACCAGGCGTTCCACGAGGTGCTGGTCAGCTCGTCCGGCAGCCCCCGGCTGGAGCGGATGGCGCACACGCTGCTGGTCGAGACCCGGATGTGCCTGAACGCGCTGCAGGACACCTACCCCGAGCCGTCCGACCTCGTCGAGGAGCACCGCCGGCTCGTCGACGCGATCGGCGACGGCGAGGAGGAGCGGCTGCTCGGGCTCATCGAGGAGCACATGACCGACTCCATCCGCCGGCTCAGCAGCTCCCGCGCCTAGAAGGGACCCGCCCCCTGGACATCCGTTCCCGGGGGCGCCTACATTGCAGATTGTCGACAATCTACCGGAGGGACGCATGGCTACGCTGTCACCCCTGCTCAAGCAGGCCACCCCCGTCCTGGCCGAACGCGGCGAGGGCGTGTACCTCTACGACACGGCCGGCCGCCGGCACCTGGACTTCACCGCGGGCATCGGCGTCACCAACACCGGCCACTGCCATCCGCGGGTGGTGGAGGCGGCGCGGGAGCAGGTCGGCAGGCTCGTCCACGGCCAGTACACGACCGTCATGCACGAGCCGCTGCTGCGGCTCGTCGACGCGCTCGGCGACGTCCTGCCGGACGGCCTGGACTCGCTGTTCTTCCTCAACAGCGGCAGCGAGGCCGTCGAGGCGTCCATCCGGCTGGCCCGGCACGCCACCGGCCGCCCGAACATCGTCGTCTTCCACGGCTCCTTCCACGGCCGGACGATGGGCGCCGCCGCCCTCACCACGGCCGGCACGAAGTTCCGCGCGGGCATCGGCCCGCTGATGCCGGGCGCGGCCATCGCGCCGTTCCCGCAGGCGTACCGGTACGGGTGGACGGAGGAGGAGGCGACCCGGTTCGCGCTCCGCGAGCTGGACTACCTGCTCGTGACCGCGAGCCCCGCGTCCGACACCGCGGCGTTCGTCGTCGAGCCCGTCCTCGGCGAGGGCGGCTACATCCCGGCGCCGCCCGCGTTCCTGGAGGGGCTGCGGGAGCGCGCCGACCGCCACGGCATCCTGCTGATCATGGACGAGGTGCAGACCGGGTACGGCCGCACCGGCCGGTTCTGGGGCCACGAGCACTCGGCCGCGCGCCCCGACGTCCTCATCACCGCCAAGGGCCTGGCCAGCGGCTTCCCGCTGTCGGCGATCGCGGCGCCGACCGCGCTCATGGAGAAGGCGCGGCCCGGCTCGCAGGGCGGCACCTACGGCGGCAACGCCGTCGCGTGCGCGGCGGCGCTGGCGACGCTCCGGGTCGTCCAGGACGAGGACCTCGTCGGCAACGCCGCCCGGCAGGGCGCCCGGCTGAACGACGGGCTGCGCAAGGTCGCCGCCGACCACCCGGAGATCGGCGACGTGCGGGGGCTCGGCCTGATGCAGGCCAGCGAGTTCACCACGCCGGACGGCGAGCCCGACGCGGCCGCCGCGCAGCGGGCGCACCGGGCCGCCACCGAGCGCGGCCTGCTGCTGCTGACCTGCGGCGCGCACGGGAACGTCGTCCGGATGATCCCGCCGCTGATCGTCACCGGGGAGCAGATCGACGACGCCCTCGGGCTCTGGTCCGAGGCGGTCGCGGACGCGGCCGGCTGACCGCCCGGCGGGGGGCGGCGCGTCCGGGGCGAGGCCGGACGCGTCGCCCCTCGCTCGGCCGCGCCCCCGCCTGCTGTTAGATTCCGAATCCGGTTCTGACATCGAGGAGGCGGCGTTGCGCCCCTGGCACACCCCCGAGCGCGCGGAGCTGCGCCGGCTCGTCCGCGACTTCACGGCCCGGGAGATCGTCCCGCATCTCGCCGAGTGGGAGGACGCGGGCGAACTCCCCCGCGCCCTGCACGCGCGGGCCGCCGAGGCGGGGCTGCTCGGCGCCGGGTTCCCGGAGAAGGCCGGCGGGTCCGGCGGGGACCTGTTCGACGCGCTGATCGTCGCCGAGGAGATCATCCAGTCGGGCGGCTCCGGCGGCGTCGTCGCGTCGCTGTTCACGCACGGGATCGCGCTGCCGCACATCATCGCGTCCGGCGACGACGCCCTGATCGACCGGTTCGCCCGGCCGGTGCTCGCCGGCGAGGCGATCGGCGCGCTCGGCATCACCGAGCCCGGCACCGGCTCCGACGTCGCGGGCATCCGCACCACCGCCGTCCGCGACGGCGACCACTACGTCGTCAACGGCGCCAAGCTGTTCATCACCTCGGGCGTGCGCGCGGACTTCGTCACCACGGCGGTGCGGACGGGCGGGCCCGGCTTCGACGGCATCTCGCTCCTGGTGATCGAGAAGGGCGCGCCGGGGTTCACGGTGTCCAGGCCGCTGCGCAAGATGGGCTGGCTCTGCTCCGACACGGCGGAGCTGGCGTTCAGCGACGTCCGCGTGCCGGCGGCGAACCTGGTCGGCGCGGAGAACAGCGGGTTCCTGCAGATCGTGGAGAACTTCGTGACCGAGCGGCTGTCCCTCGCCGTCCAGGCGTACGCGACGGCGCAGCGCTGCCTGGACCTCACCCTCGGCTGGGTCCGGGAGCGGGACACCTTCGGCCGCCCGCTCGCGTCCCGGCAGCTCGTCCGGCACAAGATCGCCGAGATGGCGCGGCGGACGGACGTGGCCCGCACCTACACCCGGGCGGTCGCCGAGCGGTACGCGGCGGGCGAGGACGTGCTCACCGAGACCGCCTACGCCAAGAACACCGCCGTCCTCGCCTGCGAGCACGTCGTGCACGAGGCCGTCCAACTGCACGGCGGCATGGGCTACATGCGCGAGTCGGAGGTGGAGCGCCACTACCGCGACGCCCGCATCCTCGGCATCGGCGGCGGCACCAACGAGATCATGAACGAGATCGCCGCCAAGCGCCTCGGCCTCTAGCCGGGGCTTCGGACCCGGCGGACGGCGCCCGGTGGTGAAAGGGGAGGCCACCGGGCGCCGCCGTGTCCGGGCGGGCTCGTGTCGGGCGGTCAGCCGAGCGGGTTGCCGCAGTCGATGGGCCAGTAGGGGCCCCAGATGTCGAGCGAGTTCAGCACGAACTTGATCGCCACCGGGTCGAAGGCGATGCCGACGTGCGCGTTGGTGTCGTTCGCGCACTTGTCCTGCAGCAGGACGTTCTGCGCGTTCGAGCCGTTGAGGAACGCCGAGGTGTAGGGCGTGACGACCTCGTCGTACTTGGTGGCGAGGACGATGTAGGTCGGGCCGGGCACCGTGTCGCCGCCCGCGTTGAGGTTCTTCAGGAAGTCGGAGTCGGTGATCTGCTGGCCCGCCGCCGGCGCGGCCTTCACCACCGCCTGCGTGATGCCGAGCAGGCTGCCGAGCTGCACGAGCCCCGACAGGCTCGTGCCGTGGTTGGACGGGACGAGCCCGACGAGCTTGTTCACCTTCGCCGCCCCGCCCAGGAACTTCATGTAGTACCGGGGCATCATGCCGCCCTGCGAGTGCCCGACCATGTCGACCTTGGACGCGCCCGTCGAGGCGAGCACCCTGTCGACGAATACCGACAGTTCCCCGGCCGAGTCGGCGATGTCGTAGATCCCCTGAATGGGGCCGTCCTCGGGGCCGCCGTAATTGAGGGCGTAGACGCAGTATCCGGCCTTCTTCAGCGCCGGGGAGAGTTTCTGCCAGTTGAACGCCATGTTCTCGAACGTCCCGTGCACGAGCACGACCGGCCGCGGATGCCAGAACGACGGCTTGCAGTTCCAGTCGTTGGCGCCGTCCGGGCTGGTCTCGGCGTGCGCGGCGGGCGCGACCACGCCGGCCGCGCCGAGTGCCGCGGTGACCGCCCAGGCCCGGAGTCGTCTGAAACGCATGAGCATCTCCCTCGTGAGGGCACGCCGAAAAGAGGCCGCGGCCCGCGCGCGGAACGCCGGGCCCGGCCGCTCGTCACCGTGGTGATCGGGGTGGAGTGCCCACAACGTACGACCGCTCCCCGGCCCGGTCTTGTGGGACGACCGCCGGTTACACGGGAGAAATTGTCAGCCGACTCACAATGGGCCGGAATCAGGCCTGGGTGACGGCGCCTTCCTTCAGGAGCGCGTCGGCGTCGTCGAAGCCGAGGTCGGCCAGGATGGCGCGGCTGTGGCCGCCGGGCAGGGCGGGGACGCCGTCGGTCGCGCCGGGGGTCCGGGAGAAGCGGGGCGCCGGGGCGGGCTGGCGGTGCCCGGCCAGGTCGGGGAAGACGTCGCGGGCCGTGTTGTAGGGGTGCTCGGCGGCCTCGGTCATGGACAGCACGGGGGCCACGCAGGCGTCGCTGGGGACGAAGACGTCCGTCCACTCGTCGCGGGTCCGCGTCTTGAAGACGGCCGCGAAGCGCTCGCGCAGGACCGGCCAGCCGGCGCGGTCGTGCTGGTGCGGGAGGTCCTCGCCGTCGAGGCCGATGAGGCGCAGGAACTCGGCGTAGAACTGGGGCTCGATGGCGCCGACGGCCATGTGCCGCCCGTCGGAGGTCTCGTAGACGTCGTACCAGGGGGCGCCGGTGTCGAGCATGTTGACGCCGCGGCGGTCCTCCCACATGCCGCCCGCGAGGAAGCCGTGGATGAAGGTGGACAGGTGGGCGGTGCCGTCCACGATGGCGGCGTCGACGACCTGGCCGCGCCCGCTGGTCTTGGACTCCAGCAGCGCGGACAGCACGCCGACGATCAGGTACATGCTGCCGCCCGCGAAGTCGCCGAGCAGGTTCATCGGGACCTGCGGCGGGCCGCCGGCGCGGCCGATGGCGTGCAGCGCGCCGGTGACGGCGATGTAGCCGACGTCGTGGCCGGCGGTGTGCGACAGCGGGCCCTCCTGGCCCCACCCGGTCATCCGGCCGTAGACGAGCCGCGGGTTGCGGGCGAGGCAGTCGTCGGGGCCGACGCCGAGGCGCTCGGTGACGCCCGGCCGGAACCCCTCGATGAGAACGTCGGACTTCTCGGCCAGGCGCAGGACGACCTCGCGGCCCCGCTCGCTCTTCAGGTCGACGGCGATCGACCGCTTGCCGCGGTTGCTGAAGTCGGTGCCGCCGGTCACCTGCCCCTCCCGCACGGCGGAGGCGCGGTCGACGCGGATCACGTCGGCGCCGAGGTCGGCCAGCAGCATCGCGGCGACCGGGCCGGGTCCGATCCCGGCCAGCTCGACCACCCGTACTCCGGACAGCGGCCCCTTGCCCATCTGCGACTCCCTGAATCTCGTTCGGTGCCCTCCCAGTGTGCACCATTCGGGTAAGCGCGCGCTGACTCGGGCTCGGTTCAGCGGGCGGTCAGGGCGACCGGCGTGCGCGGGGTCCCGGTGGCGACGAGCAGCCGCTTGCGGGTGGTCGAGCGGCGGACGCCGTCGGCGTGCGGGACGAGGCCGCGCCCGGCGGCGGCCAGGTAGTACCAGCGGTCGGAGGGGGCCTGCCACCACGTCCCGCTGACCGGGCGCCCGGCGTCGCAGGCGCCCGTGGGCCGGGCCTTCGCGCCGAGCAGCGTGGCCTGGGCCGTGCTGCCGCCGGCCGCGTAGGCGAGGCGGGTGCACACCCAGTCGGCGGACCCGCCGCCGTGCGGCAGCCTCCCGGACCAGAAGTCGAACGCCATCGCCTCCGCCACCGGCCGCGCCGGGCGGGGCGTCGCGCAGGCCAGCCGGTCCCACACCCTGCGGCCCTCCTTGCCGAGGCGCTCGGGCTCCTGGGCGCGCGGGCGCCACGCGGGCGAGTGGTGGGTGAGGACGGCGGCGCGCGGGCCGCCGAGGTCGCCGACCGTCCGGGAGCCGAGGTGGAACAGCGGGCCGCGCCCGCAGCCGGTGCCCGCGCGGACGGGCGCGGTCACGCCGCCGGACACGGCCAGCCGCTCCCCGTCGAGGGTCTCGGGCCGGGAGTCCCAGGGGGCGAGGAGGTAGCGCCCGCCGCCGAGGGCGATCGGGGCGGACGGGCCGGTGCCGGCCGGGAACACGTCCAGGCGCCCGGGGGTGTAGCGGGCCAGCCGGTCGCCGCGGCGCAGGACGGCGAGCGGCGTGCCGTCCGGGCGGCCCGCGTACAGGAGCTGGGCGGTGCCGCCCGCGGCGCCCCTCTCCTGTGCCCGGTGGCCGCCGGACGCGTCCGCCCAGGCGCCGGCGGCGCGCCGGACGAACGCCCGGTCGCCGGCGAGGTCGCCGCGCGCGGGCCACGCGTCGAGGGTGCGGGCGCCGCGCGTCCAGGCGTCCGGGGCGGCGGACACGAGCCGCGGCGCCCGCGCGGACGCCTCCCGGGCGTCGCCGTGCTCGGTCGCGACGAGCGCGCCGACGAGCCCGGCGGTGAGGACGGCGGCGGTCGCGAGCGGCAGCACCGACCGGTTGCGGACGGGGCGCAGCGTCTCCGGCCCGAACCGGTCGGCGCCGCGCGGCACCGGCACCCGGACGGCCTCGGCGGCGCGGATCGCCGACCACGGGTCGCGCACGCCGAGGTCGATCAGCTGGTCGCGGACCCGGTACCGGGGCAGCCCCTCGATGTGCCGGAGCACGTAGGCGGCGCGGACGTGCGGCGCGAGCCGCGACAGCGCCGCGGTGAGCGCGGGGTCGGGCAGCCGCGCGGGCAGCGCCCGCAGCCAGGGGCCGAGGCCGATCTGGAGGCGGCGGGAGGGGCGCAGCGCCCGGCGCAGCACGCGGGTGCGCCAGCGGGCGTGCCCGGCGGCGGAGCGGTCGCGGGCGCCGCGCGCGGCGCCGTCCACGATCCGGCGGGCGATCGCCAGCCGGTAGACGCGCTTCCCCCTGCCCGGCAGAACGAAATACGCCATACGGACAAGGTCCACATAAGCCGATTTCGTCGGCGGCGCTTCCGCCTCCGCCTGCGTCATGACATCTTCCGTCACGGCGGGCCACTCCCTCTGGGCCGTTCCTTCGTCGCGAAACCCGAGGTTAGAGCGCGGCGGCCGGCGCACGGCGCGGATTTGGGACAACGATTAATCAGCCCGATGGAAATGTCATCCCATTTCCGATCGCGGGGGCCACCGGAGGCGGGCGCCGCCGGGTCTTCACGCGAGGAGCCGCGCCGGATTCGTCCCCGTACTAGGCTGTTGACCTCCCCGGGAACCGTCCGGTGCCGCGTCCCATCGAACCGACGCGGCCGGACGCACGCGCCCCCGCCGCGACCGGGACACGACGAGCGACGGAGAGGGGCCCTCGGCCCATGAGCGAGGACGTCCCGGGCTACCGGGTACTGGAGCAGGTCGGCGAGGGCGGCTTCAGCGTCGTCTACCGCGCGCACCAGGAGCGCCTCGACCGGATGGTCGCGCTGAAGGTCCTGTCGGTCGGCACGGTGGACTCCGCGGCGATGCGCCGGTTCCAGCGCGAGTGCAAGATCACCGGGCGGCTGTCGGGGCATCCGAACATCGTGACCGTGCTGGACACCGGCACCACCCGCGGCGGCCGCCCCTACATCGCGATGGAGTACTTCGAGCACGGCGCGCTCACCGACCGGCTCGCCCGGGAGGGGCCGCTGCCGGTCGCGGACGTGCTGCGGATCGGGGTGAAGATGGCGGGCGCGCTCGCCGCCACCCACGAGACCGACGTCCTGCACCGGGACGTCAAGCCGCAGAACGTGCTGCTGTCGCGGTACGGGGAGCCGGCGCTCGCCGACTTCGGCATCGCCCGCCTGGTCGACTCCTTCGACGCCACGCACACCCAGGCGTTCACCCCGCACCACGCGGCGCCCGAGGTGCTGGAGGGCCGGCCGCCCGGCGTCGGCGCCGACATCTACTCGCTCGGCTCGACGCTGTACCAGCTGCTCGCCGGGCGCCCGGCGTTCAAGGGCCCGGCCGGCGAGGGCATCGCGCCGCTGATGCTGCGGATCCTGCACGAGGCGCCGCCGCCGATCCCCCGGCCGGACGTCCCGCCGCAGGTCATGGACGTCATCGCGCGCGCGATGGCGAAGGCGCCCGAGCAGCGCTTCACGACCGCCGTGGAGTTCGCGCGGGCGCTGCAGCGGACGCAGGCCGAACTCGGCCTCCCCGCCACGGACGTGGCCCACAGCGGCGGCGTCGTGACCCCCGGCCCGGCGCCCGGCCTGCCGGGGCCGCCGCTCGTCCCGGAGTGGGCGCCGACGACCGGCGACTCGCGCGCGAGCGGCGCGCACGGCGCCACCGCACCGCACACGGGGCCGACCACGCCCCACACCGGGCCGACGACGCCGCATACGGGGCCGACCGCACCGCACACCGCGCCGCCCGTGCCGTACGCCGGCGCGCCGGCCGCGCCCGCGCCGCTGCCGGGCACGGCGGAGCCGCCGTCCGGCCGGCCGCAGGACGGGCCGCGCCGGGGGCTGATCGTCGCGGCCGGCGTGGCGCTCGTGGGCGGGCTCGCGCTCGGCGCCGGGGCGCTCGCGCTCGCGAACGGCGGCGGTGACGCCAAGGGCGCCGAGGACGGGAAGCCGGCCGCGGGCCCGCCGTCCCCGGCCGCCCCGCAGGCGTCGGAGCCGCAGCCGGAGCCGGTGACGGCCGCGCAGCTCGCGGCGGCGCGCCCGCGCAAGCTCACCGCCCGGCACGCCGGCCGGGCGGTCGCGCTCGCCTGGACGCTGCCGCCCGCCGCGCGGGAGCTCCCGCTGCTCGTCCAGCGGCAGCCGGCCGGGTCGCAGCCGGTCACGACGGTCCCGGCGGGGTCGCGCTCGGCGACCGTCCCGGGCCTGCGGCCGAAGACCGCCTACTGCTTCAGGGTCGGCGCCGTGCTGCGCCTCAACCAGGGGCGCGCACCGGACGTGGCCTGGTCGGAGCGCACGTGCGTCACCAAGGGCGGGCAGCAGAGGCGGGGCTGACCGGCGGCCGGCCGGCGGGACCGGCCGGCCGGCCTACTTGCACTTCCAGACGGGCAGCCCGGCGAAGCTCTTCCAGTCGCCCGGGGTGTCGACCAGGTAGCCGATGACGTACCCGGTCGCGCCCTTGTAGGTGATCTTGGCGTACATGTCGCCGGCGAGGTTGGCGTCGTTCGGGTGCCGGTAGTAGGCGCCCTTCTCCTGGCAGTGGACGGCGACCATCTCGCCGTTGTTGTCGTGCATGGTCGCGAGGAGCTCGCCGCTGCTGTTCGCGTCGGCCGTCGGCCTGATGTAGGCGTCGGAGTTGCCGTTGCGCTCCACCGGGTAGCTCACCGCGGGCCCGGCGAGCGCGGCGGACAGGGTGGCGGCCGACCCGGTCCCGGCGCCGTTGGTCGCCGTGAGGGTGAAGGTGTAGTTGCCGTTGGTGTACACGCCGCTCAGCGTCGCGGAGGTGGCCGCGCCCGACACGGAGCCGCTGACCGGGCCGCTGTAGGCGAGCTTGTAGGTGACCGCTCCCCCGCCGGGCGGCGGGCTCCACGCGACCTCGGCCCCGGCGATGGTGGCCTTCGCCTTGAGCCCGGTCGGCGCGCCCGGCGTCACGCACGGCCGTACCGGGTCGCTGGGCGCCGACACCTGCTCGCGGGTCCGGCCGCGTCCGTCCCGGTAGCGGACGGCGACGCGGAACTGGTACTCGCGGCCGCACTCCCCGCCGCTCACGGTGAACGTGAACGGGCCGGCGCCCTGGACCGCGGACGGGCTCGCGGTCATGCCGGACGGGACGTCCTTCAGCACGTACCCGATGACGCCGTCGCCCTGCGAGGGCTGGAAGTCGACCCGCATCGTGCCCGCGCCGGGCGTGACGGAGATGTTGGACGGCGCGCTCGGCGGGTCCCCGGGGCCGGGCGGCGTCGTCGGCTGGGAGGGGGATCGCGGCGTGCGGGGCGGCGGCGGGGCCTCCGGCCCGCCGGGCAGCGGGATGGGCTGCCGGTTGCGTCCGCCGGGCACCTGGTCCTTGTACTTGTCGACGCCCTTCCCCGCGCCCTGCCGGTCGATCACGACGGCGTGCGGGCCGGACGGGTCGTTCGCCCACAGCAGCCCGTCGCGGACGAAGACGTCCAGCCGGGCCGGGCCCCCGGTCACCCGGACCGGCCGGTCGAACCGGTTGTTCGCCGAGTCGTACACGATCAGCGCCCCGGCGGTCTCGTCCGGGATGTAGACCTTCCCGCCGAGCATCTGCGGCGGCCGGTAGCGGTGCTTCGGCATCGCCAGCCGCGTGCTGGAGTACCGGCCGGTGCCGGTGTCGACGGTGACCAGCGACCCGGCGCCGGGCACCAGCAGCGGGACGGTCGTACCGTCGGTGGCGGCGGGGGCGAGGACGCCGCCGCGCCCCGCCTGCCGGACGCTCGTCGGCAGGCTCACGGTGAGCGTCGCGCCGGACGCCTTGACGACGGTGGCGGTCGCGGCGGTGGAGTTGGTGACGACCGGGTCCCCGGCGGCCATGGTGAGCGCGAGGGCGTCGCCGGGCTTGCCGACGCGGACGGGCGGCCGGAGGCGGCCGCCGGAGAACGCCGCGACCTCGCCGCTGCGCGCCACCGGCACCCAGAGCGCGCCGCGCGCGTCGATGGCGGCCTGCCCGAGGATCGGCGGCAGCGTCGCGGACGCGCCGACCGGGGCCAGGCCGACCGGGTCGATCTCCTGCACGACGCCCTTGACCGAGTCGACCGTGTACGCCTTGCCCCCGCCGGCGAGGACCTGCAGGCCCTTGCCGAGGGGGCGGCTCGTCCCGACGTCCAGCTGGGAGGGGTCGAGGCGGCTGACGACGCCGGTGTCCAGGTCGACGATCAGCACGGTGGCGCCGTCCTGGACGATCTTGATGTTGTGCCCGCGCATCTGCGGGACCACGGCGGTCTTGCCGTCGACCTTGCCGGCCGGGCCGTTGACGTGGACGACCAGGCCCTTGGACCTCGCGGTCAGCCAGGCGCCGACGTCGGCGAGCCGGTACTTGGCGCTCGCGACGCCCACCCCGTAGACGGCGGCGCCGATGACGAGCACGCCGACGAGCCCGACCGCGACCTGCCCCGTCAACCGGTCACGCCGGAACAAAGACCCCATAAACGCCATACGCACGCACGTTCACCCGCCCCGTTTCGCAGGACACCGTAGTGGGTCCCTCCGTGCGCCCGCCCGGGTTTCCCCGGATAGGTCAGTTTTCGCGTAGTGCTTCGGTATAGGTGGGAATGGTGATGTTGCGGCCCGAGACGACCACCACGAGCCGCCCGGTGACCTCCACCTGACCGGCGAGAACGGCGGCGAGGCCCGCGGCGCCCGCGCCCTCGGCGACGAGGCCGTGCTCGCCGAAGAGCCGTCGCAGCGCCGTCCGGATCTGGTCATCGGTCACCGCGGTCAGCTCAGCGGTGCCGCCGATGACCTCGGGGGTCACGCAGCCGGGTTCGAGGTTGCCGGGCAGGCCGTCGGCGAACGTCTCGCCGACCTCGACCCGGACGACCCGTCCGGCCGCCACCGAGGCGGACACGCCGCGCGACACCGAGGACTCGACGCCGACGACCCGCACGTCCCCGCGCTCGCGCGCCCAGAGGCAGAGCCCGGCGAGCAGCCCGCCGCCGCCGACCGGCGCGACGACGGTGAGCGGGCCGCCGGCCTGCCGGTCGAGTTCGCGGCCGATGGTGCCCTGCCCGGCGATGACGGCGGGGTCGTTGTAGGGCGAGACGTAGTGGCCGGGCAGGGTCACCGCGTGCGCCTCGGCCTCGTCGTAGGTGAGCCCGTGCTGGACGAGCCGCACCGGGAACGCGCCGATCCTGTCGACCTTGACCCGGGACGCCCGCGTCGAGACGACCACGGTCACGTCCGCGCCGGACCGCGCGGCGGCGTAGCCCATGCCGAGGCCGTGGTTGCCCGCGCTCGCCGTCACGGCCGGGACGCCGTCCGGCAGCGCCGCGACGGCCGCGAGCGCGCCGCGCACCTTGAACGCGCCGGTCGGCTGGCACGTCTCCAGCTTCAGCAGCGCGCCGGGCGCCAGCGGGGACGGGACGAGCGGGGTGGGGTCGAGGACGGCGGACACGGCGCGCCAGGCGCGGTCCAGGTCGCCGGGGCCGGGGACGCGGACGGCCCGCGCCGTCACGGGCGCTCCCCGGCCGCCCCGCCGGCCGCCCCGCCGGCCGCCTCGCCGAGCCGCTCGTGCAGCCGGCCGCGGATCTCGTCGGGCGTGTAGGAGCGGCGGCGCCGCTCGGAGCGCACGATCACGGCGCCGGTCGCGGCGACGCCGACGAACCCGGCGACGCCGAGCGCCTTCCACAGGGTCGAGCCCTTCCACCACCTCATGCGGCTACGGTATCGATCATGCCGGGCACCAGCATCTCCCTCGATGACGCCGCCGAGCTGACCCGCACCGGGGACGTGTGGCTGTTCCGCGGCCGGACGGTCGCCGACCGCGCGATCCAGATGACGACCAACAGCCCCGTCAACCACGTCGGCATGGCGGTGGTCATCGACGACCTGCCGCCGCTGATGTGGCACGCCGAGCTGGGCCGCTCGCTGCGGGACATGTGGACGGGCGGGCACCACCGCGGCGCGCAGCTGCACGACCTGCGCGACGCCGTCCTCGCGTGGGGCAACCGGTACGGGCAGCGGGCGTGGCTGCGGCAGCTCGACCCGCCGGCGTCCCGCGCGATGGAGGACGCGGCGCTGCGCGCGGTGGCCCGGCTGGACGGCACGCCGTTCCCGTCGACCTCGAAGCTGGCGACGCGCTGGCTGCGCGGCAGGGTGCCCGTCCGGCGCCCGGCCGAGCGGGACATGAACCTGGAGACGGCGTTCTGCGCGGAGATCGTCGCGGTGACCTACCAGTCGATGGGGCTGCTGCCGAAGGGGCGGCGCCCGAACTGGTTCGACCCCGGCCGGTTCTGGAGCGGGGACGACCTGGAGCTGGAGACGGGCGCCGTGCTCGGCGGCGAGATCGCCGTCAGCGTGCCTCCCGCCTGACGGCGCGGTCCCGCAGCGACCTCGGGTGCAGGCGCCGGCGGAGGCGCCGGAGGCGTCCGGCCTTCGCCGTGACGAGCCGTCCCAGCTCGTCGGTGTGGTGCCAGGCCCGGTCGGCGGCGCCCTCGCCGGGGCGGGACGCGGCGAAGCGGCTGCGCTCGACCAGCTCGGCGAGCGGGTCCAGGTGGCCGCCGGCGTCCGCGCCGACGCTGGACGCGCCGAAGCGCGCGACCTCGTGCGCGGTCAGCGTCCGGGCCGTGGACAGGCCGACGTCGGCGAGGTGGTCGAGCGCCTGGTGCCAGGCGCCGGCGATGCGGGCGGCGGGCGTGCCCGTCCGGCGCCGCCGCCTGCGCAGGGCCGGGGCGAGGAGGACGGCGAGCAGGTAGGTGAGGACGAGCGCGCCCGCCGCGATCGAGGCGAACACCCACCACGGCGTGGGCGCCTCCTCGGCGGGAGCGGTCTTCTGCGCCTGCTGCTGCGCCGCCTTGTCCGGGCCGGGGTCGTTCTCCCGGGAGGCCGCGCTCTCCTGCGCCTGCTCCAGCTTCTGCTCGGTCTCCCCCGCCGCGACGCCCTCGTTGCCCTTGGAGGCGCGTGCGCTGTCGGGCAGCGGGTTGAACCGGATCCAGCCGAGGCGGTCGAACTTGATCTCGGGCCACACCGTGACGTCGCCGGACCGGACCTCGACGGCGCCGCCCGCCCGGCGCCCGCCCTCGAACCCCACGACGACGCGGGACGGGAGGCCGAGCGTCCGGGCGAGGAGGGCGTAGGCGGTGGCGAAGTGCTCGGGCGTGCCGCGCCTGGCCTGGCTGAGGAAGTAGTCGAGCTGCCGGTACCCGTGGCCCGGCGGCGCGGTCACGTCGTACCTGGCGTAGATCTTGAGGTAGCGGGCGAGCATCGCCGCCTTCTGCAGCGGCGTCCGCGCGCCCTTGGTCGCCGCCTCCGCGAAGCGGCGGAACTCGGCGATCTGGACGGGCGGCCGCCGCGCGCCCGGCCCCCAGGGCAGCCGCCGCGCGGCGTCCGCCTCCGGGTCGGTGGCGACGGCCGCGCCGGCCAGGTCGGCGGCCGTCCACTCGGGCACGACGGCGCCGACCCGGTACGTCCGGCCCGGCCGGAGCGGCTCCGCGACGGCGAGGGCGCCACTGCCGGGATCGACGACGACGGGCAGGCCGTCCACCCGCCGGGGGCGGTCGGGCGCCGGCACCCACACGCCGGAGAGGTCCCGGATGGTGATGCGCTGGGCGATCTCATGGCTCTTGTCCGGCCTCGGCCCCTCCGGCACGCGGCTGCCGGTGGGGACGAACCGGGCGGTGGACGACCAGGTCACCCCGTCGAAGGAGTCGAGGACGGCGAGCCGCTCGACCGCGGCGTCCCCCGAGTCGACGGTGAACATGACCTGCCCGGGGTTGAGCAGCCAGCCCCCGACGCGGTCGAGGGGGCTGACGCCGTCGCGCCGCTGCGGCGGCGGAGCCTGCACCTGGTCGCGCGGGTCGTAGGGCGCGGCGCGGACCTGGACGAGCGGGCCGGCCGCGAGGGCCAGCGCCCCGAGGGCGGCGGCGGCCGGCAGCCCGGCGGCGAGCGGCCGCCAGGCGAGGCCGGCGCCGGGGCCGTCCGCGCGGACGAGGACGAGCACGGCAATGAGCACGATGGTGGCGGCGGCGAGCGGCGCGTTCGATCCGGGGCCGTCCACGCCGAGCAGCAGCGCGGCGGCCCACGCGCCGAGCGCCGGGACGGCCGGGGCGCCGCGCAGCGCGGTGCGGAGCGCGAGTTCGGCGGACGCGAACGCCGCCGCCCACACCACGACGCTGACGAGGACGAGGAGCTCGGGTTCGGCGGGTGCGGGCAGCAGCGTGGTCAGGATCGCCTTCCACGAGCCGAGCACGCCCTCGCGGAGGGCCTGCGGCAGCGTCCCGTCGCTGAGCGCCGGCCGCAGGACGGTGAGCGACACGGTCCCCGCCCAGGCGGGCACGGTCAGCACGAGCGAGATCCACAGCGGCCACGGCCCCTTCTCGCGCGGGCCGGACAGCAGTCCGCACAGCAGCGTCGGGACGACCGCGGCGACGACGGCGACCGGGATGACGGGCCCGAGCCCGAAGACGCGCTGGAAGGCCAGGCCCGCGACGGCGGCCAGGCAGGCGGTCGCGGCGAGCGAGACGTAGCGGGTCACCGGGCGCTCCCCAGCCGCCGCCACGCTTCCGCCAGCCCGTCCAGGTCCGCGACGTCGATCATGTGGACACCGGGCGGCGGCGACGCGGGCTCGGCGGCCCTGACCCGCAGCATCACGACCCGGTCGAACCGGGCCCGGACGGACGCGATGCGCCCCAGGTCGGCGTCGCCCGCCGCGATCACGACGAGGGAGCCGCCGGCGCGCACGCCGCGCACCGCGTCCACGGCGGACCGCGGCCCCTCCTGCGTCCGGGCGGCGGTGAGCGCGTCGAGAAGGATCTCCAGGTCGTCGGGCCCGCCGCGGGTGGCGGCCAGCGGACCGGCACCGGTGAGGATCCGGACCGGGAAGCCCGCCGACGCCGCCCCGGCGGCCACGGACGCCGCCGCGTCCACGGCCAGCTCGAAGTCGTCGGGCTCGGGCCAGGACTCCGCCCGCGCCTCCAGCACGACCGTCGTCGTCGGCAGGCTCGCGTCCACGAGCCGGCGGACCATCAGCGTCCCGGTGCGGGCCGACGACTTCCAGTGGATGTGGCGCATCTCGTCGCCGACGACGTACTCGCGGAGCGCGTGGAACGTCGCCGTCCCGGCCGGGGACCGGTCGCTCGTCGGCCCCTCCAGATGGTGGGCGCGGCCGGACGGCAGCACCGGCAGCGGCACCGTCCGCGGCCGGACCAGCAGCACGCGCGGCTCGCCGTACTCGCGGACCCGGCGGGCCAGCCGCAGCGGGTCGGCCCGCACCAGCCGCAGCGGCCCCACCGGGATCTCGCCCCGCCGGGAGGTGGGCAGCGTGTACGTCACCGTGCGCGTGGCGCCGCCGCGCAGGCGGGGGATGTCGACCGCCACATCGGCCGGACCGGCCGCGTCCCGCGCGCTGAGGCCGCGCACCGCGCGCCCCTTGGCGGCCACGTGCAGGACGCCCACGGCCGGTTCACCGCGCGCCACCTTCGCGGGCGCGATCTCGCGGCCGACCTCCAGGTCCGGCTTCGGCAGCGTCCACAGCAGCGCGCCCGCCACCGCCGCGAGCCCCGCGACCGCGAGCATCGCGGGCTCCGGGTAGCCGAGCCACCAGCCCGCCGCGTACAGCGGGACCGAGACGGCCGCCGTCCCCCATCCGAGCGGCGTCAGCACGCTAGACCCCGGCGGCCTGCGGCGTGGGGACGCTCTGCAGCACCTCGCCGACCACGTCGGCGCCGGTCCGGCCGCGCAGCTCGGCCTCCGGCGTCACGATCAGCCGGTGCGCGAGCACCGGCACGGCGAGCGCCTTCACGTCCTCGGGGACGAGGTAGGCGCGCCCGGCCGCCGCCGCCCGCACCCGCGCCGCCCGCAGCAGCGCGATCCCGGCCCGGGGGCTCGCGCCGAGCCGCAGGTCGGGGTGCTCGCGGGTGGCCGCGACGACCCGGACCAGGTAGTCGTGCAGCGGCGCCGCGACGTGCAGCCGCTGCGCGAAGTCGATCGCGCGGGCGAGGTCCTCGCCGCCGAGCACCGGCGGCAGCCGGTCCAGCGCCGCGCCGGTCGGCGCGCCCGCGAGCAGCGCCACCTCGGCCCGGTGGTCGGGGTAGCCCATCGAGATCCGCATGAGGAACCGGTCGAGCTGCGCCTCCGGCAGCGGATAGGTGCCGTCCATGTCCACCGGGTTCTGGGTGGCGATGACCATGAACGGGCGCGGCACCGGATGCGGGACGCCCTCCACGGTCACCCGGCGCTCCTCCATGACCTCCAGCAGCGCCGACTGCGTCTTCGGCGAGCCGCGGTTGATCTCGTCGGCGACCGCGAGGTTGGCGAAGATCGGGCCGGGGTGGAACTCGAACGCGTTCGTGCCCTGGTTGAAGATCGAGACGCCGGTGATGTCGCTCGGCAGCAGGTCGGGGGTGAACTGGATGCGCGCCCACTTCGCCTCGACCGAGGCCGCCATCGCCCGCGCGAGCGTGGTCTTGCCCACTCCGGGGACGTCCTCGACCAGCAGGTGCCCCTCGGCGAGCAGGCAGATCAGCGCCAGCTCGACCCGGTCCCGCTTGCCGCGCACGACCCGCTCCACGCTCCCGGCCAGCGCCGCGAACAGCTGCGCGAACCGCCCCGCCAGCGCGTCCGCGTCCATCCCCGCGTTCTCCGTCATCCGCCCCCGGACCCCCGTCCTGCCGACGCTCCGTCGGTGCGAAGGGCACCCTAACGGCAATACGCGGCAAAGGCGGCAAGATCCCGGAACATCACCTCGATCCGCGACGAACCGAACGCGGACGTCGTCCGCGACGTCCTACTGTTGGGCATCGCGCTGTTGGGCATCGCGACGACGGACTCCGAGGTGGACGTGGAAGACATCAGCATCGCCGACATGTGGAACCGGCTGACGGGCTCGCAGCCGGACCCGCCGCTGTGGCTGGTCGGCCTCGTCGGCCTCGTGGCGCTCGGCGCGGTGCTGCACGGCCCCACCTGGCGCGTCGCCCGCAACACCGTCACGATCGCGCACGAGGGCGGGCACGCGCTCATCGCGCTGGTCACCGGCCGCAAGCTGGACGGCATCAAGCTGCACTCCGACACCTCCGGGGTCACGGTGTCGCGCGGCAAGCCGCACGGCCCCGGCATGATCTTCACCGCGCTGGCCGGCTACATCACGCCGCCGCTGCTCGGCCTGTTCTTCGCGCTGCTCCTGGCCTGGGGCCGCATCACGCTCATGCTGTGGTTCTCCCTCGCGCTGCTGGCCGCGATGCTCGTGATGATCCGCAACGCCTACGGCGTGCTGTCGGTGGTCGCCACCGGCGCGGTCGTCTTCGCGGTGTCCTGGCTGGGCAGCGCCACCGTCCAGGCCGGGTTCGCCTACCTGGCCGCCTGGTTCCTGCTGCTCGCCGCGACCCGGCCGGTGATCGAGCTGCAGCGGATGCGCGCCCGGCACATGGCGCCGAGCTCCGACGCCGACCAGCTCGCCCACCTCACCGGCGTCCCCGGCCTCGCCTGGGTGGGGCTGTTCGCCGCGACCGCCCTGCTCGCCCTCCTCGCCGGCGGCGCGCTCCTCGTCCCCGACATCGACGTCCCCGACCTCCCGGCCCTCCCCGGTCTCTGACCTCGCTTTTGCCCCGGCCCGCCGTCGTTCGTAGGGTGAGCGCGAACCGTTCCGGAGCGGAAGAGGACCCTGACGATGGCTCGTGACGGCGTGCGCGCCGCGCGTTCGACGCGCGCCTGGGTCATCACGCTGCTGCTGCTCGTGCTCGCCGCGGCCCTGTGCACCAAGGCGCTCGGGTCGGCGGCGATGTCCCCGGCGATGTCCCCGGCGATGTCCCCGGCGATGTCCCCGGCGATGTCCCCGGCGCCGCCGAGCGGGGCGCAGGAGACCGCTGCCGCCGCGCACACTGGGGCCGCCTCGGAGCCCGATTCGGCCTTCAGCGCCGACGACGGGACGCAGTGCGCGAAGAAGCCGCCGTCCACCGAGACGCAGACCGCGCCGCAGCCGGCCGACACCGCGGCGGCGCACGCCATCGCGGAACCGGACGTGCCGCGCCGGGCGCCTGCCCAGCGGTCCGTGGACGTGCGCGCGGGGCCCGCTCCGCCCGCTCCCAGACACCTCCTCCTCTCCATCCTGCGGATCTAGACCGCTCCCGCCGCGGCGCACCGCGTTCCCGCCGTGCGCCGTACACGGACGTCCTTCTCCGGGCCCGGCCCCGCCGCCCGCCCGGCCCTTCGTCTTTCGTTGTCGGGAGCATCACCATGTCCGAAAGCACCTCACCCCGCAGGAACCGGCTCGTCATCGCGGTCGCGGGGACCGTCCTCGCCGGCTCGCTCGGCCTCGGCGCCGTCTCGCTGGCCTCCGGCGGAGACGACCGGCCGGCCGGGGCACCCGCCGCGTCGTCCAGCGCGTCGTCCAGCGCATCGCCCTCGCCGTCCGAGGACGCCGTCAAGCTGCCGGACCAGGCGCGCCGCGAAGCGGGCGACCCGCGCGCCCTGGGACGCGCGGACGCCCCGGTCGTCCTGGTCGAGTACGCCGACTTCCAGTGCCCGTTCTGCGGGAAGTTCGCCCGCGACGTCCAGCCGAAACTGATGAAGTACGTCGACGACGGCACGCTGCGCGTCGAATGGCGGGACTTCCCGATCTTCGGCGCGGAGTCGGAGGCGGCGGCGCGGGCCGGCCGGGCCGCCGCGTCGCAGGGCCGGTTCTGGGAGTTCCACCG
This sequence comes from Actinomadura chokoriensis, assembly GCF_039529475.1. Classification (NCBI taxonomy): domain Bacteria; kingdom Bacillati; phylum Actinomycetota; class Actinomycetes; order Streptosporangiales; family Thermomonosporaceae; genus Actinomadura; species Actinomadura chokoriensis. The sequence continues at coordinate 79,148 of NZ_BAAAMW010000006.1, read as the reverse complement.
CGTCGCCTACGGCGAGGACCGCAAGCGCAACAGCGGCGCGTTCGCCACCGAGCGGCTCGTCGCGATGGCCCGGGAGGCGGGCGTGCCCGACCTCGCCCGGTTCCGCGCGGACATCGACGGCGCGGCGGCGCGCGAGGCCGTCCGGCGCGACTCCGACGAGGGGTACGGGCTCGGCGTCCCGAGCACCCCCGCGTTCCTCGTCAACGGGCAGCCGGTGCTGGGCGCGCAGCCGTACGGCGCGTTCGAGGCCGCCATCGAGCGGGCCGCCGAGATCGCGAAGAAGGAGGGGCAGTGACCGACGTCGGCATCGCCGCCGCCTTCCTCGGCGGGCTCCTCGCGCTGCTGAGCCCGTGCAGCGCGCTCCTGCTGCCCGCGTTCTTCGCCTACGCGTTCGGCAGTAAGGTGCAGCTCCTCGGCCGCACGCTCGTCTTCTACCTGGGGCTGTGCACGACGCTGGTGCCGCTCGGCGCGGCCGGGTCGATCGTGGGACGGGTGTTCTACGGCCACCGGGACCTGGTGGTGGCGGTCGGAGGGTGGACGGTCGTCGTCCTCGGCGTCGCGCAGATCCTCGGCCTGGGGTTCGCGTCCCGGCGCATCCAGGACGCGGCGGCGCGGATCAGGCCCGGGTCGTCCTGGACCGTCTACCTGCTCGGGACGGTGTACGGGCTGGCGGGGTTCTGCGCCGGGCCGGTGCTCGGCAGCGTCCTGACGATCTCCGCGGTCGGCGGCCACCCCTGGTACGGGGCCGCGCTGCTGGCGGTGTACGCGTTCGGCATGGCGTTCCCGATGTTCCTGCTCGCCCTGTCCTGGGACCGCCTCCGCCTCGGCGGGCGGCGCTGGCTGCGCGGGCGGGCGTTCCGGGTCGGGCGCCTCGACCTGCACACGAACTCGCTGGTGTCGGGGCTGTTCTTCGTCCTGCTCGGGGCGCTGTTCCTGGTGTTCGACGGGACGTCGGCGCTGCCGTCCGTCCTGGACGTCGACACCGAGTTCCGGGCGCAGCAGTGGGTGGGCAGGGCCGCGTCCGGCGTCTCGAACGCGGCCGTGCTGCTGTTCCTGGCGGCGGCCGTCGCCGCCGGGGTGCTGGTCGCGCAGCTCCGCCGCCCGTCCGGCCGGGAACGGGAGGACGTGCAGGATCATCACGCGGAGAATGTCGGAGGGGGCGGATAGTTTCGACAGTGTGATCGAGCGATGGGGGCGGGAGCAGGTGCTGGGCCTCGCGCCGGACGCCTCGTCCGCGAAGGCCGCCGGCGGGGTCGCCAAGCCCGGGAAGTGGGGCGGCACCGGGTGCGACGACGAGGCCGTCTGGGGCGAGTGCCAGGGCAGCGGCACGTCCGTGTACCGGACGGCCGCCGACCTGACCGAGCCCGCGTTCCGGTGCACCTGCCCCAGCCGCAAGTTCCCCTGCAAGCACGCCCTCGGGCTGCTGCTGCTGTGGGCCGACTCGGCGGTCGACGGCGGGCCGCGCCCCGGGTGGGTCGCCGAGTGGATCGAGGAGCGGCGCGAGCGGGCCGGGCGGGCGGCGGAGCGGCGGGCCTCGGCGGCGTCGGCGGGCTCGTCGGCGGGCAGGGCACGCGATCCGAAGACCGCCGAGCGGCGGGAGCGGCGGGTCGACGACGGCCTCGCCGAGCTCGACCAGTGGCTCCGCGACCAGGTCGCGCACGGGCTCGCGCAGGCGGAGAAGGCGCCCTACCGGCTGTGGGACGACGCGGCGCGGCGGCTCGTCGACGCGCAGGCGGGCGCGCTCGCGGGGCAGGTCAGGGCGCTCGCGGCGATCCCGCGCCGGCCGGGGTGGCCCGACCGGCTGCTGGAGGAGTACGCGCTGCTGCGGCTGCTCGTCCGCGCGCATCGGCGGCGGGACGCGCTGCCCGAGGGGCTGCGCGGCACCGTCCGGTCGCGGGTCGGGTTCACCGTCCCGCAGGAGGAGGTCCTGTCGGGCGGGGAGCGGGTCCGCGACCGGTGGTCGGTGATCGGGTCGCGCGACACCGCGCAGGATCTGCTGACCACGCGGCGGGTATGGCTGCGGGGGCGGGGGGCGGGCCGTCCCGCGCTGGTGCTGTCCTTCGCGGCGCCCGGCACCTCGCTGGACGCGTCGCTGGTCGTGGGGACGGAGGTCGATGCGGAACTCGCGTTCTATCCGGGGTCTCAGCCGTTGCGGGCCCTGGTCGCCGAGCGGTACGGGCCCGCCGCGCCGGGGGCTCCGGAGGGGACGTCCGTGCGAGGGTTCCTGGACGAGCACGCGGCGGCGCTGGCACGCGATCCCTGGCTCGACCGCTGGCCGGTGGCGCTGGCCGGCGTCCGCCTGGCGCGGTCGGAGGGAGGCGACCTGTCCGTGATCGACGAGGCCGGCGACGCGCTGCCGCTGCGGACGGCGGATCCGTGGCGGCTGCTCGCACTGTCGGGCGGCGGGGCGGTCACGCTGGCCGGGGAGTGGAGCCCGCGCGGCCTGCATCCGCTGGCGGCCTGGCACGACGTCGAAGGGGCGGTGGTCCTGTGAGCGCGTGGAGCGAGCACGTCACGGCGGCGCTGCTCGGCACCGAGCGGCGGGATCCGCCCGCCCTGCCCGAGGCCCCGGCGGAGGCGGGCGACCGGGCGGGCCGGCTGCTCGACCAGGCCGCGCTGCTGGCCGTCCGGCGGCGGGCCGGGCGGGTGCCGCCGGGTGCGGCGCCCGAGCCGGTGGCGCTCGCCCCGGTCGAGGACGCCCCGGTCGTGCCGCGGGCGGCGGCGGCGCGGCTGCGGCGGATCCTGGGCGGTGAGCAGATCAGGGTGCTGCCCGAATGGCTGGACGCGGCGGCGGAGCACGGCTTCCGGGTCCCCGCGCAGACGCTGCCCGACCTGCTGGAGCGCGGCCGCGGCGACCGGATGCTGCGGCCGTCGATCGCGCGGGCGTCCGGGCGGCGCGGCGTGTGGCTCGCCCTGCAGAACACCGACTGGGCGTACCTGGTCGGCGCCGGCGACGATCCGGGCGGCGGCCCCGAGGTGTGGGAGACCGGGACGCGCAACCGGCGGGTGGCCTACCTGACCATGCTGCGGAACACCGAGCCCGAGCGCGCGCGGGAGCTGCTCCGCGAGACGTGGGCGAAGGAGCCCGCGCCCGACCGCGCCGCCTTCCTCGCCACGTTCGAGCACGGGCTGTCGCCGGGCGACGAGGAGTTCCTGGAGGCCGCCCTCGAGGACCGCGGCAAGGACGTCCGGCAGATCGCCTCCGACCTGCTCGCCCGCGTGCCCGGCTCGGCCTACGGGGCGCGGATGGCGGCGCGGGCCCGCGGCTGCCTGGCACCGGTGGTCCGCACCGTGCGGGGGCGCCGGCGGACCTGGATCCAGGTGGAGCCGCCGCATGCCCACGACGAGGACATAGCCCGCGACGGCGTCCCGTTCCATCCGAGCGGGTCGTTCGCGCCGCGCGGCGCGGGCGGGCCGGTGGGCACGCGGGCGGCGTGGCTGCGCGAGATCCTCGCCCGCACCCCGCTGTCCACGTGGACGGAGCTGTTCGCGCTGCCGCCCATGGAGATCGTGTGCCTGCCCATCGGCACGGCCGCCGGGGAGCCGTCCCGCCAGGGCGAGCCGGTCTCCGAGTCCGACGGGCGCGACGTCCACATCGGGTGGGCGAAGGCCGCGCACGCCCAGCACGACGGCGCATGGGCGCGGGCCCTGCTCAAGGGCGGCGTCATGGTCGACGAGCCGGACGCGCTCGCCGACCTGCTGTCCGTGCTGCCCGCGGGCGAGCGCGACGCGGCGGCGGCCGACCTGATCCGCTGGGTGCAGGGGCGCTCCGACCTGCTGCGCGTCCTCGAACGGGTCCCCGGGCCGTGGACGGGGCCGCTCGCGGCGACGGTCGTGGCGACGCTCACCGCGTCCGCCGAACGGCCCACGCAGCGCGACGACCACCTGGTCACGCAGCTGTGCCGGCTCGCCGACCAGCGGCTCGACCCGGCGGCCGCGGCCCGCCTCGACCCGCTGGCCGCGCGCGGCGACGCCGTCCCGCGCGCCGTCACCGACATGATCGCCACCCTGCGTTTCCGCGACGAGATGCTGAAGGAGCTGACCCCTTGACCGAGAACGCGGTACTGCGTCCGCACGCCGAGCAGGAGTACGCGGGCGAGCTGGCGCGGCTGGCCGAGCACGACGACCGGCCCCGGCCGCCCGGCTGGCGGCTGTCGCCGTGGGCCGTCACCACGTACCTGCTCGGCGGCGACCTCCCGGACGGGACGGCGATCACCCCCAAGTACGTGGGGCCGCGCCGGCTGATGGAGGTCGCGGTCGCGACCCTCGCGACCGACCGGGCGCTGCTGCTGCTCGGCGTCCCCGGGACGGCGAAGACGTGGGTGTCGGAGCACCTCGCCGCCGCCGTCAGCGGCGACTCGACGCTGCTCGTCCAGGGGACGGCCGGCACGGCGGAGGAGGCCATCCGCTACGGGTGGAACTACGCGCGGCTGCTCGCCGAGGGGCCGTCGGAGCAGGCGCTGGTGGAGAGCCCGCTGATGCGGGCGATGCGGCGCGGCCAGGTCGCCCGCATCGAGGAGCTGACCCGGATGCCGTCCGACGTCCAGGACACCCTCATCACCGTCCTGTCGGAGAAGACGCTGCCGGTCCCGGAGCTGAACACCGAGGTGCAGGCCCGCAAGGGCTTCACGGTGATCGCGACGGCGAACGACCGCGACCGGGGCGTGAACGAGCTGTCCAGCGCGCTGCGCCGCCGGTTCAACACGGTCGTACTGCCGCTGCCGGAGACCGCCGAGGACGAGGTCGGCATCGTCGCCCGCCGCGTCGACCAGATCGGCGCCGGGCTGGAGCTGCCGGAGTCCCCGGCGGGGCTGGAGGAGATCCGCCGCGTCGTCACCGTGTTCCGCGAGCTGCGCTCCGGCGCCACCGCCGACGGGCGCACCAAGCTGAAGTCGCCGAGCGGGACGCTCAGCACCGCCGAGGCCATCTCCGTGGTCACCAGCGGGCTGGCGCTCGCCGCGCACTTCGGCGACGGGGTGCTGCGCGCCGCCGACGTCGCGGGCGGCATCGTCGGCGCCGTCGTGCAGGACCCGGTGTCCGACCGGGTCGTGTGGCAGGAGTACCTGGAGGCCGTCGTCCGCGACCGCCCGGAATGGCGGGACTTCTACCGCGCCTGCCGGGAGGTGTCTTGAGCCACGTCGAGGTCTACGGGATCCGCCACCACGGGCCCGGCTCGGCGCGGGCGCTGCGCGGCGCCCTGGAGGAGTTCAAGCCGGACGCGGTACTGATCGAGGGGCCGCCCGAGGCCGACCCGATCGTGGCGCTCGCCGGCGACGCGGGGATGGTGCCGCCGGTCGCGCTGCTCGCCTACTCCCCCGCCCCGGGCCCCGCCTCCGGGGACGGCGGCCGCAAGGCCGCGTTCTGGCCGTTCGCCGAGTTCAGCCCGGAATGGCAGGCGATCCGGTACGGGCTGGGCGCCGGGGTGCCGGTCCGGTTCTGCGACCTGCCGGCGGCGAACCAGCTCGTCCCGTCCGCCGACGGCGAGGCCCCGGACGGCGAGGAGCCGGACGGAGAGGGGCCGGGCGGAGAGGAGCCGGCTGCGGAGGGGATCCGGCTCGATCCGCTCGGGTGGCTGGCGAAGGCCGCCGGCTACGACGACGCCGAACGCTGGTGGGACGACGTGGTCGAGCACCGCGGCGGCGGGCCGTCCCCGTTCCCGGCGATCGCGGAGGCGATGACCGAGCTGCGCGCGCAACTGGCGGAGGACGCGCCCGCCGGCCACCGGCTGCGGGAGGAGCAGCGCGAGGCCCACATGCGGCGGACGCTGCGCCGCACCCTCAAGGAGGGCCACGACCGGGTCGCGGTGGTGTGCGGCGCGTGGCACGTGCCCGCCCTGCGGGCCAAGGTCCCGGCGGCCCACGACGACCGGACGCTGCGCGGGCTGCCGAAGACGAAGGTCGCCATGACCTGGGTCCCGTGGACGCACGGCCGGCTCGCCGGGCACTCCGGCTACGGCGCGGGCGTCCGCTCCCCCGGCTGGTACCACCACCTGTTCACGGCGCGGGACCGTCCGATCGAGCGGTGGCTGACGGCCGCCGCCCGCGTCCTGCGCGAGGAGGACCTGCACGTCTCGTCCGCGCACGTGATCGAGGCCGTGCGGCTCGCCGAGGCCCTCGCCGCGCTGCGCGGCCGTCCCCTCGCCGGGCTGGAGGAGGTGACCGAGGCGACCCGCGCCGTCCTGTGCGAGGGCGCCGACCTGCCGGTCGAGCTGATCCAGCGGCGCATGGTCGTCGGGGAGCGGCTCGGCGCCGTCCCCGACCGCACCCCGATGGTGCCGCTCCAGCGCGACCTGCAGGCCGAGCAGCGGCGGCTGCGGCTCAAGCCGTCCGCGCTCGGCAAGGAGCACGACCTCGACCTGCGCAAGCCCACCGACCTGGAGCGCAGCCGCCTGCTGCACCGCCTCCGCCTCCTGGACGTCGACTGGGGCGTGCCCGCCGACACCGGCCGCTCCAAGGGCACCTTCCGCGAGACGTGGACGCTCGTGTGGCGGCCCGAGTTCGACGTCGAGCTGATCGAGGCGAGCGCGTGGGGCACCACCGTCCGCGGCGCGACCGCGGCCCGCGCCGAGGCGCTGGCCGAGCAGGCCACCGCCCTCGCCGACCTGACGTCGGTGGCCGAGCGCTGCCTGCTCGCCGACCTCGGCGAGGCGCTCCCCACCGTCATGCGCGCCCTCGCCGACCGCGCCGCCGTCGACACCGACGTCGCGCACCTGATGGCGGCGATGCCGGCCCTCGTCCGCGCGCTGCGCTACGGCGACGTCCGCGGCACCTCCACCGGTCCGCTGCGTACGGTCGTCGACGGCCTGGTCGTCCGCGTCTGCGTCGGCCTGCCGCCCGCCCTCACCGGCCTGGACGACGACGCCGCCCGCAAGTTCCTCGCCCACGTCGACGCGGTGCACGGCGCGCTGTCCCTGCTCGCCGACGACGGCCACCTCGAACGCTGGCGCCGCGCGCTGGAGGGCCTCCTCGCCCGCCCGGACGCCCTGCACGGCCTCATCGAGGGCCGCCTGACCCGCCTCCTGCTCGACGCCGGCCGGCTCGACGACGTCCCCGACCGGATGGCGCGGGCCGTGTCCGCCGGCGCCGCCCCCGACCGCGCCGCCGCCTGGGTCGAGGGCTTCCTGTCCGGCGGCGCGCTGCTCCTCCTGCACGACGCGGCCCTCCTCCGCCTCGTCGACGCCTGGATCGCGGGCCTGCCCGCCGGCTCCTTCACCGACGTCCTGCCCCTCCTGCGCCGCACCTTCGGCGCCTACTCGTCCGCCGAGCGCCGCGCCATCGGCGAGCAACTCCGCCGCCGCCCCGGCTCCCCCGAGGCCGCACCGGACCGCCCCGAAGAGGAGATGGACGAAACCCGCGCCGCCCCCGCCGCCGCCACGACCCTCCAGATCCTGGGCTGGCCGACCCCATGACGACACCCCCCAGCCGCCTTCGGCTGCACGAACCGCCGGCCGGAGCACGGCCGGGTTCGGCGGGGACGAGCGAGCGCGGTTCCGGACGCGCATGGAAGGAGTCTCGGCGTGAGCGGTGACAGCGTGGACGATCGGCTGCGGCGTTGGCGGCTGGTGCTCGGCGGTGAGCGGGCCGACGGGACGGGGGTGTCGCTCACCGGGGACGACGCCCGGATGGACGGGGCGCTGGAGAAGCTGTACGGCGGCGGGTCCGACGAGGGGCGGTCGCGGCCCGGCCGCCGCAGCGCCGGGCTCGGCGACTCGGCGCCCTCGGTGGCGCGGTGGCTCGGCGACATCCGCGAGTACTTCCCGTCCAGCGTCGTGCAGGTGATGCAGAAGGACGCGATCGAGCGGCTCGACCTCACCCGGCTGCTGCTGGAGCCGGAGATGCTGGACGCCGTCGAACCCGACGTGCACCTGGTCGGGACGCTCCTGTCGCTGAACCGCGTGATGCCCGACCGGGCGCGGGAGTCGGCCCGCGCGGTGGTGCGCACGGTCGTCCGCGACCTGGAGCGCCGGCTCGCGCAGAAGACGCGGTCGGCGGTCGGCGGCGCGCTCGACCGGTCGGCGCGGGTGCTGCGCCCGAGGCGGCTCGCCGACGTCGACTGGGAGCGGACGATCCGCGCCAACCTGCGGCACTACCTGCCCGAGCACGGCACCCTCGTCCCGGAGAGGCTGATCGGGTACGGGCGGCGGCGGCAGGCCGTCAAGCGGGACGTGGTCCTCGCCATCGACCAGAGCGGCTCGATGGCGGCGTCGGTGGTGTACGCGAGCGTGTTCGGGGCGGTGCTCGCCTCGATGCGGTCGCTGCGGACGTCCCTGGTCGTGTTCGACACCAACGTGGTCGACCTCACCGACCAGCTGCACGACCCGGTGGAGGTGCTGTTCGGCACCCAGCTCGGCGGCGGCACCGACATCAACCGGGCCATCGCGTACTGCCAGGGCCTCGTCACCCGTCCGAACGACACGATCATGGTGCTGATCAGCGACCTGTACGAGGGCGGCATCCGCGACGAGATGCTGCGCCGGGTCGCGGCCCTCACCGCCGCGGGCGTCCAGGTGGTGGTGCTGCTCGCCCTGTCGGACGAGGGCGCGCCCGCCTACGACCACGACAACGCGGCGGCGCTGGCCGCGATGGGCGTCCCGGCGTTCGCCTGCACCCCGGACGCGTTCCCGGAGCTGATGGCCGCCGCGATCGAGCGCCGCGACCTCAGGGAATGGTCCGAGCGGAACACCTCATGACCGCGACAGCCCCCGCGCCAGCAAGACCACCACGACCGCGGTCAGGACGGCGTGCCCGGCCAGCGCGGACGCCTGCACCTGCACCAGCGCCCCCCAGGCCCCCCACATGGCCACGCGCACGACACGCGCCGCCAGCACCGTCCAGGCCGCGCTCCGCGACCCCCGCCACGCGAGGATCACCGCCACCAACGTGACCACGGCGACGACCGCGAACGACGAGGCCACGACCGGCAGCAGCCCACCCCGATGCCCCTCGGAAAGCCCCGGCCGAGCAATGAGGATCGCGAGAGCAGCGACATCCAGAGCGGCAAGCACCCCAGCGAGAACAAGCCCCCCGGCAAGAGCGGCCCCCCGCCGCAACCGCCTCGCCCCACCGCCATAGGGCGCCGTGCCCGGACCAGCAGGGCCACCCGCACCGCCGGGCGCATCGCCGTGAGGGGCCGTGGCCGGATCGGCTGCCGTTCCTGCACCTTGCGCCGAGCCAGGAGGACTACCCGCACTCCAGGCCCACCCCTGCTGTACTCCGGGGTTGAACGCCGCGCCGGCCTCGCCGTAGGGCGCCGTGCCCGGGTCGGGGCCCGGTTCAGCTGCTGTGGCCGGGGCTTGCGCCGGGTCGGAAGGGGCACCCGCGCTCCAGCCCCGCCCTGGCTGCACACCAGGGGCGAACGCCGCGCCGGCACCGCCCGCCGCGCTGCCATAGGGCATCGTGCCACGGTCGACTGCGGTGGCCGGGGCCTGCGCCGGGTCGGAAGGGCCGTCCGCGCTCCAGCCTCGTTCGTGGTGCACGCCCGGGTTGAGTGCCGTGTCGGCGGCGTCGGGGGCCTCGTGGTGGAGGGTCGGGCCGGAGTCGGCTGGTGCGGCTGGATTCTGCGCGGGGACGGCAGGGGGTGCGGGCTTGGCGGCCGTTCGCGGGGTGCGGTGGCCCAGGAGCCAGAGGAGGACCTCTTCCGAGGTGGGGCGGGTGGACGGGTCCTTGGAGAGGCAGGCGGCGGCCACTTCGGCCAGGGGGGCGGGCAGGGGGCTCAGGTCGGGGGTCTCGTGCATGATCTTGTACATGACGGCGGGGAGGGGACCGCCGGCGAAGGGGTCGCGGGCGGTGGCGGCGAAGAGGAGGGTGCCCGCCCAGGCGAACAGGTCGGCGGCGGGGCCGGCGCGGCCCGCGAACTGCTCGGGCGCCATGTAGGCGGGGGTTCCCACGACCTGGCTGGTCAGGGTGGCGCCGGCGTCGAAGGCGCGGGCGATGCCGAAGTCGATCACGCGGGGGCCGTCCGGGCCCATCAGGACGTTCTGCGGCTTGAAGTCGCGGTGCGCGACGTTCGCGCGGTGGATCGCGGACAGGGCCGTCACCGAGCTGATCGCCAGGCGGTCGAGGTCGGCGCCGGTGCGGGGGCCGCGGTCCTGGACGAGGGCACGCAGGGACGGCCCCGGCACGTACTCGCTGACGATGTAGGGGCGGTCGCCCGCCATGTCGGCGGCGAGCATCTGCGCGGTGCAGAACCCCGCGACGCGCTGGAGGAGGGCCAGCTCGCGGACGAAGCGCTCGCGCGCGCCGGCGTCGCCCAGCAGCCGGGCGTGGAGGAGCTTGACGGCCACCCGGGACGGCCGCGCGTCCGGGTCGAGCGGGCGGCCCAGGTACACCATGCCCTGGCCGCCGGTGCCGAGGCGGGCGAGCAGCTCCCAGCCGCCGAGCCTCGCCGGGTCGGAGGTGTCGAGGGGAATCGGGCCCGCCATTTCGCACCCCCGCGAAAAAGTCAGCATTCCGCCGCGCACAAATCCGCTCCGCCCGGCATCGAAGAGTATAGGTTCGGCCGGTCCGGAGCGGGAGTAGACGCATGTTCGAGATCCATTCGCCATTTGCCCGGCCGCGGGCCGCCGCGGGGGCGGTCGCGGCGCTCGCGCTGGCGGCGGGCGCGCTGGCCGGCTGCGGGGACGCGGGCGCCGCCATCACCCGGCTGACCGTGGGGTCGCCGGGGCCCGACCCGTACACGCTGGTGGCCGGCACCGACACGATGGACGTCAAGGAGCGTCCCGCGGCGGGCGGGACGAAGGACGGCGACTCCCCCGGCCTGTACGGCGGGACGCGCCGGGCGTCGAGCTGCGACCAGCAGAAGCTCATCGCGTTCCTGCAGGCCAACCCCGATAAGGCGCGGGCGTGGGCGCAGGTGCAGGGCATCCCGGTGAGCGACATCCCGCGCTATGTGTCGCGGCTGACGCCGGTGCTGCTGCGCACCGACACGCTGGTGACCAACCACGGCTACCACGACGGGAGGGCCACGAGCGGGCCCGCCGTGCTGCAGGCCGGAATGGGCGTCCTGGTCAATGGTTACGGTGTGCCTGCGGTGAAGTGCAATTGCGGTAATCCGCTGACCCCGCCGGAGAAAAAGATCTCCACCGGGAACGCGTCCTACACTGGCCGGTCCTGGCCGGGATTCGAGAAGCGGAATGTCACGAAGATCCGGCCGCGGGATTCCCGGAAGGGAACGATCGTCACCTTCGTCCTCGTCGACCCGGGGGCGACGATGGGGTTCGAGCGGCCCCACGCGACCGGCGGCGAGTCGGACGGGCCGCCCACCGCGCTGCCGGCCACCGAGACGGAGACCACCGCGAGCGACTCGCCCGCGCCGTCCGAGTCCGGGCTGGACTCGCCGAGCGCCGAGTCGCCCGCGCCGGAGTCACCGGGCCTGGAGTCGCCCGCGAACCCGGCGACCGGGTCCTCCCCCGGCACCGAGTCGCCCGCGCCCGGAACGTCGGGGTCGCCGGGCGTGACGCCGGACGATCCGGGTACGGGCACCGGCGGGATGGAGCAGCCGGAGGACGAGCCGCACACCCCGATCTCGCTGCCGCCGTCCGAGGAGCCGGCCCCCCAGATCTCCTAGTCCCGGCCGTACGCTACATTTGCTCATATGAGCAGTGCTTCAGATGTCGCGCCCGCCGAGGCGGCCGCCGACGCGTGCGCCGTCCGGGTGGTCGACCCGGAGAAGGTCGCCATGGTCACCGCCGCGCTCCCGGGCGCGGAGACGATCACCGAGCTGGCGCAGGTGTTCGGGCTGCTGTCCGACCCCGGCCGGCTGCGGGTGATCATCGCGCTGCTCGAAGGGGGCGAGATGTGCGTGTGCGACATCGCCGCGTCCTGCGGGCACTCGGAGTCGGCGGTCTCGCACGCGCTGCGCCTGCTGCGCGCCAACCGCGTCGTCCGGGTCCGCCGGGCGGGCCGGATGGCCTACTACCGGCTGGACGACTCGCACGTCCGGATGCTGCTCGACCTCGCCCTCACCCACATCGGCCACGGGGAGGAAGGCTCATGATCGGGGACGGCCGGGACCACAAGGCCGGGCACGGGCACGGCCATGGCCACGGCCACGCCATCACGGCGGGGGCCGACCGGCGGCTGCTGTCCGGCGCGCTGGCGCTCATCCTCGCGTTCATGGCGGTCGAGGTCGTCATCGGCCTGGTCTCCGGCTCGCTGGCGCTGATCTCCGACGCGGCGCACATGATGACCGACGCGTTCGCGATCGCGCTGGCGCTGGTCGCGATGCGCATCGCGGCGCGCCCGCCGAAGGGCGGCTACACGTTCGGGCTGCGCCGCGCGGAGATCCTGTCCGCGCAGCTGAACGGGCTGACGCTGATCCTGCTGGCGGCGTACTTCGTCTACGAGGGCGTCCGCCGGCTGATCGACCCGCCGCCCGTCGAGGGCCAGTTCGTGTTCTGGACGGCCCTCGCCGGCATCGCCGTCAACGTCGCGGCGACCTACCTGATCAGCCGCGCGGACCGGAGCAGCCTGAACGTCGAGGGCGCGTTCCAGCACATCCTCAACGACCTGTTCGCGTTCATCGCGACGGCGGTGGCCGGCCTCGTCGTCTGGACGACGGGGCTGTCCCGCGCCGACGCGGTCGCCTCGCTGGTGGTGGCGGCGCTGATGGTCAAGGCCGGGTACGGGCTGCTGCGGGACGCGGGCCGGGTGCTCATGGAGGCGGCGCCGGCGGGCGTCGACCCGTCCGAGCTCGGCGCCCGGCTGGCCCGCCGCCCCTGCGTGGAGGAGGTCCACGACCTGCACGTGTGGGAGGTCAGCTCCGGCTACCCGGCGCTGTCGGCGCACGTGCTCGTCGACACGCAGGGCGACTGCCACGCCGTCCGCCGCGATCTCCAGGAGCTGCTGCGGGAGGCGTACGGGATCACGCACACGACGCTGGAGGTCGACCACGTGGCCGGGCCCGCGCACGTCCACTGCGAGGACGCCCACGGCCCCCGCCACATGGCGGCGGGGGAGCCCCACGACCACGCGGGCAACTCCCCCTGCGACCACTGACCCCGTTGACCTGCGGCGTGTTGTTGTTATGAGACGCCTGATAACAACAACACGCCGCAGGTCAACGGAAGGGGTCAGGTTTTGCAGGGGGTGCCGTTCAAGGTGAAGGCGGACGGGGGCGGGTTCGTCCCGGTGCTGGCGCCGTTGAAGCCGATCTGCACCTTGGCGCCCGGCGGGATGGCGGCGTTCCAGGACAGGTTGCGGGCGGTGACGTTGGCGCCGTCCTGCGCCCAGGCGGCGCTCCAGCCGTTGGTGACGCGCTGGTCGGCGGCGAAGGCGAACCCGAGCGTCCAGCCGGAGACGGGCGAGGTGCCGGTATTGGCCACGGTGACCTGTGCCGTGAACCCGCTCCCCCACTGGCTGACGACCTTGTAGTCGACCGTGCACGCCGACGCGGCCGGGCCGTCGTCCGCCGGGATCTCGACCAGCGTGATCGAGGACGCGGGGAACGTCGAGGTGAACCCGTCCGACCCGACGGTCACGTCCGGCGCGTGGACGATCGACGAGAGGTCGGCGCCGCTGTACCGGTACACCTCCGCGGGGTCGGAGCCCGTCCGCCCGGTGATCGACACCGTGCTCGTGAGGTCGTCGGTGAGCGACTTGTTCACGATCATCAGCGTGAGCGCCTCGTCGGACGAGCGCTGCGCCGCGTACACGGCCAGCTCGTCCTGGTCGGCGCTCGCCGCGCGCACGGACGTGTCGCCGAACGCGGAGCCGGCGCCGTCGTAGTTCCGGTACATCCGGAAGGCGTACGCGCCGGGGTCGGTGGCGGCGGGCGGCGCCCACAGCGTGGCGAGGTCGAGGCCCTCGCGCCCGAAGATGCCGAGGACGTCGGCCTCCGCGAGCGCGCCGTTCAGGTGGCCGAGCGCACCCCAGTTGTACTCGGTGATCGCGAGCTTGGTGCCGGGATAGTTCTCGTCCACCAGCTCACGCATGCGCGGGATGTACTGGATCGGCTGGTTGATCCAGCTCTCGTCCGTATAGGTGGGGTCCCAGAGCTGGCGGGTGGAGCGCAGCCGGAGCTCCTGCGTCGCCGCGTCGCCGGCGCCGCCGAGCGCCACCCCGCTCTGCTGCGGGTAGAGGTGCTCGTCGAAGTAGTCGAGGATGCGGGTGCCGTGCTCCTTCTCGTACGCCTTCATCTGCTGGAGGTACCAGGCCGCGAAGGGCGTGCCGCCGTGCGCGGCCCGGTCCGGCGGGTCGGACCAGCAGTCGCCGCCCTGGACGTCGCACGTCTGCTTGTCCAGGCCGGACATCGTGAGCGACTGGAAGCCCCAGCCGACCGGGCCGAGCGTCTTCGCGCCCGGATCGGCGGCCTTCACCGCGGACGCGATCGCGTACGTCTGGTCGCGCATCTCGTCGTAGCCCGCGCCCTTCGGGTGGACGTCCCGGTGGGTCGCGTGCCAGAGATCGGGTTCGTTGTCGAGGTTGTAGAACCGGACGCCGCCGTCCGCCGCCGTCCCGTACTTGCCGGTCAGGTGCGCCAGCCAGTCGGTGACGTACGCGGGCCCGGCCGGGACGCTGGTGTCAGTCGGGTCGTTGCCGGTGACGTTGGTGCCGTCCGTCTTGACGCCGTTGCCGCAGTCCGGCCGCCATTCGCTGTCGGCCTTCTGCTGCGGCCCGTACTTCTCAATGCTGAAGCCGCAGGTGTAGTCGCGGCCCTTCGGCGTCCAGCCGATCAGCGGGACGGTCAGGATCGTGTCGGTGCCGGTCCGGCGGTCCTGCTCGGCGAACTGGTCGGTCTCCGAGCCGTCCGGCAGCGCGGCCGGGTCGGGGGCCGGGCCCGGCACGTTCTCGAAGTACCAGTCCGAGCCCCGGTTCGTCTCGTCGTAGAGGTAGTTGTAGCGGGTGGTCGCGTTGCCGCCCCACCGCCGGACGGGGAGCCGCAGTTCCTTCGCGAGGTCCTCGGCGGCGAAGTTCATCCCGTAGACGTACGGGCTGATCGCGTGCCGGGACGCGGACGGGTCGACGGTCAGCGCCGGGCCGTCCGCCGCCCGCGCGGCGGGCGCCGCCCAGGGGAGCAGCGCCGCCGCGAGGACGGTGGCGAGCAGTGCCCTGCGCGACATCACGCCTCGCAGGGCTGGTCGTTGAGGTCGAACTCGGCGGGCGTGCCGGACGACGAGCCGGTCGCCTGGAACCCGACCGTGAGCGACGCGCCCGGCGCCACGGCGCCGTTCCAGGCCATGCTCTTGGCGGTCACGTCGTCACCGGACTGGGACCACGTCGCGCTCCACCCCTGGCTGACCTTCTGGTCGCCGGGGAAGGCGAACTCCAGCGTCCAGCCGTTCAGCGGGTCCGAGCCGCTGTTGGTGATCGTCACCTGCGCGGTGAAGCCGCCCTGCCAGCTGTTCTGCACCGTGTACGCGACCTTGCAGGAGACCGCCGGCGGATCACCCGGATCGCCGCCGCCGGGGTCGCCGCTCCCGTCGAAGGCGCCGAGCAGGTACGGGTCGAGGTACGCCTGCTTGGCCGTGTTGACGGTCGTCCAGTCGCCGTTGAGGATGCCGCCCGTGTCGCCCGAGTTGGGGTTCCACGACCAGAAGGTGAAGGACATCCCGCTCGCGCCCGTGCCGAGGTAGGCCATCAGCGTGCGCAGCCAGGCCTGGTCGCGCGTGTCGGTGAGGGTCGTCCCGAACTCGCCGAGCAGGACGGGCGCCACGTTGTTCTTGTACAGGTGGCCCCAGTTCTTGTCCCAGATCGCGGCGAGGTTGTTCGGGAAGTCCGGGTCGTCGAACCACGGCTGCGGGTACACGGACGTGGCGTAGTCGTGCGCCGAGTAGACGAGCCGGTTCGCGACGTTCAGCCGCACCGGGTACTGCGCGGCGCCCTGCAGGTTGCCGCCCCACCAGTAGTTGTCGCCGTTGTAGCCGTCCACGCCCTCGACGATGATCAGCCAGTTGGAGTTGACCGCGAGGATCGCGTTGCCGGCCCGCTCGGCGGCGAGCCGCCAGTCCTTCGACTGGTCCCCGCAGCCCCAGCAGGCCGGGGCGTGCGGCTCGTTGTGCAGGTCGGCGCCGATGACGGTGGTGTTGCCCGCGTAGTGCCGGGCGAGCATCTCCCAGTCGGAGATCCAGCGCGACTCGGGGTAGGCGTCGGTGTACCAGAGCGCGGACTGGCCGCCCGCGTCGGGGCGGTGCCGGTCCAGGACGACCTTGAGCCCGATCTGCCCCGCGTAGCCGATGACCTTGTCGAGGATCTGCAGCCCGCTCAGGCCCTGCAGGTCCGGGTTCTTGGTGTAGTCGATGCTGTTCGGCGCGCTGCCGGAGTCGAACAGCTGGTTGGTGTACGGGAGCCTGAGCGTGTTGTACTTCAGGCTCTTCATCTGGTCGAGCATGTCCTTGTAGCCGCGCGTCCAGAGGCCGTGCGGGGAGAAGTTGGACGTCTCGGCGCCGAACCAGTTGATGCCCGTCATCCGCACCGGCTGCCCGCTGGAGTCGAGCAGCTGCCGGCCGCTGGTGTGCCAGTACCCGGTGCCGGCCGCCGCGTGCGCCCGGGGCACCGCCCCGGGGACGAACACGAGCGCGAGCAGCGCCGCCATGAAGATCAGGAGGATGCGCTTGGTTCCGTAGGACCCGGTCATGTGTCGTTCTCCTCTTCCCAGATCCGTCAGCGGGCGGTGCAGGTGACGGCCGGGGCGCCGGGGGCGGAGCCGGTGCCCTGGAAGCCGAAGCTCGTCGAGCCGTGCGCGGGGACGGCGCCGTTGTAGCCCGCGTTGACGGCGTGGACGGACGATCCGCTCTGCGTCACGGTCGCGTTCCAGCCGTTGGTGACGCGCTGGTCACCGGAGAACGTCCAGTCCGCGGACCAGCCGGACAGCGGCGCGTCGCCGTCGTTCGTCACGGTCACGGTGGCGGTGAACCCGCCGCTCCAGGAGTTGTCGGTGCGCAGCGCGGCCGAGCAGCCCTCGCCGGACGAGGGCGGCGGCGTGGTCGGCGGCTCGGTGGTGGGCGGGGCCGTGGCGCCGACGTCGACGCCGAAGGAGTTCGTCGCGAGGCCCGCCCCGCCCTGCCACAGCTCGAACCCGGCCTCGACGCCGATGAGGTACCAGGCGTTCTGGATGTAGCCGCGCGCCACCGCGTCCCGGGTGAAGGCCGCCAGATCGAGGTCGTCGACGGACGTCGTCCCGGACGTGCGGACGAACGCGATGTAGTTCCAGTTCATCCGGCTGTACCAGACGTCCCAGGTGGCGCCGGAGATCTGCACGCCGCTCGCGACCCGGGTCCCGGCCGGCTGCACGCCGCCCCGGTGGTTGAGCCAGATCATGACCTCGGCGCCGTCGGGGTCGGTGGTGGTGCTCGGGTGGGAGTCGTACCAGAGGTCGTACGACACGTTGTACGAACCCGACGCCGGCTGGGTCGTGCTCCAGTCGCTGGTGACGGACGGCATGTCGCCGACCCGCACCGGGAGGCCGCTGCTGGACGTGCACTGGCCCCAGTGGCAGCCCTTGAAGAACGACGGGTACGCGGCGGGGGCGCCGCTCGTGGAGTTGTTGTGCCCGGACGAGTCGACCGTGAACGACGTCCCGTCCACGGTGATGCACTGCGGGGTGTCCGCACCCCAGATGTTGTTCTGCGCGATGTAGGCGCCGCCGCTCACCGGGGTGGTGTCGGTGGCGCCGCACATCCGCGTCGCGGCGGAGGCGGGGGCCACGTAGTAGAGGGGGATCGCGAGCAGGGCCGCGGCCAGGGCGGCGCAACTCTTCAGACGCGCTCTCATGGGGGGACCTCATTCAACGGTGTGGGAGCGCTCCCAAAGTCGCGGCCGCCACACCGGCTGTCAAGAACGGGGATCGGGTCCCGGAATGACCAGCCGTCCGGCGTGAAAATCCGTGAAACGGGCGGCCGGCGCCCTACGGCAGTCCGAACAGCTCGGCGGCGCCCCGCCAGCAGACGGCCCGCAGCCAGTCGTCGCCGAGGCCGAGGGCGGCGAGCGACTCCAGCTGGTGCGCGTACTCGTAGGGGATGTTCGGGAAGTCGGTGCCGAGCAGGATCCGCCCCGCCAGGCCGAGGTCGCGGAGCCGGGGCAGCAGCGCGTCCGGGAACGCGGCGAGCCGGGCGAACGTGGTGAAGACCATCGTGGTGTCCAGGTGGACGCGCTCGTGGGCGTCGGCGAGCGCGAAGAAGCCCTCGAACTCCGGGGCGCCCAGGTGCGCGACGATCGTCGTCAGCCCCGGATGGCGCGCGAGGACCTCCCCGTACGGGCCGGGGCCGGTGTAGCCGTTCGCGACCGGGCCCGACCCGGCGTGGACGAGCGCGGGCACCCCTGCCTCGGCGAGCATCCCCCACACCGCGTCCAGCTCCTTGGCGCGCGGGTCGAACCCGCCGACCTGGAGGTGCACCTTGAAGACGCGGGCGCCCGCGTCCAGCGCGCGGCGGACGTAGTCCTCGACGCCCGGCTCGGGGAAGAACGTCGCGGTCTGGACGCACTCGGGGACGCGGGCGGCGAACCGCGCGGTCCACTCGTTCAGCGACTCGGCCATGCCGGGGCGGTGCGGGTAGGCGAGCGAGGTGAACGCGCGGACGCCGAGGCCGCGCAGGAACCCCAGCCGCTCCTCCTCCGAGTCCCGGTAGTGGATGGGCCACTCGGCCCCGATCAGCGGGCCCGCGTCGTCGAAGTACCCCCAGACCGCGCTCATCAGCCGCTGCGGCATGAAGTGGACATGGACGTCGATGATGCCCGGCAGCCCGAGCGCCTGCCAGAACGCGGGGACGGCTGCATCAGAACGAGGTTCGGCCACGCCCCGACCCTAGCCGCCGGTCAGGTGATCTCCGCCAGCAGGGCGGGCAGCGCCGCGCGCAGTTCGCGCCGCCAGTAGGGCCAGGTGTGGGTGCCCCGGTAGAAGTGCGTGGTGACGGGGATGCCGAGCTTGCCGAGCTTGCCGGCGAACTCCCGGGACACGGTGCAGGCGAGCGCCTCCAGCACGTCCGCCGCGGCGCCCTCGTCCCCTGGGGAGCCCGGATCGTACGGCCCCGGCATGCCGTCGCCGCTGCTCACGTGGACGCGGACCCCCGCGAGGCGGCCGGCGAGGTCGTAAGGGTTGTGCTGCCGCCACACGACGCGCTGCTCGTCGGGGTCGCCCCACACGTCCGTCCAGTCGAGGAACGGGGCGCCGATCGCGACGCCCAGTTCGACGAGGTCGGCGACGTCGAGGCCGGCCGGGTCGCGGTACAGGGTGTGCACCGGGCCGCTGAAGGAGGCCGCCGCCCGGAACATGCCGCGGTGCCGCGCCGCGTACGCCAGCGCGCCGAGGCCGCCCATCGCGTTCCCGGCGACGGCGCGGGCCGGGCCGGCGCGGTATCCGGCCTCCAGGATCTGGCGGAGTTCGGAGAGGTGGAACGTCTCCCACTTCGGCACGCCGCCGCCCCCGCGATTCCACCAGTCGGTGTAATTCCCGCACGGGCCGCCGTCCGGCATGACGACGATCACGCCGGCGTCCTCGGTCAACTCCTCGATGTCGGTGTGGTCGCTCCAGGCGGTGTGGCCGCCGCCGCCCGGCCCGTGCGGGAGGCCGTGCAAGAGCCAGAGCACCGGCCAGGTGCGGGAGGCGTCCCGTGACCAGCCGCGCGGCAGCAGGAGGCGGACGTGCGCGGCGTCCTCCAGCAGCGGCGAGCGGACGGCGAGATCGAGCACCCGGCGCCGGAGCCGGCGCTCGCCCACCACGCCCGCGCCGTCGAATCCCGCCCCCGCCAAGCCGCTCGGCCGCATGTTTTCCGCCCCGGGTCAATCAGAAGTACGTTATTTGTAAGGATCCCCACTCGGCGCCATGTTTCAACGCCGTGCAATGGGTTTATAAAATGTCGGGCCGGAGTTTCCGGTTCCACGTTCCTTGTAGGGTGGCGCGGACGAGGAGGGCGACCGGTCGAGATGCGGAGCGTCGAGATGCGGAGCAAGGCGGAGCTGGAGTCGGCCATCGCGGGCGGCGGGCGCGCGGTGCTGGTGATCAACTCCCGGTCCCGGCGGGGCCGCCGGCTCTACGGCACGGCCCGCCGGCTGCTGCGCGAGGCGGGCCTGGAGTTCCCGCACGTGTTCCCGGTCACCGACCCGACCCGGCTGCGCGAGCTGTTCACCGACGTCCTCGCGCTGGAGCCCGACCTCGTGGTCGTCGGCGGCGGGGACGGCACGGTCGCCGAGGCGGTCGGGCATCTGGCGCACCGCGACATCGCGCTCGGCGTGCTGCCGCTCGGCACCACCAACAACTTCGCCCGCAGCCTGGAGCTTCCGCTCGACCTGCCCGGCGCGGTCCGCACCCTCGCGATCGGCCGGCCGGACGCGGGCAAGGTCGCGGACGTGGACGTCGGCTGGTTCGAGTCGACCGGCGACCCGCAGGGCGCGGGCCCCGGCGCCGACCGCGAGCACATCTTCGCGAACATGGTGAGCCTCGGGCTGTCGGTGCAGGTCGCCGAGAACGTCCCGCACGCGCTGAAGCGGTTCGTGGGGCGGCCCGCGTACGCGCTGACGGCGGCGCGGCTGCTGCCCGGCCACGAGGCGTTCACCGCGCGCATCACGATCGACGGGGAGACCCGCGAGGTCGCGACGCACCAGCTGAACATCGCGAACGGGGCGCACCACAGCGGGCAGCGGATCGCCCGCGACGCCAGCCCCGACGACCGGCTGCTCGCCGTCTACCGGCTCGGCGACGAGCGGCGGCTGCGGCTGGCGTCGGCGACGGCCCGGCACGTCCTCACCGGGCAGTGGCGGTCCCTGGAGGAGGACGCGTTCCTCACCACGGCGGAGGTCGAGATCGAGACCGACCCGCCGATGCGGGTGGACGTCGACGGCGAGATCCGCGGCCGCACCCCGGTCTCGATCAAGCTGCGCGGCAACGCGCTGCGGGTGATCGTCCCGCGCACGTTCGTCGACACCTGACGGCCCGCCCGGTGCGGCGGGGCTAGCCGGGCGCGGTCTCGCCCGCCATGACGTACGCGCCGGACTCCAGCCGCTCGATCAGCCCCCGCGTCCACCGCGTGGCGGACTCGGCGGAGTGGACCCAGTAGCCGAGTAGTTCGCGCACATGGTCGGACGGCTCCTGCTCGTCCAGGTGCGGGGCGACGGACGCGCGCCACTCGGCCAGCCCGTCCAGCCGGCGGCGGAGCAGCTCGATCACCTCGGCGCGGGGCAGCTCGGTGAGGAACCCGAGCCCGGCCGTCAGCATCTCCGGATGCCGGATGTCGATGGTCGCGAGGGCGCAGCGCAGCAGCCGCAGGAACTCCGCCCGGCCCGCGTCGGTGATCTCGTAGTCGGTGTGCGGCGGCCCCGCCTCGCTCTCCTCCACCTCGTGGGCGAGCAGCAGGCCCTCCTTGGCGAGCTGCCTCAGCGCGTGGTAGATCGAGCCCGGGTTCACGTGGGCCCACTCGTCCGAGCCCCACGACATCAGCTCCCGGCGCACCTCGTAGCCGTGCGCCCGCCCGAACCGCCGCACCCCGCCGAGCACCAGCAGCCGCGTCGTCGACATGGTCTCCCCCTGTACGCAAAAACCTGTCCAGGGTAAACGGTCCGGGCGGATGCGGGGACTAGCTCCGCAATGCGGCGAGATCGTCCTCGCCGAGGACCAGGTCGGCGGCGGCCGTGTTCTCCTCCAGGTGGTCCGGGGAGCCGGTGCCGGGGATCGCCAGCATCACGGGCGAGAGGGCGAGCAGGCCCGCGAGGAGCACCTGCGGGACGGTGGCGCCGTGCCGCGCGGCGACGGCGCTGACGCGGGCGTCGTCGGGGATGCCGAACCCGCCGAGCGGGAAGTAGGGCGCGTAGGCGATGTGCTCGCGCTCGCAGATCTCCAGGAGTTCGGTGTCCTGGGGCTGGGTGATGTCGAAGCGGTTCTGGATCGCGGCGACCGGGGCGATCGCGCGCGCCTCGGCGAGCTGCGCCGCGCTGATGTGGCTCAGCCCGAGATGCCGGATCAGGCCCTCCTCGCGGAGCCCGGCCAGGATCTCGAAACGCTCCCCGATCGGGTCGTCCCCCGGGTCCTCCATACCGCCGGGCCGCAGGTAGACGAGGTCGAGGTGGTCGCGGCCCAGCTCGCGCAGGTTCCGCTCCACCTCGGCGCGCAGCCCGGACGCGGGGAGCTGCCCGGACGGGATCGGGTCGTCCGGTCCCCGGTACGGCCCGACCTTAGTGGCGATGACCAGTCCGTCCGGGTACGGGCTCAGCGCCGCGCGGATCATCTCGTTCGCCGCGAGGCCGTCCTGGTGGTAGTAGAACGCGGCGGTGTCGATGTGGTCGACGCCCAGCTCGACGGCCCGGCGAAGGATCTTCACACCGGTGCCGCGGTCGTTCGCGGGGCCGTGGAGGGTGCTCACGGGCAGCCGCATCGCGCCGAATCCCATCCGGTTGACCCGGAGATCGCCGCCGATGTCGAAGGTGTTCTGTGTCGTCATGGGTTCCACGGTGCTGTGCGGCGGCGGCCGGGGCGAGCCGCTGGCAGGTTGCTGCCACCCGTCCGCGTGGCAGACTCGGTACCGATGAGCGTTGATGTGGACCGGAACGTGGTGCTGCGCGGCGAGGCCGAGCTGGTCGAGCGCGCCGGGCGGCTGTTCTCCGCGTGCGAGGAGTTCGCCTGCGCCGCGACGGACCTGCGCACCTGGGCGCTGCCGGGGTCCCGGGAGCGGCTCGTCGCCGAGCGGCACCGGCTCGATCCCCGGCCCGCCGCCTTCAAGCTCTACAGCCCGGCGGCGCTCGCGGACGAGGAGTCCGAGCGGCACCTGGTCGAGCTGGCCCGGGCCGGGCTCCGGGTGCGGATCTGCCCGGCCCCGCTCCCGCACGAGACGATCATCGTGGACCGGCGCGTCGCGATCCTCGCGGGCCCGGCGGTGGCGGGCGTGCGCGAGTACACGGTCGTCCGGTCGCCGGGCGTGGTGAAGGGCGTCGTGTCCCTGTACTGGGCGACCTGGGAGACGGCGGTGGACCTGGCCGAGTACCGCCGCGACCGGCCGCCCGCGCTGTCGCAGGAGAGCCGGCGCATCCTGGGGCTGCTCGGCGGCGGGCTGAAGGACGAGGCGGCGGCGCGGCGGCTCGGCATGTCGCTGCGCACCTACCGGCGCCGCGTCGCGGAGATCCTCACCCTGCTGGACGCCGACACCCGCTTCCAGGCCGGCATCCGCGCGCACGAGTTCGGCCTGATCGGCTAGCCGCCGGCGAGCGCGATGAGCTTGATGAAGACGAGGTCGGGGTCGGTGGTGAGGTCGATCTCCTCGTCCAGGTCCTCGACCTGGCGGTCTCCGGCGAGCACGAAGAACCCGTTGGCGAGGAACGCCTTCTCGGCGATGTCGGCCTGCCGCTCCCAGTCGATCCGGCGCGGCTCGCGGAGGCGGTAGCCGTTCAGCTCGGCCTCGGCGCCGTCCGGGCGGACCAGGCCGTTGAACCGGTCGGACGGCCGCGCGTTGTGCCGGGCGACCTCCTCGCGGACCCGGAGCCTGATCAGCTCCCGGACCGTCATCCGCTCCGGCAGCGCCTCGATCCGGGCCTCGGCGACCGGGGTGCCGGCCGCGGTCTCGTCCCGGAAGGTCACGGCGGGCATCAGGCACCTCGCTTGATCTGCGTGAGGATCGACTCGTCGGTGATCGTGTCGTCGGCGGCGAGGAGGAACGCCTTGCTGAGGATCAGGGCGAGGCGCTCGTCCTCGAAGGGCAGGAAGACCTTGGCGCCGAGCGCGCGGCGTTCGGGGACGATGCACAGGAACGCGTCGTCCGGCTCCATCGCGATGTTCGCCGAGCCCAGGTGGATCTTGTAGGTGCGCAGCCGGCCGCGCACGACCAGGTGGCGGTCGTCGATCGAGCACCGGTCGGCGATCTTCGTGCGGGGCAGGATGCGGGCCAGGGCGTCCTTCCGCGTCCGCGTGGACTCGTTCAGGTCGGCGTGCCACTCGCGGACCCAGTACTCGTGCGCCTCGCCGTCCTCCCACATCGGGTCGGCGGCGATCGAGGCGACGCCGACGAACAGGTCGACGTCGCGCATCGCCTCGCTGAACACCAGCGGCGGGACGTCGGCGAGCGGCGCGTTCCGCCAGGCGCCGTCCGCGCGGCGGTCGAACAGGACCCGGTTCGTGCCGGCGATCTCCTGCCCGTCCTCCCAGTCGGCGAGGACGTGCGAGAACCTGGCCCGCCACTCCCCCGCCGCGAGGATCCGCGCCGCCTCGTCCGAGCCGCCGCCGTCCCACGGACCGAGCAGGCGGCTGGTCCAGCCGCGCGCCCGGAACAGCGCGAACATCCGCCGGTAGTGGACGAGGTGCGCGGCGAACCGGTTGGAGTAGGTCCCCGTCTCCTCCTCGGCCGGGGTGAGCAGGTAGATCTCGCGGAACGCCTGCTTGAACGGCTGCCGGATCCGCCGCTCGATCAGCAGATCGCGCCAGGCCCGCACCTCGCCGGGCTCCGACCTGATCGGGTGCCACAGCCGGACGGCCGCGTCGTCGGCGGCGTCCGGGAGGCCGTCGGTCTCGGGCAGGACGGCCCGCCACGCGCCGGGGGCGGTCTCGATCTCCCAGATCAGGCGGCGCACGGTCGGCCCGGCGATCGTGTGCCGGACGAGCGTGTCCCGCCAGCGGCCGAAGGGGTGGGTCGCATCGACGGTGAAGCCGCCCTCCAGGGCGCGCGCGAGCGTGACGAGCTGGGCGCTCAGGCGCTTGACGAGGTCGCGCAGCTCCTTCAGCTCGTCCTTGTGGTCGCGGCGGACGGGCGCCGGGACGCCTTTCAGCGCCTTGCCGTCCTTCTCGAAGGCCAGCTCGGCCCTGTCGGTGACGGTGACGACGGCTGTGTAGTCGCCGAGCTCGCGGCGGAGGTCCCCGGGCTCGGGGAGGCGGAGGGCGACCTCGGTGCGCTCGGCGAGGGCCGCGTCGGCCTTCTTGAGCATCTTGTCGAGCTGCTTGGGCACGCCCGCGTGCCGGACGTTCCGCCGGACGTTCCGGATCGCGGTGACCAGCTCGGGCGTGGGGAAGTCCTGCGCGGCACGGACGATCTCGTACAGCAGCGCCTGCGACGGCAGCGTCCTCGCCTCGGTGGGCGCGATCGCGATGTCGGGGAGGAGGCGGTCGAAGAAGGCGGGGAGCCACGGCTCGTCCCGCAGCAGCACCAGCCGCGCGGTGCGGCCGAGCGTCTCGACCTCGTCGGTGGTGAACGCCTTGTCGGCCCGGTAGGGGATCTCGCCGTCCTGGATCGCGCGTGCGCGGGCGGCGGCGGTCTCCAGGGCATGCCTTGCGAACCGGGCATAGGCGGGGATCGCGGCGACGCGCTCCCACACGTCCGGGAGGGGCGGCGGGGAGTCGTAGGTGGGGCTCCGGCATAGCTCGGCCAGCAGTATCCGCTCCTCGGGAGCGAGCCGGACGGCGACGTCGAACTCGGCCAGCGCGATCTCGCCCCTCCTGTCGGGGCGAAGGCGTTGCGCGGTGCGCCGCAGGACGTCGTCTCCCGCGACCCCGGCGACCGCGAGGATGGCGAAGGGCTTCTCGTCGCGCTCGTTCCGGAGAAGGAACTCGACCAGCGTGCCCGCCGGGCCGGCGACGTCGGGCCACGTGCCCTGGCAGCGGGCCAGCGCCGCCGCACCGAGGGCGATATCGGCCCATTTCCGGGCCTTCAGTCCGTCGACGAGCGCCGCGAACATCCGCTCGCACGCCTCCGGTGTGAAGCGCGGCTGGCGCTGCCTCACCTCCTCCTCCACCATGAACCGGACGCAGGTCGAGACGTGGTCCGGCGCGCGGCCCAGCCCGTAGGCGACGGGCAGCAGGCCGCCGACCTCGGTGTCGGACAGCCGCCGCATCTCGGCGTACCAGGTGCGGAACTCCTCGGCGTCCTCGGGGGCCGGGTCGGTCATGGCGCGCAGCAGGCGGCCGGCCAGATCCATCAGGCACCTCGTCTGATCTGCCGCAGCACGGCCTCGTCGGTGATCTTGTGGTCGGCGGCGAGCAGGAAGGCGGTGCCGAGGATCTGCGCGAGCAGCTCGTCCTCGAACGGCAGGAACAGCCCCTTCTGCCCCGGCCGGCGGGACGGCTCGACGCGCAGCCGGGTGCCGCCGGGCTCCATCAGCACCCCGCCCGACCCCAGGTGGATCTTGTAGGTGCGCAGCTCGCCCCGGACGGCGAGGAACCGGCCCTCGACCGAGCAGCGGCCGGCGATCCGCGTGCCGGGCAGGACGCGGCGCAGCGCGTCGCCGCGGATCCCGGCGCTCGCGGACGGCTCCCCGAACGGCTCCTCCTCGGTGATCGAGGTGACGCGGAGGAACAGGTCGACCTCCCGCGTCCCCTCGCTGAACACCAGCGGCGGCACGTCCGCGGGGCGGACCTCCCGCCAGCGGCCGGCGACCTTCCGCTCGAACCGGGTGTCGTCGTGGTGGCTGACCCGCCACTCCCCCTCGGCGAACACGCGGCGCAGGGCCCCGTCGATGCCCGGGCCGGGCGCGGCGGCCGGGGAGGCCCGGTAGGTCTCCCGGAACGCCTGCTTGAACGACTGCGTCATCCGGTTGCCGGTCACGAAGCCGCGCCAGGCGCGCACCGCGCCCGGGAACGCCCGCGCCGGATGCCACAGCCGCACCCGGGCGTCGCCGGACGGGACGGGCAGCGCGCGGCCGTCCACCGTGACCAGCACGCCGCCCTCGCCGGGGGTGGCGGCGTGCCAGATGCCGTCCGGTCCCTCGAACTCCCAGATCAGGCCGCGCGCGACGACGCCGGTGACCGGGTGGTCGCGGTAGTGCCGGCACCATTCGGCGAACGGCCAGGCGCGCTCGACCGCCATCAGCGCCTCGACCCGGGTCCGCTCGGCGGCGAGCGTCGCGCGGACCTGCTTCACCAAAGACTTCAGCTCCTTGATCTCGGCGGCGAACGGGACCTTGAGCGCGCCCGGCACGGTCCGCAGCGGCCGCCCGTCCGCGCCGGTGAAGGTGAGCCGGACGGTCAGCGGGTCGTCGATGACGAGGACCGCCTGGTAGGCGCCGATGTCGCGGGCGAGCGAGCCGTCCCGGCCGAGGCCGTGCGCGGGCACGCCGCGCTCGACGAGCTGCGCGGGCGTGATGCCGCGGCGGGCCGCCGCCGCCTCGATCGCCGCGGCGATCTGCCGGCCGAGGCCGGGGTAGCGGACGTCGCGGCTCAGCCCGCGCAGGACGTCCAGCGCGTGCGGGTCGGCGAACTCGCCGAGCGCGTTGACCGCGCCGCCCGCCAGCTTCGCGGACGGCTCGAACTCGCGGGTCACCCCGGCGGCGCGGCGCACGATGACGTCCAGCAGCGGGACCACGCCCGGGTCGCCGAGCAGCGCGGCGGCCCACACCCGGCCGCGGGCGCCCGGCTCGGCGCGCAGCGACGGGTCGGAGAACGGCCGGCCGCCGACGAGGTCCGGTTCCTTCGTCGCGTACCAGCGCACCCTGCGCAGCACCGCGTCGCGGGCGGCGGGGTCGGCCAGCAGCTCCAGCGTGCGGCGCCGCCACGCGCGGGTCGGCCGCGGCGCGTTGAGGGCGTCCAGATGCGCCCGGAGGTCGGCGGAGTCGTCGGACATGGGGTGATCTTTCCAGAAGGCACCGGCGGTTCCCCGCGTTTCCGGTGATCAGCGCCCGA
The DNA here is from genome assembly GCF_039529475.1 of Actinomadura chokoriensis. NCBI lineage: Bacteria > Bacillati > Actinomycetota > Actinomycetes > Streptosporangiales > Thermomonosporaceae > Actinomadura > Actinomadura chokoriensis. Next base: position 51,632 of record NZ_BAAAMW010000006.1, on the reverse strand, counting down.
GCTGGCGCAGGATCGCCGGGTCGGTGATCGTGTGGTCGGCGGCGAGCAGGAACGCCTTGCTGAGGATCAGCGAGAGCCGCTCGTCCTCGAACGGGAGGAACGGCGCGCCCCGGCCCCCGCCCCTCGCCGGGACGATGCAGAGGTAGGAGTCGCCGGGCTCCATCAGGACGTTCGCCGAGCCGAGATGGATCTTGTAGGTGCGGAGTTCGCCGCGGACGACCAGGGAGCGGCCGTCGATGCGGCAGCGGTCGGCGATCTTCGTGCGCGGGAGGATCCGCTCCAGCGCGGCGCGGCGGACCTCGGCGGTCGCGGTCAGCTCCCCGAACGTCGCCGCCCGCCAGTAGGCGGTGTAGCGGTCCTCGCCCCGGTCGGTCCATGCGGGGTCGTCGGCGATGGAGGTCACGGAGACGAACAGGTCGACGTCGCGCATCGCCTCGCTGAACACGGCGGGCGGGACCTCGGACAGGGGCGTCTCCTGCCGGTGGCGGCCGGTCTTCCGCTCGAACCGGACCTGGTCGGTCGCGGCGTAGTCGGGGGCGTAGTCGTAGTCCTCCTCGGTGGGCTCGTGGTAGAAGCGGGCCCGCCACTCCCCGCCGCCGTACTCGCCGTACGCCTCGCCGCTGTACCCGCCGTCGTGGCGGCCGAGGAAGTTCGCCTGCCAGCCGCGCTCCCTGAACAGCGCGTAGAGCTGCGGGTAGCGGACGATGTGGGCGGCGAACCGGTTGGAGTACGTCCCGGTCTCCTCCTCGGCGGGGGTGAGGAGGTAGATCTCGCGGAACGCCTGCTTGAACGGCTGCCGGATCCGCTCGTCGGCGATCCGCTCCCGCCAGGCGCGGACGTCGCCGGCCGCCGCCCGGATCGGATGCCAGAGGCGCACCTGGACTCCCTTCCCCGCGGAGTCGGCGAGCGCGGCGCGCCAGTCGCCGTGCTCGTCCTGGAACTCCCAGATCAGGCCGCGCACGACGGCGCCGGTGATCGGGTGGTCGCGGTAGTGCTCGCACCATTCGCCGTAGGGCCAGGCCCGGTCCTGCGACAGGAGGCCCTCGATGCGCGCCCGCTCGCTCGACAGCGTGCCCCGCACCTCCTTGGCGAGGGCCTTGAGCGCTTTCAGCTCGTCGGGGAAGCCGTCCTTGACCGCGGCCGGGGCCGTCCGCGACGGGCGGCCGTCCGCGCCCGCGAACGTGAGCCGGACGGTCGCCGCGTCCTCGACCGCGACCCGCGCCGTGTGCTCGCCGAGCGTTCGCTCCGCTGAGCCGTCCGGGGCCAGGCCATGGGACGGGACGGTCCGCTCGACGAGCTGCGCCGGGGTGATGCCCTGCCGCCCCGCCGCCGTCTGGAGCGCGGTGTCGAGCTGCTTGCGCAGCGCCCGGTTCCGGGTCTCGGCCCGCAGCCGCCACAGCGACTCCAGCGCCGCCGGGTCGTCGACGGCGGCCAGCGCGTTGATCGCCGCGCCGGCGAGCTTCTGCTCCTCCGGCGGGCGGTAGCCCGACAGGCCCATCCGCCGGGCGAGCGCGCCGAGGCCCGGCACCGTCGGCGCGCCGCCGGTCAGCGCCGCCGCCCAGACGATGCCGCGCGCGAGGTCGCCGTGGTTACGGTGCACGAGCGGCCCGGCGCCCGCCGGCTCGTCCTCGATGAGACCGCGGAGGCAGCGGGCCACCGCGTCGCGGGCCGAGGCGCCGTCGCAGAGCGAGACGCACGTCCGGCGCCATTTCTGCGAGGGGCGCGGCACGGTCAGCCCCGCCAGGTGCCGGACGAACCGGGCCGCCTCCACCGTCGGCGCCTCCTGCGCGAGCCTCCGGAGGGGCGCGGCCCACGAGTCGTGCACGGGGAGCAGCCCCTCCGGGACGTGCGCCTCGTCCAGGGACTCCAGCAGCGACCACAGCCGCTCGGCGAGCGAAGGCCGGTACCCGATCGGGACGTCGAGGCGGGCGAACCGGGCGGACGCGTGCCGCAGCGCCGGCTCCAGCTCGCGGAGGTCGTTGGAGCCGAGGGCCTCGGCGGCGGTCAGGGCCACGTGGAGCGCCTCGGGGATGCGGCCGCCGTCGGCGACGTCGGCGGCGCACAGCAGCAGGACCGCCGCCTCGCCGCGGGACCAGCCCCCGAACCGCGACGACGCGCCGCGCAGGGCGGACGCGTGGAGCCAGAGCAGCCAGTCGCTCTCGCGGGCCGCCAGCAGGAACGAGACCAGGAAGGCCCTGCCCTCGGCGTCGGAGCAGGCCGCGAGGCGCCGGTCGAACTCGGCGCGGGTCGCCGCCCGCTGCTCCTCGCGCCGGTCGTGGACCAGCCCGAAATACCACGGCTCCCGCGCGTTCGCCGGGACGAGCCGGGCGTCGAGCAGCTCGGGGAAGACCTCGGGGGCCAGCAGGTCGAGCGCCCAGCGGGCGTCCGCGAGGGCGGCGAGCCGGACGCCGTCCAGGCCGTCGTCCAGGCGCGCCGAGGCGGCGAGCGTGTCGTGGAGCATGGCGGGATGCTGGCAGACGGCACCGACAGAAAACCGGCCGATCGCGGTACCTGTTCAGTGACCTCGTGGTCACCTAGGCTCGGGGTACCGCGGTAGAACGAGGTTCGGGACGGCCATGACGCACAGCGTGGTGATCATCGGAAGCGGGTTCGGCGGGATCGGGATGGCGATCCGGCTCCAGGAGGCCGGCGTCCGCGACGTGGTGATCCTGGAGAAGGCCGAGGGGGTCGGCGGCACCTGGCGGGACAACACCTATCCGGGCGCGGCCTGCGACATCCCGTCCGCCCTGTACTCGTTCTCGTTCGAGCGCAAGACCGACTGGACGCGCCGCTTCCCGCCGCAGGCCGAGATCCTCGACTACCTGTGGCACTGCGCCCGCAAGTACCGGGTGCTCGGGAAGGTCCGGTTCGGCACCGAGGTCACCGAGGCGCGGTTCGACGAGGACGCCGCGCTCTGGCGGATCTCCACCACGAACGGCGAGCTCGAGGCGCGGGTCCTGGTGTCGGCGTGCGGGCAGCTGAACCGGCCCGTGCTGCCCGACGTCGAGGGGCGCGACTCGTTCGCCGGGACGAGCTTCCACTCCGCCCGCTGGGACCACGGCACCGACCTTCGCGGCAAGCGGGTCGCGGTGGTCGGGACGGGCGCGAGCGCGATCCAGTTCGTCCCGGAGATCGCCGAGGACGCGGCGGAGTTGCGGCTCTTCCAGCGCTCCGCGCCGTACGTGATCGACAAGCCCGACCGGGTGTACCGGCCGTGGCAGCGGGCCGTCATGCGGAACCTGCCGGGGCTGTGGGAGCTGAACCGCGGCTACACCTACGCGGCGTACGAGGCGCGGGCGCTGGGGTTCATCAAGTACCCGAAGCTGATGGCGATGCTGGAGAACCGGTTCAAGAACACCCTGAAGGACGGCATCGGGGACCCGGCGCTGCGGGACGCGCTCATCCCCGGCTACCCGATGGGCTGCAAGCGGATCCTGATCTCCAGCGACTACTACCCGGCGCTCGCCCGGCCCAACGTCGACCTGATCACCGACCCGATCGAGCGCATCACGCCGTCCGGCGTGGAGACGGCGTCCCGCGCCTACGACGTGGACGTCATCGTGTACGGGACGGGGTTCCGGTCCACCGAGTTCCTCTCCCCCATGAAGATCGTCGGACGGGACGGCCGGGAGCTGAACGAGGCGTGGCGCGACGGCGCGCAGGCGCACCTCGGCATCACGGTCAGCGGCTTCCCCAACCTGTTCCTGCTGTACGGCCCGTACACCAACCTCGGCCACAACTCGATCATCTACATGCTGGAGTCGCAGTTCCGGTACATCATCGGCTGCGTCGGGGCGCTGCGCGGCGCCGGGCTCGCCTGGATCGACGTCAAGCCGGACGTGCAGGACGCCTTCACCCGCGAGATGCGCGAGCGGATGCGCACGACCGTCTGGGAGGCCGGCTGCCAGAGCTGGTACATGACGGCGGACGGCACGGTCGTCAACAACTGGCCCGGGTTCACCTTCGCCTACCGCCGCGCGACGCGCCGGCCCGACCCGCGGCACTTCACCGCCCGGCGCGCGGACCGGTCCCGGAGCACGGTCTAGGCCCGGGGCGGCCTAGGCTCGGAGCCATGCCGACCGCCTTCATCACCGGCGCGACCGCGGGCATCGGCGCCGCGTTCGCCCGCCGCCTCGCCTCCGACGGGTTCGACCTGGTCCTGCTCGCCCGCGACGCCGAGCGCCTGGAGCGCACCGCCGCCGAGTTGCGCGACGCCTACGCCGTCCGCGCCGAGGCCCTGCCCGCCGACCTGTCCGCCGAGGAGGGGCTGGCGGCGGCCGAGGAGCGCGTCCGCAAGGACGTCGACCTCCTGGTCAACAACGCCGGGTTCGGCAACCGGGGCGTGTTCCTCGACGTCCCGGTGTCGGACGAGCTGACCATGCTGAAGGTGCACTGCGAGGCCGTCCTGCGGCTCACGCACGCCGCGCTGCCCGGGATGCTGGAGCGCCGCCGGGGCGCGGTGGTCAACGTCTCCTCGATGGCGGCGTTCGCGACGCGCGGGACGTACGGGGCGTCCAAGGCGTGGGTGGTGAGCTTCAGCCGGGGCATCGCGGCCGACCTCCGGCAGCGCTCGCGCGGCGGCGTCCGGGTGATGGCGCTGTGCCCAGGTTTCGTGCACACCGAGTTCCATGACCGCGCCCAGATGGACATGTCCGGCCTGCCGGACTTCATGTGGCTGGACAAGGACGACGTCGTGGACACCGCGCTCCGCGATCTGCGCCGCGGCGCCGAGCTCAGCATCCCGGGCGCGCAGTACAAGCTCCTCGCCGGCGCCGCCCGGTTCGTCCCACGCGGTCTGGTGACGCGTCTTTCGTCCACCACCGGCCGCCGGTACGACTGATGCGCGCATAAGCGAATACTTGCACCCGGGGGCCGCACGGGGCAGGCTGAGAGCACAGGTCGATTCGATGGCGCGCCGAACGACATGCCCCGTCCCCGTCCACCGAGAGGTCCCTCCCGATGGGTTCCGACCTGGGTTATGCCGCCCTCGCACTGATCGCGACCACCGTCTACTACATCTCGTTCATCATCTTCCGGGCCTCCGCGCGGAGGATGGAGCCGCTGCGCGGCAGCCGCCCGTTCCGCGTCGCCCGGCTGATGCTCACCGACCCGGTCTGGCTCGGCGGCGGGCTGCTGCTGTTCCTCGGCCTCGGCTACGAGGTCGTCGCGTTCTCCGCGCTGCCGCTCGCGGTCGCGCAGCCGATCTTCGCGGTGGCGCTGGTGCCGCTCATCGGCTACGCGGTGTGGTTCCTGGACGAGCGGCTCAGCGTCCGCGAGTGGACGAGCGTCGCGCTGTTCGTGCTCGCGACGATGCTGATCGGCCTGTCGGCCACCGAAGAGGGCGACCTGCACGCCGACGCCACGCTGGCGGGCACCCTCGCCCGCCCCTGGACGATGATCGCGATCTGCACCCCGGCGGTGCTCATCGCGGCGCTGGTGTGGCTGGTCGGCGACCGCCGCGCGAGCGGCCGGCACGCCCGCAAGCTGGCCGGCGTCGCCTACGGCATCGGCGCCGGGGCGTGCGCCGGGCTCGCCGAGGCCGGCATCCGCGGCATCTCGATCGTCTACCAGGAGACCGGCAGCCTCCAGGCGGTGCTGCAGTCGGCGTACCCGTGGCTGACGATCGGCCTCGCCGCGATCGCGCTCGGGCAGTTGCAGGTCGCGCTGCAGCGCTGCCGGATCGCGATCGTCGCGGTCGTGCTCACCGTCATCGGGCGGTCGTACCTGCTGCTCGCCAGCAGCGTCCTGTTCGGCGAGGACTGGCCCCGCGAGGCGGGACCGTTCCTGCTGCGGGCCTGCGGCTTCGTCCTGGCGCTGCTCGCCCTCGTGCTGTTCCCCCGCTACGAGCAGGCGCCGGATCCGGCCGCCCGGAACACCGTGCACCCCGCGTTCGATGCCCGTACATTGCCGAGATGGCCCTCCACGCCCGCAGGCCCCTCCTGACGGCGGTGCTCGGCGCCGCCCTCACCGCGCTCGGCGCCGCCGTCGCGCTGCCGCTGGCGCCCGCCCCGGCGTCCGCCGTGGTGGGCGGTGCCCCGGCCTCGTCCGCGGCGTACCCGTGGCTCGCGGCGGTCGGGTCGCCGATCTTCTTCGTCCGGCCGTCGGGGCAGTTCTGCGGCGGGGCGCTGATCAAGCCGGACCGGGTCCTCACGGCGGGGCACTGCGTCGCGCTCTTCCGCGCGGTGCCGGGCCTGCTCACGGCCACCTTCGGCCGGGACGAGCTGACCGGCGGGAGCGGCGAGACGGTCGCGGTGAAGTCGCTGCGCATCCACCCCGAGTACCGCGAGACGTCGTTCAAGGACGAGACCGTCCTGCACCACGACGTCGCCGTCCTCACGCTCGAGCGGCCCGTGCACCGGCCGACCGCCGTCCTCGGCACGCCCGGCCGCGCCCGGGCGGGGACGATCCTCGGCTGGGGCTTCACGTCGGAGAACGACCTGTTCAACACGCGCCTGCGGGCGGCCCGCGTACCGCTGCGGAGCGACGCCGCGTGCCGGCGGGCCTACGGCGACTCCTTCGACCCGTCCGACATGGTCTGCGCCGGATCGGACACGGCCGACTCGTGCCAGTTCGACAGCGGTGGCCCGCTCCTCGTCCGCGGCCGCGTCGCGGCCCTCACGTCCTGGGGCTACGGCTGCGCCAAGCCCGGCTACCCCGGCGTCTACACGAGGGTCGAGTCGCTGCCTTGAACGAGCGGCGGCGGGCCTGGATGCTTGCCGCATGCGGGTACTGGTGACGGGGGCGGCGGGATACATCGGGTACGCGGTCGGGCGGCGCCTCGTCGCGGCCGGGCATGAGGTCGACGGGCTGGTGCGGCGGAGTTCCGGCCTGCCGGACGGCGTGCGGCCCGTGCACGGGGACCTGCTCGTCCCGGACGGGCTCCCGCGCGGCCCGTACGACGGCGTGTGCCATCTCGCGGCGCTCACCCGCGTCCGGGAGTCGTTCGAGCAGCCGCTGCGGTACTTCGCCGCCAACTTCCAGGGCACGGTGAACCTGCTGGAGTCCGTGGCCGCCGACCGGGTGGTGTTCGGGTCGACCGCCGCCGTGTACGGGACGCCGGAGCGGCAGCCGATCCCCGAGAGCGAGGCCGCGGCGCCGGCCAGCCCGTACGGGGCGTCGAAGCTGGCCGCCGAGCAGGCCGTCCGGTTCCACGCCCGGACGGGCGCGGCCGGCGCGGTCGTGCTGCGCACGTTCAACGTCGCCGGGTCGGTGGACGGCCGGATCGACCCCGACGCGACCCGGCTGATCCCGAAGGCGCTCGCCGTGGCCGCCGGGCACGCCCCGCTGCTGGAGATCAACGGGGACGGGCTCGCCGTCCGCGAGTACCTGCACGTCGACGACCTCGCCGCCGCCTACGTCCGCGCGCTGGAGGCCGTCCGCCCCGGCGACGACCGCCTCTACAACGTCGGCAGCGGCGCGGGCGCGGCCGTCCACGAGGTGGTCGCCGCCGTCGAGAAGGCCACCGGCCGGCCGGTGCCCGTCCGCCGCCGCCCGGCCCGGCCGGAGGCGCCGGTGCTGCTGTGCGACGCCGCCGCGATCCGGGCCGACCTCGGCTGGCGGCCGGTGCGCTCCGCGCTGCCGGAGATCATCGCCGGCTCGTGGGACGCCCTGACCCGCGCGGACGGCTAAACTCGCCGGCGTGTCCGAGCCCAAGTTCGAAGTCCAGATGCTCCACGACCGCGTCATGATCAAGAGCGAGAAGGACGGCGGCGAGCGCCGCAGCACCGGCGGGATCGTGATCCCCGCGACCGTGGAGCAGGAGAACCGCCTGGTGTGGGGCGAGGTCTGCGGGGTCGGCCACCACGTGCGGATCGTCAAGCCCGGCGACCGCGTGCTGTTCCACCCCGGCGACCAGTACGAGGTCGAGATCCAGGGCGAGAACTACCTGGTCATGCGGGAGCGCGACCTGCACGCGATCGCCAGCGAGCGGCCCGAGCACGGCACCGGCCTCTACCTCTGACCCTGCTTCCGCGCACGCCGCCCCCTTATTTTCACTAGTCAGTATGTATAAACTCGGCCCATGGACGACCGCGAATGGGTCGACGCGGAGCCCGCGGCGGCCGAGGCGGGGCTCGGTGACAGCCGCGCCCGGGTCCTGCGGGTGGTCCGGGAGGCGGGCGCCGCGCCGCTGGGCGTGCGCGAGATCGCCGAGCGGGCCGGGCTGCACCCCAACACGACGCGCTTCCACCTCGACGGGCTGGCCGAGGCGGGCCTGGTGCGGCGGGTGGCCGAGGACCGCGACCGGCCCGGCCGCCCGCGCATGGTCTACCGGGCCGAGGCCGCCGACGGCCGGCACAGCTACCGGCTGCTCGCCGAGATGCTGGCGAGCCTCGTCTCCGGCATGCTGCCCGATCCGGAGCGGGCCGCGATCGAGGCGGGCCGCGCCTGGGGCCGCCACCTCGCCGACCCGCCCGCGCCGTTCCAGCGGCTCGGCCTGGCGGAGGCGCTGGAGCGCCTCAACCGGATGATGGCCGGGATGGGGTTCAGCCCCGAGGTCGAGCACGACGCGAAGCACCCGGACCGGGACGAGATCCGCGTCCGGGTGCACAACTGCCCCTTCGGCACGGTCGCCGAGCAGCACGCGGACGTCGTCTGCCCGCTGCATCTCGGCCTGATCCAGGGGGCGCTCGCCGGGATGGACGTGCCGCTGGCGGCGGAGCGGCTGGACCCCCTGGTGGAGCCGCACCTCTGCCTGGCCCACCTGCGCCGCGTCCGGGACACCGAACGCTGACGCGGTGAGGCGCGCGCACAGGCCCGCGGGCGCCTTGCGGGGCGTCCGCGGGCCGGTGTGCGGGGTGCGGCTGTGCGCGGGTGCGGGTCAGCCGCTCTGCTCGGCGGGTTCCGCGGGACGCCCGGCGTCCGCACCGTCCCCGGCGTCCGCACCGTCCCCGGCGTCCGCACCGTGCGGGCGGCGCGGGCCGTACAGGGTGAGCAGGATCCCGGCGATCAGCACCAGTTCGGCGGCACCGCTGAGGACGTCGAGCCAGCCGACGGCCTCCGCCTCCCCGGACTCGGGCCCGAAGGGCAGCCCGCTCGTCCGGCTCACCGCCCACAGGGCGAGGACGCCCGCGTTGACCGCGAGCCCGGACAACAGCACCGACCGCTCCTCGCCGGTGTGCACGAGCACCGCCCAGATGAGCTGGAACATGCCGATCGCGCTGAAGAAGATCGCGAACGCCCACCACTCGCTCAGGTGCTCGGGCACGACCGCGTAGTGGATGAGCGCCGCGACGGCGGAACCGATCGCCGCGACACGCCTGGCCAGCGGCACGGGCGAGGGCGCCGGGACGGCTGCCCGCCCGGTGTCGAGGGTTGTCATGGTCACCTCCGTGGACATGGGTCAGCCGACCTGGAAGACGCCGAGGCCGCCGGCGGCCATGTTCTTCATCTTGTGGCCGAGGAACGGGTACGTGCCGGCGTCGGGCAGGGTGAACTCGACGAAGCCGCCCTGCGTGGGCTGCAGGTCGAGGACCTGCGCGCCGCCCTTCTCGTCGTTGTCGCGGCGCAGCGTGTAGGCGCCCTCCTTCCAGACCGTGTCGAAGATCGTCCCGACGACGTGGAAGGCGATGTTCTCGTTGGGTCCGCCGTCATCGACCCACACCCGGACCCGGTCCCCGGCCTTCACCTTGATGGGGGCGTGGACGTACTGGTTGTGGTAGCCGTTGAAGACGACCGCGTCGTAGTCGCCCGCCTGCATCTTCTTGAGGTCGGCCGGCTTTCCCTGCGGTCCGAGGTACAGCTCGGACTGGACGAGCACCAGCTCCTTGTCGACCTTGTCGAGCTTGGGCGGGTCGACGATCACGGCGCCGTGCATGCCGTTGCCCATGTGGTAGATCATCGGGTCGGAGCCGCAGTGGTAGGTGAAGATGCCGGCGAACTGCGCCGTGAACTCGTAGACGAGGGTCTCGCCGGGCTTGATCGTCCGCATCTGGACGTTCGGCGCGACCTTCGAGGCGTGGAAGTCGATGGAGTGCCCCATCGAGCCCTTGTTGACGAGCTTGATCCGGAACGTGTCGCCGACGCTGCCCCGGAGGACCGGGCCGGGCGCGGTGCCGTTGTAGGTCCACCGGGTCTGCTTGACCCCGGGGGCGACCTCCAGCTCCTTCTCGGTGACGGTGAAGGTGGCCTCGTGGACGTCCTTGCCGTCGTTGACCGGTGCCGTCGGGTCGTAGGGCTTCCAGCCGTCGCCGGGCTTGGCGGCCGGGTCGATCTTGGCGTCCGCCGGGTCGCCGGTGGCGGCGGCGCCGCTCGCCGCCGCGGTGGTCCCGCCCGCCGCGGTCGAGGCGCTCGCGCCGCCGGTCACGGTGACGTCGACGAGCATGCCGGCCTCCTTGTGGCCGGGGATGACGCACCACGCCTGGGTCGACTCGGTGAGCACGCCCCAGTGCTGCGTCTCGGACTTGCCCGGTTCGAGCTGCCGGCTCGTCTTGCCGAGCAGGCTGAAGGTGTGGTTCTGGCTGCCCTTGTTGACGACGTTCACCGTGACGTCGGCTCCGGCCGGGACGGTGACCTTGCTCGGCTTGATGTACATGTCGCCCTCCTCGAACTGGAGGGTGACCTTCTTGCCCTTCCCGGGAAGGGCCGCGCCGCCGCCTCCTCCGGAGGAGGACGGGGCGCCCTCCTCGGACGCGGCGAGCGTGCCGTGGCGGTGGTCGCCGGGCGCGGCGCCGACCATGATCAGCCCGACGATGAGGCCGAGCGCGAGCGCCGCGCTGACGGCGGGCAGGAACCCGCTCAGCGACGCGGTCCAGCGTCTGCGGGCGGGGACCGATGGCCCGCCCGATGCCGGATCGTCCGGCGCGGGGGTTGTGGACATTGACTCACTCCAGATGTGAGAAAGGGGGGGTCCGAGCGGTGCGGCGGGGCCGCGCTCAGGTGATCTGCATCTCCATGACCAGGCCGAACATGCCCTGCGCGCCTTCGGAGTGCGGGAAGATGTGGCAGTGCCAGATCCACTTGCCGGGCTGGTCGGCGTGGATGAGCACGGTGTAGCGCTCGCCGGGCGCGACGTTGACCGTGTCGGCCTTGTAGGTCTGCTCCAGCGGGAACCCGTCCTTGGCGATGATCACCTGGTCCACGCCGTGCAGGTGCATCGGGTGCGCCATCGTGCCCGCGTTGACGTAGGTGACCTCCACCCAGTCCCCCACGCGGGCCTTCAGCGGCTGCGTCGCGGGGTAGGACTTGCCGTTGAGCGTCATCCCGATCACGCCCGCGTCCTGGATCTGGATGATGTGCCGCTGCGCGACCTTCTCCTTGTGCGGGGTCGGCATGTCACCGAACTGGATCGCGCCCCAGAGCCCGCTGCTCACCTGCTTGGTGCCGTCGTAGTGCGAGTGGTACCAGGTGTCCGCGATCCGGGTCACCGGGAACTCGTAGGTGAACGTCTTGCCCGGCTTGATGGAGTCCTGCGTGACGTTGGGGACGCCGTCCATCTTGTTGGGGAGCTGGATGCCGTGCCAGTGGACGCTGGTCGGCTCGGGCAGGTCGTTCTTCACCACGATGCGGACCTTGTCGCCGACGTCCGCGCGGATCGTCGGGCCCGGCACCATGCCGTTGAAGCCCCAGGCGTCCACGACCTTCCCGGGTTCGACCTCCCACTTGAAGGCCTCCGCGGTGAGGTGGAACTCCTTGGTGCCGTCCTTCAGCACCTTGTAGGCGAGGTCCTGGCCGCCCTGGCCCTTGGTCGCCGCGGGGAAGCTCTTGTCCCGCTTGGCCATGGCGTCGTCCATGGCCTTCCAGCCGTCACCGCCGGACGCCTCGTGCGACGTCCCGTCGTGTTCCGCCGCGGGCGACCCGGCCGCCTGCGCCGGCTCCGCCGCGTGCGACGTCTCGGCGGAGTGCGACGCCTCGGCCGCGTCGCCGCGCGGAATCGTCCACAGCGCGACGGTCAGCGCGACCGCGAACGCGAACGCCGCGACCAGCACCCTCGATCTTGCGCCATCCATTTCTGCCGACCCCTTCCGGGTCTCATTTTTCACTAGCAGACTAGTTTTTATTGGCACAACCCTGGGCGCGTCCAGGGGCGGCGGGTGTGAAGCACCGCACAGGTCGCCAGGCCGCGAACAAACGCCTGGTCAGGGCGATCGAGTCGGTGATCTTTTCGCGGGCGCGGCGCCGTCCGCGACCCCGGTGCGGCGTCCGCAATTTAACCAAATACACTAGGTTTTTTTAGCTCGCAGCGGCTCGGTCGCGGTGGCGGCGGGGACGGCGCCGCGGGGTGCGACACTTCCGTACGGAACGGGACGGGCCGTGCGCCCGTCGAAGCGGCACACCCGAACACCGGAGGAAGCGATGGGCGACGAGATCGAACACGACAGGTCGAGCCAGCTCAAGCAGATCGAGAGCGGGCTCATCCCCGGCGAGCAGATCATCGCCGTCTACGACGCGGTCGGGGCGGGCACCGGGTTCATCGGCCTCACCGACCGGCGCGTGATCATCCAGGACAAGAGCTTCGCCGGCAAGAAGTACGCGATCACGAGCGTGCCCTACTCCAAGATCACCTCGGTGAGCGTGGTCAGCAACAAGTCATGGGCCGGGTCCTACTTCTCGACCGGGTCGATCGCGATCCACGTCGGGCACCAGACCTACGAGGTCGAGTTCCGCGGCAGCGACAAGAGCCACCACGTCCACAACGTGATCCTTCAGTACATCTCGTGATGCCGGGCCGCCGGCCGGTCAGGTGACGATCGTCGCGGTGGAGCCGGTGCGGTCCTTGGTGACGCGGAGCTGCGCGGGGATGCGGGCGCGCAGTTCCGCGACGTGGCTGACGATGCCGACCGCCCGGCCGCCGTCGCGCAGGCCGTCGAGGACGTCCATGACCTCGTCGAGCGTCTCCTCGTCGAGCGTGCCGAAGCCCTCGTCGACGAACAGCGTGCCGATCTCGGTACCGCCCGCCTCGGCGGTGACGACGTCGGCGAGGCCGAGCGCCAGGGACAGCGACGTGATGAACGACTCGCCGCCCGAGAGGGTGACGGGGTCGCGCGTCAGGCCCGTCCAGGCGTCGGCGACGCGGAGGCCGAGGCCGCCGGCGCCCTTCGTGCGGTCGCCGGCCGCCTTCTCCGTGGTGTGGACGAGCGCGTAGCGGCCGCCGGACATGCGCGACAGGCGCTCGTTCGCGGCCGCGACGACCTGTTCGAGGCGCGCGGCGAGGACGTACGCCGACAGCGACATGGCGTGCCGGTTCGCGGGGTGCTTGCCGGACGCGAGGCCGGCGAGCCGCTCGGCGACCTCGTGGTGTTCGGCGGCGGGCCGCCATTTCCCGACGGCCTCGGTGAGCCGTCCGCGCAGCTCGGCGAGCCGGTCGCAGCGGTACCCGGCGCGGTCGGCGGCGCTCGCCGCCTCGGTGTGCGCCGCCTCCGCCGCTCGCACGGCCGCTTCGAGGGCGGGCAGGTCGGGGGCGGGCGCGGCGGCGGCCTCGATGAGCGCCGGGTCCTTGAGCAGGGCGCGGACCTGGGCCTCCTGGTCGTCCCACTGCCGGATCCGGTCGCGCAGGACGCCCTGGTCCTCGTCGGGCATCGCGGCTTCGAGGACCTCGTCGGGCGTCCCGAACCCCTGCTCCTCGGCCTCCTGCCTCGCCTTCGCGCGCGCGGCGGCCAGCTCCTCGTCGGCGCGGCCCGAGGCGCGCGACGCCTCGACGGCCTCGCCCAGCGCGTCGGCCTCGCGGGTGAGGCGGGCGATGCGCTCCTCCAGGGTCGGGTCGTCGCCGCGCGCCTTGTCGAGGTCGGCGGCGAGGCGCGCCTGCTCGGCGGCCAACTCCCTGCCCTGCGTGCGGTTCTCGGTGAGCAGCCGCGTGACCCGGTCGTGCTCGTCCCGCGCCTGGTCGAGGTCCTGCTCGTGCCGGTGGAGCACGGCCTCCAGCCGCTCGGCCTCCGCGGCCCGCGCCACGGCGGCCTCAAGGGCCTGCTCGGCTTCGGCGAGTTCCGCCGCGAGGACGTCGGCGGGCGCCTCGCCGGCCGCTTCCGTCAGCTGGTCGCGCTCGGAGCGCCGGGACTCCACCTCGCCGGTCTGCTTCTCCCGCCGCTCCTGCGCCCGCTCGTAGGCGGCCTGGGCGCGGTCGATCTCGTCCTCGGTCGGGACGACGGCGAGCGCGTCGACGGGCGCGGGATGCTCGGTGGAGCCGCAGACCCGGCACGGCTCGCCGTCCGCGAGTTCCGCCGCGAGGACGGCGGCCATGCCGTCCAGGCGCGTCTGCCGGAGCTCCTGGGCGCGGTCGCGGGCCTCCTGCGCGGCGTCGATCGCGGCGCGCTGCGCCTCCTCGGCGGCGGCGAGCAGGCTCTCGACCCGGTCGCGGCGGTGCGCGGCGTCGAGCCTGCGCCGGACGTCCTGGACGGCGGCCTCGGCCCCGGCGCGGCCCGCCGCCGCGAGCCTGGCCTCGTCCACCTCGGCCCGGCGGGCGGCCACGATGCCGGGGAGCTCCTCCAGCGCCGCGGCGGCCCGCGCCTCCTGCGGCTCCAGGCGGCGCAGCTCGGCGGCCAGCGCCTCCCGCCGCCGCTCGACGTCGCGGAGCCGGGCGGCCGCGGCGCGCGCGCCCTCCAGCGCGGCGGCCTCGTCGCGGCGGTCGCGTTCGGCCTTGCCGAGGACGTCCTCCGGCGCCTTCGGCGGCAGCAGCGCCGCGACCCGGGCCCGGGTCTCCTCGGCCCAGCGGCGCGCCTGCACCGCCCGGCCGTGCCGGTCCCGGACGTCCTTCACCAGCGGGACGACCCGGTCGGCGCGGGCCGCGGCGTCGAGCCGCGACGCCATGCGCGACTTCTCCTCCGCGTGCTCGGCGAGGGCGTCGCGTCTCGCGACGGCGTCGGCGTGGCTCTGCCGCCGCGCGGCGAGCGCCTTCCCCTCCTCAAGGGCCGCGCGGGCCGTGCGCAGTGTCTCCGCGACGTCCGCGCGCAGCTCCTCGACGGCCGCGCGGACGTCCGCGTGCCCGGCGGCCAGCTCCGCCGCCCACGCGGGCAGCGCCTCGACCTCGGCGAACGGCTCCACGGCCGGCTCCCCGCGGCGCGGCTGCGGGACGGCCGGGCGCTCCCCGCGCGGCGACTCCGCGCCGGTCGCCTCGGCGATCCGGTCGGCGATCGACGCCGCGGCCGCGCCGAGCTCGGCGGCCTCCCGCCCGGTCGCGGCGCGCCGGTCGGCCAGCCACTTCTCGACGTGCGTGAACACCTCGGCCGCGAAGAGCCGCTCCAGCACCTTGCGGCGCTCGTCCGCGCCGGCGCGCAGGAACCCGGCGAACTCGCCCTGCGGCAGCAGCGCCACCTGGCAGAACTGGACGGCGTTCATGCCGAGCATGCGCGACACCAGGTCGCCGGCCTCGTCCAGCCGGGTGGTGAGCCCGGTCCACTCACCGTGCTCGAACTCCTCCAGGACGACCTTGGCGTGCTCGGTCGTCGTCCCGGTCCCGCGCAGCTTCGGCCGCTCCCACGCGGGCGACCGCGTGATCCGCAGCCGGCGGCCCCGGATCGTCGTCTCCAGGACCACCCTCGGCCCGGCGCCGGGCGGGGCGTGGTCGCTGCGCAGGCCCTTCACCGCGTTGCGCACGCCGGGCACCTGCCCGTAGAGGGCGAAGCACACCGCGTCGAGGATGCTCGTCTTGCCGGCGCCCGTCCGGCCCTGGATGAGGAAGAGCCCGGCGTCCGACAGCGTGTCGAAGTCGACCGCCTCGGTGCCGGAGAACGGCCCGAACGCCGCGACCTCCAGCCGGTGCAGCCTCACGCGAGCGCCTCCTTCCGCCGGCAGGACTCGAACGCCTCGTGGAGCAGGGCGCGCTCCTCGGCGGTCGCGGGGCCGTCGGTCACCTCCGCGACGAAGTCGCCCGCGACGTCCAGCGGGGAGCGCTCGCGGACGCGGTCGGACCAGGTGCGGGTGCCGCCCGCCGCGCCGCCCTCGGGGTCGAAGCCGAGGACGAGCGTGTGCGGGAAGCGGCGGCGGAGCCGCTCCATCGCGGCGGACGGGCGGCGCGCGTCGGTCAGCGTCACCTGGAGCCAGCGGCCCTCGAACTCGTCGTAGGCCGGGTCGGCGAGCAGGTCGTCGAGGCGGCCGCGCAGCCGGCCGAGGCGGCGCGGGACGGGCGCCTCCACGAACTCGCCCGCGACGCCGCCGTCCGCCGCGAGGTCGATCAGCCACGACCCCTTGACGTGCCTCTCCTCGGAGAACGAGTAGGCGAGCGGCGACCCCGAGTACCGGACGCGGTCGGTGATGCGCCAGCGGCCGTGCAGGTGGCCGAGCGCCGCGTAGTCGACCCCGTCGAACACCGACGCCGACACCTGCGACGACCCGCCGACCGAGATGTCGCGTTCACTCTCGCTGGACTCGCCGCCGGTCACGAACGCGTGCGCCAGCACGACCGAGCGCTCCTTGCGCGCCGCGGCGTCGTCGCGGACGCGGCGCATGGCCTCGGCGAGCGCGGCGGCGTGGCTCCGCTCGTCCAGATCCCAGGGCTGGCGGACGAGCTCGGGCTCCAGGTACGGGATGCCGTAGAACGCGGTGCCGCCGACGACGACCGGATCGCCGACGGCGGCGAAGTCGGTGCGGACGTGCACGCCCGCCTTGTCCATCAGCGCGGAGCCGAACCCGAGCCGGCGCGCCGAGTCGTGGTTGCCCGCGATGAGCACCACCCGGGCGCGCTCGGCCAGCCGCTCCAGGGCCTCGTTGCACAGCTTGACGGCGTCCACGGCGGGCAGCGCGCGGTCGTAGACGTCGCCCGAGACGAGCACGCACTCGACCTGCTCCGCGGCGACGGTCTCGACCAGGTGGTCGACGAACGCGGCCTGCGCGGCCAGCAGGTCCTCGCGGTGGAAGGATCTGCCGAGATGCCAGTCGGAGGTGTGCAGGATTCGCATGTCGCAGCAACCATAGGCACCCCGTCCGACACATCCCGCGCAGAAACGCCGAGGCGTCCCAAAGGATCTTCGAACACCGCATCGCGGCGGCTCCCGTAGTGTTGCGGCGTGAGTGATCGTCCCTACGTGCTGCTGAGCTGCGCGATGTCCGCCGACGGCTATATCGACGACGCGGGGCCGGAGCGCCTGCGGCTGTCCAGCGCGGCGGACTTCGACCGCGTCGACGCGGTGCGCGCCGGCTGCGACGCGATCCTCGTCGGCGCCGGGACCGTGCGGGCCGACGACCCGAAGCTGCTGATCCGCTCCGCCGCGCGCCGGGAGCAGCGCGTGGCGCGGGGGCTGCCCGCGGACCTGGCCAAGGTGACGCTGACCTGGAGCGGCGACCTGGATCCGGCGGCCCGCTTCTTCACGACGGGCGAGGCGCCGAAGCTCGTCTACGCCCCGTCGTCCACGGCGGCGGACCTGGCCCCGCGCCTGGACGGCCTGGCCGAGGTGGTGGACGCGGGCGACCCGCTCGACCTCCCGACCGTCCTGCGCGACCTCGCGGCGCGGGGCGTCCGCCGGCTGATGGTCGAGGGGGGCGGCGGCGTGCACACGCTCTTCCTGACCGCCGGCCTGGTCGACGAGCTGCAGCTCGTCGTCGCGCCGTTCTTCATCGGCGACCCGTCGGCGCCGCGCTTCGTGCGCTCGGGCGTCTTCCCGCAGTCGCCGGACCGCCCGATGCGGCTGGAGGACGCCACCCGCATCGGCGACCTCGCCCTGCTCCGCTACCGCGTCGGAGCCTCGCGTGGATGACCGCGCCTGGCTGGAGCTGGCCTGCGACCTGGCGAAACTGTGCCCGCCGTCCGAGACGGCGTTCTCCGTCGGCGCCGTGGTCGTCGGGGCGGACGGCCGGGAGATCGCGCGCGGCTTCTCCCGCGAGGAGGACCCGCACGACCACGCCGAGGAGGCGGCCCTCGGCAAGGCCGCCGGGGACCTCGCCGGCGCGACGATCTACACGTCCCTGGAACCGTGCGGGCACCGCGCGTCGCGCCCGCGCCCCTGCGCCGAGCTGATCATCGCCGCGGGCCTGCGCCGCGTGGTGTTCGCCTGGCGCGAGCCGGTCCTGTTCGCCGCGGGCACCGGCGCGGAGAGGCTGGCCGCCGCCGGAATCGAACTCCGGGAGGTCCCGGACCTGGCGTCCCGGGCCCGCACCCCCAACGCCCACCTCCTGTAGGACGCGGCAAGAGAGATGAGACCCGAGTCTCATTCCTCTTGCCAACGCCCCGGGACCCCGTGCGATGCTGTGACCAAGCAAGCATTCGGTTACCCGAACTCGCCCCGTCCGGGCAGGGAGGCACAGCAGCATGCGCGAGCACGATCGGCTGTTCATCGGCGGCGAGTGGGCCGCCCCGGCCGGTACCGGCACGATCGAGGTCATCTCCCCGCATACCGAGGAGGTCATCGGGCGGGTGCCCGAGGGCACCGAGGGCGACATCGACGCCGCCGTCGCGGCGGCGCGGCGCGCGTTCGACGAGGGCCCCTGGCCCCGGATGACGCCCGCCGAGCGCGCGGAGGTCGTCGGCCGGCTGTCGGCGATCTACGCCGAGCGGCAGCAGGAGATGGCCGACCTCTGCACCGCCCAGATGGGGTCGCCCATCATGTTCTCGGTGTTCGGGCAGGCCGCCATCCCGCAGATGGTCCTGCAGTACTACGTGGACCTCGCCGCCACCTACACGTGGGAGGAGGAGCGGCAGGGCATGCTGGGCCCGGTCACGGTCACCCAGGAGCCCGTCGGGGTCGTCGCGGCGATCGTCCCGTGGAACGTCCCGCAGTTCACGCTGATGCTGAAGCTCGCGCCCGCGCTGATCGCGGGCTGCACGGTGGTGGCCAAGCCGTCCCCCGAGACGCCGCTCGACACCTACCTGCTCGCCGAGTGGATCAAGGAGGCGGGGATCCCGGACGGCGTCGTCAACTTCGTCCCGGCGGGGCGCGAGGTCGGCGCCTACCTGGTCGCCCACCCGGACGTCGACAAGGTGTCGTTCACCGGCTCCACCGCCGCCGGCCGCAAGATCGGCGCGGTGTGCGGCGAGCAGCTGAAGCGCTGCACCCTGGAGCTCGGCGGCAAGTCGGCCGCGATCATCCTGGACGACGCGGACCTCCCGTCCACCATCGAGGGCTTCAAGCTGGCCTCGCTGATGAACAACGGCGAGGCGTGCGCCGCGCAGACCCGCATCCTCGCGTCCCGCCGCCGCTACGACGAGGTCGCCGACGCCCTCGCGACCATGGTCGGCGGCCTCACCGTCGGCGACCCCGCCGACTACGCCACCGAGATCGGCCCGCTCGTCGCCAAGCGGCAGCAGGAGCGCGTGGAGAACTACATCCGGATCGGCCAGGACGAGGGCGCCAAGCTGATCACCGGCGGCCTGAACCGCCCGCACGACCGCGGCTGGTACGTCGCCCCGACCGTGTTCGGCGACGTCGGCAACGACATGCGCATCGCCCGCGAGGAGATCTTCGGCCCCGTCCTCGTCCTCATCCCCTACGAGGACGAGGCCGACGCCGTCAAGATCGCCAACGACAGCGACTACGGCCTCGGCGGCTCGGTCTGGACGTCCGACGTCGACCACGGCGTCGACGTGGCCCGCCGCATCCGCACCGGCAGCTGCGGCGTCAACATGTACACCCTCGACCCGAACACCCCGTTCGGCGGCTACAAGAACAGCGGCATGGGCCGCGAACTGGGCCCCGAGGGCCTGCACGCCTACCTGGAGCACAAGTCCATCCCCCACCCCGCCCCCACCGCCTGACGGCCACCGGGAGGCCCCGCCCGACCGGGGCCTCCCGCCGGCTCAGGTGACCGGAGCCTCCCAGGCCGCCCGCCAGGTCAGCGGGCCCACGACGCCGTCCGCGGCCAGGCCCTTCTCGGCCTGGAACGCGCGGCAGACCGACTCCGACTCCGGCCCGTAGGCGCCGTCCGCCGCGATGCGCCAGCCGCGCTCGCGCATACGGGCCTGCCATGTCCGCACGTCGCCGCCGCGCATGACCGGCGGCTGGGTGAGCAGGCGTCCAGGCCACGCAGGCACCCTCCCCACCGACCGCGACGGCGCCGGGGCGGAGGACCCGCCCCCGGGACGGGGGGCGCCCTCACGCACCCACGCGTACAGCGCCTTGCCGGGGCAGTCGGTCGCGTACCCGTCCCGGTGCCCCTTGATCTCCTTGCCGGCGCCGCCCTCGCGCCGCAGGTAGTCGATCGCGTCGCGGATGCCGTCCAGCATCGCGTCGGTCGGCTCCGT
The DNA here is from genome assembly GCF_039529475.1 of Actinomadura chokoriensis. NCBI lineage: Bacteria > Bacillati > Actinomycetota > Actinomycetes > Streptosporangiales > Thermomonosporaceae > Actinomadura > Actinomadura chokoriensis. The sequence goes on along the minus strand of NZ_BAAAMW010000006.1, from coordinate 31,531 downwards.
CAGGCCGCTGCTCCCCACCAGGCCCAGCACGGCGTAGTGCCCCGAGTTGAGGCCGGCGCCGTTGGCGGCCGGCAGCCGGTGCGGCCCCCGGCCGACGTACACGTAGCCGTGCGGGCAGCACACCATGCTGTAGCCGATGTCGTTCCAGCCGTTGCCGTCCATGTGGGAGCGCTGGATGCCGCGCACCGCGTCGTCGCAGCGCGCATGGTCGGTGGCCAGCCGCGGGTCGACCCGCGAGCCGGTGTAGTGCACCTTCACGCCGCGGGTCGAGGACAGCCGGGTCGAGCCGCGGGACGCGCGGGCGCCCCACCCCTCGCGGGAGACGAGCTTCACGACGCACCGCCCGGCCGGTCGTAGCTCGGGGTGCGGGAGGTCAGGCCGAGCGACAGCAGCGCCCGGCCGAGGCGGGGCAGCCGCGCTTCGGCGAGCCGGCCGAGGACGTAGTAGACGGCGGTGACCAGCACGGTGACCGCCTCGGTGGCCGTGCCTTCGGGGACGTCCAGGCCGAGCTTGGCGGCCTGGGTCAGCAGCAGGCCCGCGATCAGCGGGACGAGCGTCCGGATGACACTGTCGAGCATGACGACTCCTCTGGGGGTGCGGCGGCCGGGACGAACCCGGCCGGAGAACGGGCGAGCCCCCGCCCGTCGTGGGCGGGGGCTCACGGATGCGGGGCGGCGCCTACAGCAGCGTCGCCAGGAGGGCGGACGTGGCCGACAGCACGCCGAGCAGCACCGAGGCCGGCAGCGCGTAGCGCCAGCGCTCGGCGGCGCGCAGCCGCTCCTCGTGGTCGAGGACCTGCTCGCGGATGCGCTCGTGCGCGGCGAGCATGCCGTCGACCTTGCCGCCGACCTCGACGACCTTGTCGTAGATGTCCCGGGTGGTGATGACCACGCCCGGCCCCTCGCCGCTCACGGCGACTCCGGACGGGCGGGGGCGGGGGGCGGGTCTTCGGTTCGGCGCGCCTCGCGGTCCCGTCCGTCCGGGGTCGGCGGTGGTGGGGGCGGGGGCGTTGCGACGAGCATGTGCGTGTCTCCTTCTCTCAGCTCCAGCCCTCGCCCTGCCAGACCCAGGGGCGCGCGGCCGTCAGCTCCGTCCCGCCAGGGGACTCCGTGCCGGCCCGGACCGGGGCGTCGAACCACCGGTCGTCGGTCCGCGCCCGCAGGGTCGTGCGGGGCAGCGGCCGCTGGTCGGCGACGGGGAACTCCTTGGCCAGGGTCGCCAGGACGGTGCCGTCGTGGTCGTATCCCGTGAACGTCACGGTGATCGTGCCGCCCGCGTCGGTGACCTGGACGTGCCCGAACTGCCCGGCCCCGGCGGCCGGGGCGATCGGCCCGATCTGCCAGGTGCCGCCGCCCCCGTTGCTGGTCTGGTCGAGCGGGGCGGCGACCAGCTCCATCGCGCCGATCTTGGAGCTGCGCCCGTCGTCGGCGGCGACGGCGTGCATGTCCGCGCTCATCAGGACCATCTTCGCGCCGAGCCCGTTGGCGTTGACGAAGGCGTTGATCTCGTTGAACTCGGACCGGTAGTCCAGCCACCGGTCCGCGGTGCCGCCGCGGTGCGGGAACGACTCCGCCACGAAGAGCACCGGTTCGGGCGCCTTGCGCAGCAGGTCCAGGTACCACTGCTTCTGGGCCCGGCCGAGCAGCGACTTGCCCGCCCCGTCCGGGTCCGTCGGCCGGGTGCGGCCGCCGCGGGTGTCGAGCATGATGAACCGGCAGCGTCCCACCACCCACGTGTAGTAGAGCTGGTCCCCGGCGGGCGGGTAGAACGTCCCGTGGTCCAGCAGCGACCGCCGCACCGCCTGCGCGCCCAGCGACCCCGACCAGCCGCCGTTCCCGGTGAAGTCGTGGTTGTCCCACGTGTGGACGGTGGCCACCTCGCGGATGAGCCGGCCGTAGCGGGGCGTCGACAGCGCCGTCCGGTGCCGCAGGTCGTACGCGGACTGGTCGGCGGTGTCGGCGTCGTCGTAGTGCAGGTCCCCGAGGAACAGGAACTGCAGCGGGTCCATGCCGCGGATCCGGTCGTACACGACATGGTCGGAATGCTGCGTCCGGTCACCGCCGAAGCAGAAGCCGAAGTCGGCCCGCGTCCCCGGCATCGGCAGCGTCCGGAAACGGCCGGTGTCGGGCAGCGCGGCGCCGTCCGCCTCCACCGCCCAGTGGTAGGCGGTGGCGGCGGACAGCCCGGCCACCTCGTGCTTCGACAGGCCGCGTCCGTCGGGCGCCTGCGGCGTCGAGCGGACGGCGCCGGCCATGTCCGGTGTGGCCGACACCGCGACCCGCACCTGCGCCGCGCCCGCGGTGCACACGGTGAAGCGGGCCGAGGCGGCCGTGGTGCCGCCCACCCACCCGTAGGTCAGCGACGCCATCACGCGCTCCTGGGCCGGAGCCCGATCTGCACCCCGAGCCCGTTGTTGGACATGGCGTTGTAGGTGGCGATCCGGGTCCCCGTCGCACCGGGCACGGGCTGCGCGAAGTCGCACAGCAGCGCCGACGGGACGGCGTTGGTGTTGAACCCGAGCTGGGCGATCCGCAGCTCCGTGCCCTCCGGCTCGGTGATCGAGGTCGCCGCCGAACTCTTCTCGCCGAAGGCGCAGACGATGAGCATGTCCGGATCCGCCGTGGTGATGGACGGCGCCTCGATCTGCGCGGAACTCCCGGGGCGCTCGTAGACGGCCCCGATCTGCACCTGCGGGTCGGCGTTGGCGTAGCCGGCCAGCGCGGCGGTCGCCTTGGCGTCTGCGGTGAACGTCCAGGCGGGGGCCGGCTGGCCCGTGGCGTACACCGTGCCGTAGACCGCGACGCGGGTGTCGCCGCCGGTCAGCACCGGGGCCACCAGTTCGGTCCAGCCGGCCGGGACGGCGGCCACCGTCTGCCCCACGTCGGAGTTGATCACGATGATGGAGACCAGGTAGTCGCCCGCGGCCAGCCCGTTCGGGAGCGCGCAGCTCAGGTTCGGCCCGTAGGTCCCGGCCACCCCGCTCGCGGCCCGGAAGGCCAGCGGCTCGCTGCCCGCCGGCGGCGAGGTGTCGATCCACACGTCGCCGATCGCGGGCGCGGCGGGCGCGGTCGGCGCAACCGTGATCGCGCCGACGCCCGCGAGCTTCTCCTCGATCTGCAGGAGCCGCCCCTGGATGTCGCCGAGCTCGTCCGCCGAGTCGGAGGCCAGCATCAGGCGCCGCGGGCCCTGCCCGTCCGCCGCGGCGGACGCCCACATGGCCCGGACCCCCTCGGGTCCCTGCCCGAAGGGCGGAATGGCGCCGTTGCCGTCGGCCGTCACCACCCCGTCCAGGATGGGCTGGCCGGTCGTGTCCAGCAGGTCGGTGAGCTGGGCGCCCTCGGTCGCCGCGTTCCAGAAGGTCACCTGGGCGTTCGCCGCCAGTTGCAGCACCCCGTCCGCCTCGTACTTCAGGACGTAGTCGGCGATCCCGCCGCCGAACGCGTGCCGGGTCACTCAGACCACCGTCCCTTCCGCGCAGTCGTCCACGTCCATCTCCCTCATCGCCGCCTCGCGGGCCGTCCCCGTGCTCATGCGCCCACCCAGCTCGTCGACAGGTAGGCGTAGTGGCCGATCGGAACGTCCGCGCTGACGTGCATCAGCCGCACCTCGCCGTTGTCGGGACGCACGTCCATGCGTCCGGGAACGACGTAGCCGCCGCGGCTGCCGCTGTCGCAGACCATGGCCGGCGAGTGCCGCTCGACCGGCCGCAGCGCCTTGGGCAGCACCGTCAGCAGCGTCCCGTCCCGGTCCGCCTTGCCGTAGACGGAGTTGACCCGGCGCAGCGCGCCGCGGATGTAGCAGATCCCGTTGACCCGGCGCCCCTTCAGTGCCCAGGTGACCTCCCAGACGGTCGGCCACGACAGCGGCAGGTTGATCCACCCGGTGTCCTCGGCCACCGTCCGCCACGACAGGCCGCCGGTGCAGCCCAACCAGCGCCCGCTGTCCGACTCGTAGATGAGCTGCCCCATCGCCGGCTTGTCCGGCCGGTTGTAGGAGTAGCTCGGCGCGACCGTGGTCCCGGCGAACTCCCGGGCGTCCTCGATCTGGTCCGCGCCGATGGACGCGGCGCCGGCCGACACCCACACCCGGGCCAGCGGCAGCTCCCAGACGCCGCCCTGCTGCCGCACCGGATCGGGCGCCACCGGCGACGCCTTCGGCGTGCCCTCGCGGACCGCCGCCGTCACCGAGTCGGCCTCCGGGTCGGCGCGCAGCACCACCAGGTCGACGCGCGGCTGCCCCGCGGCGTTGGGCGCGATGGCGCGGACCTCGCCGTCCCCGGACGACTCGTACCAGTAGCCGGCCACATGCCCGTACCCGGGCCGCACCTTGACGTTGAGCCCGCCCTCCGGGACGACCCGGCACGCGTCGTCGCTCGGATTGCCGCGCACCCCGTCCAGCTGGAAGCCCTGGAACAGCCGGGCCAGCTCGACCTCGGTCGCGATGGGGTTGCCCGCGAAGACTCCCGACTTCTCGGCCATGTCTATCGCCTCGTCTCTCTGCTGTGGATCCTGCGTCGCAGCCGGGTCAGCTGCTCGTAGATGTGCGGTCGCTGCTCGTCGGCGCCGACCACCGGAACGACCACCTGGCCGTCGCCGGGCGTCCGGATGTAGCGGATCTCGCGGACCACGTCGTCGACCTGGACGCCGTCGATCTCCAGGCTCACCCGGTCGCCCTTGCGGTAGTCGCGGCCCAGCACGACGGCCTCGGTGTCGATGGGCTCGAAGGTGACCGCGGCGTGCCCGGCGGCCTCGGCCAGCCGGGTCCGCGCCTGCGTCCGCGCCGCCCCGACCGGGTCGGCGGTGCCGAGGTCGGAGCCGTCCAGGAACTCCTCGGCCCGGAGCCCCGGCCAGCCCGCGTCGGGCTGGTCGAAGCCGTAGAACGTGCGGGCCGTCTTCTCCTTGTCGTCCGCCACGATGACGAACGTGGCCTCGGGCGGCGTCAGCGTGTACTGGTAGGACCGCAGGTTGCCCAGTTCGATGGAGAACCGCGCGGCCGCCCGCTGGTCGCGCTCCGGGTAGACCGCGAACTCCAACGCGCCGCCGGGTCTCTGCAGCACGTCGAAGCCGACGCCGCCGCGCGCCCCGAGTTCGACCAGGGTGTCGAGCAGGACGCCGAACCGCGAGGACACCGACACCGCGGTGCCGCGCGCCCCGTCCGCGGCCAATGTCAGGCCGGGAACCCGCCGCGCCGCGGCGGCGCCGGGGCCGGCGTGCTTGTCGACCAGCGTGCGCAGCACGGTCTCGGCGGGCGCGGCGGCCAGGTCGTAGGTCTCCACGGGGAACGTCGTGCCGGTCTCCGGGATCGCCGTGCCGGGGACGGGCCACACCAGCCGGCTCAGCCACGCCTTGTCGCACGCACCCGACGCGGTCAGGGTGCCGACACCGCCGTCGTCGGCGCTCTGCGCCCGCTCGACCTGCCGGGTCGGGCCGGAGAAGGCGATCTCGCCGTCCCGCAGGAACACGATGCCCGCGCCTTCGCGCAGCAGCGCCGCGTCATGAGAGGCCGCGTCGACGGTGACCTTCCAGCCCCCGACGGCGAGATGCCGGTCGATCACCTCCAGCTCGTTCTCGCCGGTGACCTCGCCGATGACCCGGCGGTCGGCGTCCCGGACGAGCACCTGCCATTCGCCGGTGATCACGACCGTCCCGCCCGCACCGCGTAGGCGGTCTTGTAGAGCGGGACGAAGCTCAGCTCGACCCGCGTGGCCTCGCCGACGTCGCCGAGGAGCATGTCCACCTCGTTGGCGCCGGGGACCAGGGGCCACAGCTGCGAACCGGGCGCGAGGTCCGGCCACAGGTTGGTCCCGCCCAGGGTCGCGGTGCGCCGCCGTGGATGGCAGTCGACCACGACCACATCACCGGCCTCCAGCGGCCGCTCCAGCCGCCACTCGGCGCCGAGGCCCCGGTTGACGAGCCGGACACCGGACGCCGCCGGGCCGGTGATCGTCCAGCGCGGGTACGAGCGGGCGTCGCCCGGGCACACCACGCTCACACTGGCGCCGATGGTCTGCACGTTCCTGGCGCGCAGCGGGTAGGCCGGCGGCACGCCGAGCGGGAACACGGGATCGGCCGTGATCCCGGCGCCCCAGCCGCGGGTGATCTCCGGCCCCTGCCAGTACGGCTCGGCGGCGTGCAGCGTGATCCCGAACCGGGCCCAGTTCCACCCGGCCTCGTCGCGCCCCTCGGCGCCCTCCATGCCCTCGACGTAGTAGGCGCGGATGCGGCGCGGTTCCGCCCCGGGCTCCGCCACGCTGAGGACGCCCTCGCCGCCCCGGTTGACCTCCAGCGGGTCGAACGCGTCCGCCAGGCGGGCCCGCTTGGCCAGCGCGTCGGCGCGGTCGTCCCCGTACACCACGATCGGCAGGAAGATCTGCCGGGACTTGGCCCGCACGCCGGTGACGACGTCGCCGTCCAGCGCACCGGACTCGCGCAGGTACAGCTGGTACTGCGGCATTCCCAGACCCTTGGCGCCGGCGCCGAGCGTGCAGCCCTCGCGCCAGTCCGACAGGATCGTCTCGGTGCCGGAGCCGGACGTCCACGTGACCGTGGCGATGTCCCGCTCCTGCGACGGCCGCGGATCCGGCCGTGTCTGCTGTGTGAAGAGAATCGGCATGTCTCACCTAACTCGCGGCGTTGAGCACTTCCCATTCGCGCAGCCGGGAAGCGAACTGACGGCTGGTCTCCTCCGGGTCCGTGACGGGCCCGTGGAAGTGGAACTCGTACCGGCGCTGCGCCGCCTCACCCCGCCGCCCGAGCGAGGACAAAGACGCGCCGGTCCCCACCGCGCCGGTCCGCGGCACCGCCACCAGGGCGTCCATCGCGTCGGCGACGTTCCGGCCGCCGTCCTCGATGCCCTGCGCCATGCCCTCGCTGACGTTCCGGCCGAGGCCCATCATCACCGTCGAGGGAGACCGGATCCCGAGCGCGTTCTTGACGAACCCGGGGATCTTGTCGGTGACGAAGTTCTTGATCGTCGAGATGATCGCGCCGGCCCGGGACCTGATCCCGTTGATGAACCCGCTGATGAGGTCGCGGCCCTTGCCGACCAGCACGGAGCCGACCGAGCCGATGGCCCCCCGGATCCGCCCCGGCAGCCCGCGGGCGAAGGACACGATCCGGCTGAAGACCCGCGCGACCGCGGACGCTCCCGCGGTGAACGGCCGGACCAGGATCCCGAGCAGCCGCTGCCAGTTCCCCTTGATCCAGCCGATCGCCGCGCCGATCGCGCTGCCGATCCGCTTGCGGAACTTGATGACGAACGCGATGGTCAGCCCGAACGGCCCGGTGAGGATCGCCAGCAGCAGCTTCCAGTTCTTCTTGACCCAGTTGATCACCCACTTGATCCCCGCGGTGATCTGCTTGCGGAAGATCAGCACCCCGGCGATCACGGCCCCGAACGGCCCGAGCAGCAGCGGCAGCAGCTTCTTCCAGTTCTTCTTGACCCAGCCGAAGACCTGCTTGACGACCTTGGAGACCCACCCGATCGCCTTGGAGACCCCCTTCATCGCCACCTCGACGGCCTTCTTGAACTTCTTCGACCGCGTGACCGTCTCGATGAGCTTTTCGATGAAGGGTGTCAGCAGCATCAGAATGAGCCCGGCCGGCCCGAGCGCCGACTTGAACCCGGCCCCGACCCCCTTGAGGCCCTTCCCCGCGATCTTCCCAGCCGGCCCGATCCCCTTGAGCCCCTTGGACGCGGTTCCGATCTTCTTCCCCGACTTGGTCGCCTCGGTCCCGGCGCTCGTCAGTTCCCGCTGCAACGGTGCCAACGACCTGCCGCTCTGCGCGGCCTGCCGCTGGAAGCTCGTCAGCCCGCCCGAGGCACTTCTGGCCTGGGTGCCGAGCCGCCCGATGGCCGAGGCCGCCGGCGTCGCCTGCGCCCTGATCCGTGTCGCCGCCGCGGCCGTCTGCCCGGCCTTGGCCTGGACTCCCGACAGCGCGGCGGTCGTCCGCGCGGTGGACGACTGCAGCCGCCCCATCGCCTGGGCGGCGCCCTGCGCGGATACCTTGATCTTGTTGAGCCCCGTCGCGGTTCTCGCCAGCAACTCAGCCACAGAAAGTCCCTTCCCATGAGGAGCCCCGCAGTTTCACGATGCGATTCGCCTCTGTGCCAGTGAGCACACGAACCACCGCGTCAGGTCTCCCTCAGTTCTTCCTTGAGTCTGACTATGTCCTCAATCACTTCTTCGATGCTCTTCTCGGCCATATTCGCGGCCGCCTCCAGGCGTCTGTTAGCCCTCTCCAGCAGCGCTATCGCTTCAGCATCGGCCTGACTCGCGTTCCTCAGATGACGTGTTGGGTTCTGATGTTCCCCGGCCTTTCTCCGGGAATTTTCCGCATCCTCGCGAGCCTTCAGAGCTTTCTCGTAATCACGGCGTCCCAGCGCCTCCAGTCCCTCACTGGTCTGAAGTTGTCGCTTCCTCTCCCGCCAGTGATTGACTGATAGCTTGCGCAGATAATCTGACACATCAAAAAGCGCGAAATCAGCTTTGATAAGCTTGAAGTCACCACTGATCGCGCCAATCATTGCCGAGAGCGCGACCGCCTCCAACTTGAGACCGGTACCCTCTTCTTTATGTGATGCAGTCTTGTCTTTCGCGGCACTCTCTAGGCTCGCAACCCGTTGTTCCAGCGAAGGTTCAGGCGTGGGTCCCATATATCCCTCCGGAGCCGACCAAGTGATTCAGGATTCGACCAAGGCTTCTTCTCGAGTGATATTGCTGCGCCCCGGCGAGGGGCCGCCATCGCGATGAACGACGGATCTCACTTCCGTGCGGCCGTTCGGCATGGTAAAAGTCCTTGCACCGGGCGATCGGCGCCTCGATCGAGCGAGAAGAGTCACGTGACGAGTTTCCGCACCTCCCCCGACGCCCTGCGGCTGTCGACGATCTGGACGTACTGGGCGGGGACGGCCGGTTTCGCCGTGTCGGCGGTCTGGGCCGGCATGGGGCTCCAGTTCGCCATCCGCGACACCGTCAACTGCGGCGGCAAGTACGCCGACTGCACGACCGCTCAAGGGACTCAGGTGGCCGGCGGGATTGCGTCGGTCTTTCTGTTCCTCGCGGCCCTCGGCCTGTCGGCCTATCTCCGCAGCTTCTGCGAATATCCGAGGCACGAACTATTCGAGGGCCATCAGATGCACCGCCTCATACCGCTCGGGGCGTGGGCAATAGCGTTCGTCGACACGGTCCTCGATATCGGGACGCCGGGCACGTCCGGCACCAGGACGGCGCTCGCCCTCGCCGCCTTCACCATCGTGTTCGTCGTCCTGTCGGCCGACCTCTTCTGGGGCGCAACGAGGACTCTCCTCGAACCACTGGACATCATTCGTGGTCGAGTCTCCGTCTCGGCGTTGATCAATGCCGAGACATCTCCCAAGCCGTCCGGCGAGGCCCCGGTCGAGCTGGAGGTCCGCATTGCGCGGTGGGATCGGGCAATGATCACGTCGAACGTCATCTACGTGCTCGGCGGGCTGCTGCTGGGGTATTCGGCCTATGTTGCCCTGATGCCCGGCTGAGCGGCCCCGGGGCCGTGCCGGCGTCCATGGCTTTATCCCGCGGGCCTCCGGCGTGCTACCAGGGCCGTCAGTGCCACTGGCCGGCGTGGCGGTCGCGGCGGGGGGCGGGGTGCCATTGGCCGTTTGTGTAGACCTGGGGGTGTGCTGCCGACCATTTGTCGTTTTGGCGGACCTTGGTGGCGGATCCGGGGAGGGGGCCTGGGAGTAGGTCGCCGAATGTCTTGGTCAGGGTGATGAGCGCGGTGCCGGTGTGGTCGTAGCCGGTGAAGGCGAGGGTGATGCTTGAGCCCTCGTCGGTGATCTCCGCCCAGCCGTATTGGCCGGTGCCTTCTGGGTTGGGGACCCAGCCGTGGCTCCAGGACTCGGGGTTGAAGTACAGGCCGCCGGTACCTTGGAAACCGGTCTGGTCTAGGGCCGCGCCTACCAGTTGTACCGAGCCGTTCGGGCTGTGCGAGCCGTCGTCGGCGGCGAGGGTGTGCATGTCGGCCGACAGCCACACCATGCGGCCGGCCAGGCCGGGGATGCTCGCGATAAAGGCGTTCAGGTCGGCGAACTCGGTGGCGTAGGAGCCCCAGCGGTCGGGGGCGCCCGGGCGGTGCGGGAACGACAGGAGGACGAAGATCAGCGGCTCGGTCGAGGCGGCGAGCAGGTCCTTGAACCACTGCCTCTGGGCCGCGCCGAGCACGCTCTTGTCCGCCCCGTCCGGCAGGGACGGGTCGCTGCGCAGGGTGCGGGTGTCCAGCTGGACGAAGCGGCAGCGGCCGATCCGCCAGGTGCAGTAGAGGCCCGTGGCCGGCAGCGGGTAGGTGGCCGGGTAGTCGCGGGCGTAGCGGTGGGCGGCGGCCGCGTTCGGCGAGCCCGACCATGAGCCGTTGCCGCAGAAGTCGTGCTGGTCGTAGGTGTAGAGGGTCGGGCATTCGCGGACCAGGCGGGAGAATCGGGGTTGTGCCAGGGACGTCCGCCACAGGTAGCGTGTGACCTCTTCCGTCTGGGGGTCGTTGTAGCCGAGGTCGCCCAGGAACAGGCCGAACATCGGGTCGCGGGCGAGGATCGCCTCGTAGACCGGGTGGTCGGAGTCCGTGCGGCGGTCGCCGGCGAACCAGAAGCGGATCGGCGCCTCCGCGCCGTCGGGGGGTGCGGTGGTGAAGCGGCCGCGGGAGAGCGGGTCGGCCAGGAGGGTGCCGTCCGCCTCCAGGCCGTAGTAGTAGGGGGTGCCGGGCGCCAGGCCCGTGATCACGTGCTTGGCGAGTCCTTCGGCGTCCGGGACGACCGGTGCCGAGTAGAGCGGGGCCGTGAGGTCCTGGGTCGTCGAGACCGCCCAGCGGAGCGAGGCGGTGCCGGACGTGCGGGTGGACAGGCGCATCGAGGTCGGCGTGGGCGCCCCTACCCACGCGTGGTGGACGCTCATCGCCGCTTGAGGGCCACGAGGAGCCCGCTGCCGTTGTCGGGGTCGGACACCGCGCCCGAGCCGTCGAAGTAGGCCGCGGACTTGTCGCCCGTGCTGCCTGCGGCGGCCTGCGGGAAGTCGACGACCAGGATGGACGGCGCCTTCGCCGTGCCCTGGGACAGCTCGAAGTGCCGGCGGACGGTTCCCGGCGGGTCGGTCACGGTGGCGGTCGTCGTGCCCTTCTCCAGGAAGAGGCCGACGACGACGCAGTCGTCCACCGTGGTGGTGATGGACGGCGCGGTGGTGATGTTGGTGCGGCCGGCTCGGGTGCCCGCGGTGCCGATCGCGTCCGGAGACGTCGCGGCGCCGCCGTACACGGCGATCACCATCGTGCACAGGCGCGGGTTGCTGAGCGTCACCGGCGGGGACTCGTCGCCCGCCTCGTAGACCCGGTACCAGTACCCGGCGAGCGTGTCGCCCTGGCCGATGCCGCCGGGGGTGGCCAGGGGCGTCCAGCCTGGTGGGGGCGTCTTCAGATAGTCGCCGCCGCCAACGTCGGCGGACATGGCGAGCAGCATCATGTCGCCGGGCTGGACACCGCCCGGCAGGGGGCAGGTCGTCCCGGCCGTCGAGCCCGGGTTGAAGATCGATGACGACGCCCGGAAGGCGACGGGCCCGGTGGAGTCCCCGGCCGAGGTGTCGAACCAGACGTCGCCGTCCTGGGGCGTCACCGGCTCCAGGGCGCCGGCCGACAGCCGGCCGACGCCGAGCAGCTTCTCCTCCAGCGCGGCCAGCCGCATGTCGAGGCCGTCGAGCTGCCCGTCGACGTCGCTGGCGAGGATCAGCCGCCGCGGCCCGGAGCCGTCGGAGGACGCCGACGCCCACATCGCCCGCACGCCTTCGGGACCCTGGCTGATGATGGGGATGGCTCCGTTGTCGTCGGCGGTCACGATGCCGCCCGGAATCGCGGTGCCCGTTGCGTCCAGCAGGTCCAGGTACTGCTGGCCGGCGGCGGCGGCCGACCAGAACGTTACCGGGGCGTTCGCCTCCAGGCGCAGTTCCCCGCCGTCGCCGCGGCCTACCACGTAGTCGGCGATGCCGCCGCCGAAGCGATATCTCGCCATCTTGTTCACCTCACGATTGGTGTCGGGTGTCGGAAGGGCCGGGTGATCCGGCCGGGGTGCGTCTGCCGCCGCGGCGGCGGGTGTCGCGTTCGGCGATGAGGAGGTCCAGTTCGCGGACGAAGACCCGGCGGCCGATCCGCACGACGGGCAGATGGCCGCGGCTGATCCACTGGCGGACCGCCGGGACGCCGACGCCGACGCGCTCGGCGGCCTGCGGCACGGACAGGAAGTTGCGGGTCAGGTCGGTCATGACACCCTCCGCCGGGTGGGCTGCGCCGGGGCGGGCGCGGTCCAGTCGCAGGCGGCGCAGCGAACCTCGTCGGCATCCGCGCCGTGCGCGAGCGTCATCAGGTCGCACTGCGGGCACGGCACGGCGGCGCGGCGCGGCGGCGCGGTGCGGGTGCGGGAGCGCAGCCGCCGGTGCAGGTCGAGCACCTCGCGGCCGAAGTCGGCCGCGCCGTCGAAGCTCAGGATCCCGTCGAGGTGGTGGGCCAGCCAGGCGACGGTGCCCGCGAGGGTCGGCGCGTAGCGGCCCCGGCGGGGACGGGGCGGCAGGCCGCGCGCCTCCCGGTAGGCGTCCTCCCAGCCCAGCAGCGTGTGCAGCAGCTCGTCCAGGTCGTCGACCGCGGCGGACGGAGAGGGCCGGGTGCGGGAGCCCGACACCTTCTCCCCCGGCCCCGGCCGCCGCTCGTCCAGCGCGGCGCCGACCTTGGCCGCGAGGTCGTCCAGCTCGACGAGGCGCGCGCGCAGCAGCGACTGACAGGGGCGGCACCACACCGGCTCGCCGGCGCTCACCGGCCGCGGCGCCGACGGGTTGCGGTGACGTGACGGCCGGTTGCACGGACCGGGGCAAGGAAACATGAGGCTCCTCAGGGCGGGTCGGGCAGGCGCCGGGGACCGCGGGTTCGCGCGGTCCCCGGCGCGGGTTTATGCGGTGGTGGTGAACAGGTCGCGGGTGAGTCGTGTGCGGAGCCGGGCGGCCGTCCGCTCACGGTCGGTGGTGCCGCCCCAGATGCCCTCCAGGGCCTCGTCGGCGACGGCGTAGCGCAGGCACTCCTCGCGGACCGGGCAGCCGGCGCAGATGCGCTTGGCGGCGGCGACCCCGGCCCGGTCGGACGGGCGGACGAAGAACGCGTCCGGGTCTGCGCCGCGGCAGGCCGCCGACGCGTGCCAGGCGGCGGAGAAGTCCAGGTTCACGGTTCCTCCCCCGCGATCCGGGCCCGCCGCCGGCGGGCCCGCCGGATGCCGGCGCGCGGCTCCCTCGGAGCCGCCGGACGCCCGGTGCGAGGACGACACTGTGCTCTCGTGCGCACCCGCGCTCCCCTCTTACGCAACGTCTTGACGGTCTATGTTGGTTATTGACGGCAGATCGACCCGCAACGCCGCCGCGATGCGGTCGGCGACCTCCCGGGACACCCGGTTCCGCCGACCGGTCTCCAGCATGCAGAGGTAGGAGGTGTCCACGCCGGCCAGCGCCGCGACGTCCACCTGCCTGAGTTGACGCTGGTTGCGCAGACTCCGCAACGCTCCACCGTCGATATGGACGAATCTCTGATGTTTCATGACGTCAAATTAAGGCAACAGTCATGCGTGCAGGTAGGTTAACTTTTCACGCTCTCTATGAGAAAGATCACACTACGAAATGATCTCGGCGGTAAACCCTGGATAGTCCGTGCAGCTCACCGGCCTGACCGGCAGTATCGGTACTCGCCGGGGGCAGCGATGTGTCCGCCCGGCGCATTGACGACCGGCTGCGACAGAATGAGGCGATGCCCATGCAACGTCACGCGACCGTGGGTGAGGCCGTGGCCACCCGGCGGGTCCACCTCGGGATGCGCCAGCGCGACCTTGCGACGGCCGCGGGTGTGTCCGAGACGACGATCCGCAACATCGAGGCCGGCCGCATCGGCGGCCGGCCGACGAAGTGGCCGCTGGTCGAGCTGGCGCTGCGCTGGGCGCCCGGTTCCTTCGAGACCCTCCTCGCCGGGGACCAGCCGCGGGAGATCGCGCCTCCCGCGGCCCCGTCCCCGGCCGACGCGCCGTGGGCCGACCGGCTGCCCACGCGCATCCTCGACGAACTCACCGAGCACGAACTGTTCGACTCCGCCGTGCTGGACGTCGGCGACGACCTGCGCGTGATCGTGCTCGCCGTCGAGGCCGGACGCCCGCCGGCGGGGCGGGCGGGCCGCCGCCGCCGGGTCGAACGCTGGGAACGCGTCCTCGGCCGCCTGCGCGACTCGGCCGTCGACTGACCCCGCCGAAGACGACGCCCATCGACGTACGGTCCGGTCACAGAGCCGCGAAGAAGATCGCCAGCTCCTGTGGGCTCGGGTTCCCCGTCGCCTCGTTCTCCCCCGGCTCCTCCGGCTGCGTCCCGGGGCGGGGCACCGGTTCGGGACGCGGGGGCTCCGACTCGCTGTGGGCGCAGGTGAACAGCCAGTTGCCGATCGCCAGATGATCGACCACCGTGGCGAGCAGGTGCTCGCCCACGCCCCAGGTCGCCTCCTCGCCGTGGAGGGCGCGGGCGAGCGCGCTGTCGCGCGGCAGGTGCCGGATGAGTGCCAGCACCCGCCGCGCGGAAAGCGTGCCGCGGTGGTGATCGAGGAGATCGACCCCGTAGTAGCGGAGCAGGTCGGCCTCGATCGCCTCGGCGTGCTCGGTCAGGAGCTCGTCGAGGCCGATCCTTCCCCCGGGAACATCCCCGAGTCCCGCCCGTACGCCTCCACCAGCGCCTGGACGTCCTGCACGCTGACCTCGTGCCGCTGGAAGCGCTCGTACTGCTCCTCGCCGAGCAGCAGCTCCAGCATGCCGGCCACGTCGGACGGGTCGAGGTCGGCGAGCCGCTTGACGATCTTGTGCGGCAACTCGGTGGAGAGCGAGTAGCCCTCGCCGTCGATCTCGAACTCCCAGCGCTGGCCCAGCGCCTCCAGCCGCTGCGCGCGGGCGGCGTTGACGCTGTAGCGGCCCGTCACTTCGTCATCCAGCTGGCCAGCGGCTTGGGCGTGGCGGCGTCCGAGGCGATGGCGTTGATGGTGACGCCGAGCTTGACGGGGGTGTTCTTGGCGAACTGCACCTCGTCCATGTCGGTGACCACGCCGCGCGGGACGTAGAACCGGGTGAGGGTCTCGCCGTCGGAGAACTCCAGGCCCAGCGCGAACTCGACCGGCACCGGCGTGGCCGACATGTCGTACCGCAGGACGCCGTCGACGTCGGGGGTGAGGGCGGTGTCGCCCGACCCCATGACGAACGGCAGCGTGTCCGCGTTGATCTGGATGAGCTGGAACTTGACCGTCAGGTCCCTGTCGCTCTGCACGAACCGGACCGCGGCCACGCTCTGCCACGAGTCCACCGGGTCGAGCTTGTCCTTCTTGGTGAACTTGATGCCGTCGTTCGTGGTGTAGCCGAGGTCCTTCCATTCGGCGCCCAGCGCCGTTCCGGGAACCGCCATGTCGGTGTTCTTGGGCGCGATCAGCACCCGGCCGGTGCCGGCGACGCGGATCTCGGTCGCGTTGATTCCTGCCATTTCTCTCTCCTTAGCGTCCGCTGCTATTGCAGCCGGATGAGCAGCCGAACATTGAGGGCGTAGCGGGTGCGTTCGGGTTGGTTGCGGTCGGTGAGGCGGCGCAGGCCCCGCAGCCCCGCCTCCTCGGTGACGTCGGTGACGACCGAGCCGGGGATCGAGGTCTCCGGGAGCCCCGCCAGCAGGGCCCGGACGCGCCGCATCAGCTCATGCGCGGCGGTCGGGCCCGGCCCGTAGGTCTCGATGCGGACCTGGGCCTCGTCCAGCACCGCGTACTCGCGGTACGCGCCGCCGTCGCGGATCAGCACCACGGCGGGCTGGGTCCCGTCGTTGCCGACCGGCAGGACCGGCCCGACCGGCACGCCCGTCAGCTCCGGCCGTGCCGTCAGGTAGTCCCCGACGAGGGCCTCGGCGTCGGGGAACACCGCCGCCACCGGGGCGTCGCCGGGCGGCACGGCCGCCCCGGCGGCGTCGAAGGCGATCGCCAAAGTGCTCTCCTTCCTTGTCGTGCGGGGCCCCGGAAGGCCGCGTGCCGGGGGCGCCCGATCGGTCATGGGTCGATCCGGGCGTCGCGCGCCGGACGCGGCCTTCCGGGGGGTTCTCCGGGCGGGGACGCGAAAGCCCCCGGCGGCAAATGCCGGGGGCTCGGTCGCGGCGGCCGTTCTCCACATGGAGCGCCGCCGTCGGCACCGATGATGACGGCGCGTCCGCCGCCTCGGCAATTGACCGGTGCGACGGCGGCCGCCCGTCCCGGAAATACGGAAGGCCACCGTCCGCGCACACGTACGATGGCCTTCCGGCGGCCTCTTCGAATAAGAGAACCACCATCGAGAACGATGATGACGACTTTCCCGGCGGCGCTCAATTGACTGGCCGTCCGGCCATTCCGCAAAGGCGCGGCCGACCGGTCCCGGGAGCCGCGGCCGGCGGTGCGGGCCGGCCGGACCGGTCCTTCGATTCTGCGTTGGACGCGCGGGGGTCGTAGCGTAGTGCGCCGTGTCCCCCTCCTCCGAGAGTGCCGCGGCCAGCCTGGACGACGTCCTGGTCGGCGAGGCGGTGCTGGGCGTGTACCGGCAGATGTTCGCGGCGCTGGCCCGCGACAGCGGGGCCGTCGTCGACGACCCGGAGCTGGTGGACGTCGCCGAGACGCTGCTCGCGGCGTTCGCCGACGCGGGCGAGGACGGGCTGAGCCGCGAGCAGATGCGGTACGTGTGCCGGCGGTACCCGGCGGAGGTGTTCGAGAACCGGCTGCGGGTGCTGAAGGGGCTCGGCGCGGTCCGGGAGGTGTTCCCGAAGCCGAACCAGCTGCGGTACCGGGCGTCGTTCACGAGCGTGGTCGGGCTGATGTTCGTCCGCCGGATGATGCTGGACGGCGGCCAGAGCGAGATGCACCGGCTGCTGGCGCTGGAGCAGCTCAACGTCGCCGACCCGCGCATGACGCCCGAGCAGGCGCGGGACGGCGCGGACGGGCTCGCGCGCGCGTTCCGGCTGTGGAGCGTCGAGCTGGTCACGCTGACGAACGGGACGATCGAGGAGCTGCGCGAGCAGGCGCCGAAGCTGTGGGGGACGGAGGAGATCCTGCTGCGCGCCGAGCGGCTGCACGGCGCGATCCTGCGGCGGTGGCCGCAGCTCGACCGGACCTGCACCGACCTGCGCGCCGCCATCTACGCCTACGGCGACGCGTCCCGCCGCGCCGCGGCGCGCCTGTCGGACTCGGCGGGCACCACCCGCAACCTGACGCTGCTGCCGCCCGAGACGTGGCGCACGTTCACGCGGACCGCGTCGCGGGAGGAGCTCGCCGCCGTCCTGGACGGGTTCGTGTTCGACGCGGCGGCCCCGTGGCACGAGCCGTCGGCGGTGGTGACGGCCGTGGAGGACGGGCCGCGCGCGACCCCGCCGCGTCCGGCGCCGCCGCGCCCGTCGGTGCCCGACTCGGGCCTCTCGGGCGACACCGGGTCGGACACGGCGGCGCTGGAGCGGCTCCGCGACATCGCCGAGCAGATCCTGCGCGGCCGGGACCGGGTCGCGGTCGAGGACGTCCTCGCGCGGGACTGGGCGGCGGCCCGCCGCATGCTCGCCGACCTCTCCTCGGCGCACCTGCACCCCGAACTCCCCTACCGGCTGGTCTGGTCGGACGGCCTGGCCGTGCGCCCCGAGGGCTCCCCGACGTGGGTGTCGCCCGGCTGGTTCGAGAGGACGGGCGCATGAGCGTCGACCCGCACGTGCTGGCCCGCGCACGCGCGCGGCTGCTGGGCGGCCCGTCCATGCCCGCGGCCGACCCGGTGCCGCCGGGCACGGTCGCCGCGACGGACGGCGACCGCGTGTGGCTGCTGCCCGCATGGCCGGACGGCGCGACGCCCGCGCTGCTGGAGGAGTACGAGACCGCCCCCATGCCGCTGGACCGCGCGGGCCGGGCCCGCCGCGTCCTCGCCGCCGCGCTGCGCTGCTGCTGGACGCGCCTGGACGACGCCCCCTGGCCGGGCTCCCCCGCCGCCGTCGCGGACGCCCTGGACGTCTACGCGGACATGTCGCGCGGTGACGGCGACCTGTCCCGCCGCTGGGCCACCGGTGAGCTGCGCCGCCTGCACGACACCGGCTGGCTGCTCCTGGACGAGCCCGCGGGCACCCTGCGTCCCGGCCCCCGCGTCGCGCTCTGGCCGGAGGGCTCCCTGGCGTCCCTCCGCGACCTCCTCCACCGCCTCCCCGAACCCGGCGGCGGCGACGCGGCCGAGGAGGGCGCGGGGTGAGCGAGCTGTTCGAGGGGCTGCTGCGGTCGTATGACGAGCGGCGGCGGGCCGAGCTGGTCGCGGCCTACATGGCGGTCGAGCACGCGGCCGAGCCCGTGCCGGAGGTGCGGTTCGCGGCACTGCGCGAGCCGGCGCTGCGGCGGACGGTCGAGGGGATGCTCGCGCTCAGCGGGCGGACGCTCGTCCGGTCGGAGCAGACGCGGTGGACGTCCGGCTACCGGGACGAGGTCGCCGAGGAGCTGGCCGCGGACCCCGCGTGCGTCCTGCCCGTGCGGGAGCGGGCGGTGCTGACGCTGGTCCTGATCCATTCGGTGGCGATCCCGCGCGCGGCCGGGCTGCTGGAGGACGACACGTGGGTGTCGCCGCATCCCACGCCGCTGGACGAGCTGCGCCGCCGCACGCAGCTCCCGGTCACCGAGCTGGAGGCGTCGCTGCGGCGGCTGCGGCTGGCGGGCCTGGTGGCGCAGGTGAAGGCGGGCGCGGACGACGCCGGCGGGTTCGTGCCGGGGCCGCAGTTCCACCGGCTGACCGATGCCGCCCGCAGGCGGCTTCAGGAGGAGCTGATCCTGGCCGCGGGGCCGGACTCGCCGCTCGCCGCGGCGATCCGGGCCCGGCGGCGGGGACGGGGGGAGAGCACATGACGGCCGTCACCGAACCGTTGCCGACCGCGCGCGACACCCTGCGCGGCACCGAGAACGTCGTCGGCGACCGGACGCTCGTGGCCGTGCAGGCGGTGAACATCTCGCGGCTGTCGACGCATCCGGTGCCGACCGTCCCGGGGACGCTGATCGTGGTGGCCGGGCAGGGGCCGAAGGACTCCAACGGCGCGGGCAAGTCGTCGTTCATCGCGGCGATCACGGCGCTGCTCGGGGACGAGCAGTGGCGGTTCGCGTCGGGCGCGCGGGCGGTCGCGGAACTGCTGTTCAACGCGGAGCTGGCGGCGCAGGGCGACAGCCAGTGGGCGAGCGCCGACCACGGGTACATCGTCGGCGTCTTCGACCACGCCGAGCCGGTGGAGGACGGCGGGGCGGTGACCGTCTGGCTGCGGGTGAACGCGGACGCGCCGCACCTGGAGATCCGGTGGCGGCAGGGCGTGTACCTGGCGTCGGCGCCGTCCGAGGCCGACCGGGTGGCGCTCGCCGACCGGCTGTGGGCGAGCCTCCCGCGCAGCGCGGGGCGCCGCGACCTCGTCGCGAAGGACCTGGGCCGCGTCCTGTACGGCGGGCAGGTCAGGTGCGTGTCGTTCCTGTCCACCTCGGTGCGGTCGAAGGTCGCGACGAACCTGCTGTCGCAGCCGCTGAACGAGATCAGCCCGGAGCGCATCTTCAGCGCGATCGCGGCGCTGACGGGCCTCGACCGCGAGCTGGAGGCCGAGCGCAGATCCCGCGCCGAGGAGCACCGGGAGCGCGCCAAGGCGGCGGAGGCGACCGAGCGGCTCGCCGAGTGGGAGCGGGAGGCGGCGAGCCTGCTGAAGACGTTCGACCGCCGGGACCGGGCGCGGGACGAGGTGGCGGCGGCGCTGCGGCACTGGCGGACGCGGCAGGCCCGCCTGCTCGTGGACGCGGCCGAGGCCGACGCCGCGCACGCCGCCGAGCAGGAGCGGCTGCACCGGGAGGGCGAGGAGCTGGCGGAGTCCGCGAGGGCGGCGGAGCGGGAGATCGAGCAGCTCACCGGCGGCGCGCTGGACGCCCGGCTCCAGGAGGCGCAGGCGGCGCTCGCCGAGCTGAAGGGGCAGGCCGGCCAGCTCAGCGCCGACAAGGCCGTCGCCCGCAACCGCATGGACGAGCTGCGCCGCCAGATGTCGG
This sequence comes from Actinomadura chokoriensis, assembly GCF_039529475.1. Classification (NCBI taxonomy): domain Bacteria; kingdom Bacillati; phylum Actinomycetota; class Actinomycetes; order Streptosporangiales; family Thermomonosporaceae; genus Actinomadura; species Actinomadura chokoriensis. The sequence goes on along the minus strand of NZ_BAAAMW010000006.1, from coordinate 11,432 downwards.
CACTGGAGGAGCGGCGGCGCGAGTCCGACGGACGGGACGGCGACGCCGCCCGGGCCGAGCTGAAGGAGGCCGAGGCGCGCCGCGACGAGGCCCAGCAGGAGTTCGGGATGGCGAGGGGCGCCGTCGCGCGCGCGGAGCGGTCCCTGGCCGAGGCGGAGGCCGGTGAGGGCAGCGCGCCGGAGCAGATCCGCGCGCTGGCCGCGCAGGGCATCGCGGCGGTCGGCCTGCTGGACGCGGTCGAGCTGGCCGAGGACGTCCGGGCGCGCTGGGAGGCGGCCCTGTGGCCGTACCGGGAGGCCGTCGTCGTCGGCGCCGGTGATCTCGACGCGGCCGTGCGCGCCCTCGCGGGCATGCCCGGCTCCATGATCGTCCCGGCGGGGGGCGACGGCCTGCCCGAGGGCGTGAGCTGCGAACTCGCGCTGGGACGCTTCCTCACGGCCCTCGACGGCGACGGCACCGGCGACGGCACCGGGACGGTCGTCATCGGCGGCTTCGCCGAACCCGTCACCGGGCGCGTCGCCCGCGTCCAGGCGGCGCGCACGGCGCTGGAGGCCGCGCAGGAGGCGCTCGACCGCGCCCGGCAGGCGACGTCGGACGCCGCCGCCGACGTGGCGCTCGCCGGGCGGCGGCTCGCCGGCGCCCGCGCCGCCGAGGAGCTGGACGAGGTCCGCGAGCGCATGGCGGAGCTCCGCGAGAGCCTGGAGGAGCTGGCGAGCGGAGAGTCCCGGCTCGGTCCGCGGCTCGGGTCGGCGGAGCAGGCACTGCGCCGCCTCCAGGCCAAGGCCGACACCCGCGCGCTGGAGACCGACCGGCTGCGCGGCCACAAGGACGCGCACGACCGGGAGCGCGCCAGGGTCCGCCGGGCGTCCGCCGACCTGGCCGACAAGCGCGCCGCGCTCGGCCTCGACGACCTGGAGAAGGGCTGGGGCGGCTCCCGCGAGGCCGCCGCCGAGTGGCTGGGCGCCCTGGACGACGACGAGGCCACCTGGACGCCCGCCGAGTGGTGGCACACCGCCGAGAAGCACCTGTCGGAGGCGCTGCGCCGCGTGTTCCCCGACGGCCCGTCCGACGAGGACATGCCGGAGGAGATCCGGTTCCTGCTGCGCGAGCGCGCCGAGGGCGAGGGCCGCCGCACCGACCGCGAGCAGGCGACGTTCGCCCGCCTCGCGCAGGCCCTCGACGGGCATCTGCGCCGGCAGGAGGACTACGAGAAGCACCAGCGCCGGCAGATCGAGGTGCAGCTGTCGGGGCGCCGCACCGACCTGGAGAAGGCGCAGAAGGGCGCGACGGAGGCGGCGGGCGCGGCCGAGGCGCACCGCACCGCGCTGACCGCCGCGATCCGCGCCCGCCTCCAGCGCGTCGCCGAGGAGTTCGAGAAGCTGGACGTCGCCTACGGCGGCTACGGCGCGACCCTGGAGTTCCCGACCCCCGAGCAGCCGGGCGACCCGGAGCAGGAGTGGCGCTGGCGGGTCACGCCGAAGTGGCGCCGCTCGGACGGGCAGCGGTACGTCCCCTACAACCGGCGCGCCAACACCGCCCTCATGGACGAGAAGGCCGTCAAGCTCGTGTGCGCGGCGGCGCTCGCGAGCTCCGGCGGCGGCCGCCTCTGCCTGGTCCTGGACGAGCTGGGCCGCAACCTCGGCAAGGAGCACCGCAAGGAGGCCGTCGCGCTGTTCCGCAAGATCGGCGAGACGCACGGCATCACGGTGATCGGCGCCCTGCAGGACGACATGGAGCCGTACGCGATCGACGCCTGCGGCCAGTACGTGAAGCTGCGCCGCTCGTCCGACACGATGCCGTACAACGAGCCCCCGGTCGTCGTCGGCTACGACGAGCACGAGCCCCGCGTCCGCATGCTGGCCGACCAGATCACCGCGTCCCGCCCAGACGAACCGGAGCCGGGCGAGGCGCGCGGCGACCGGTGACCGCGGGCCGGGGCCTAGGCCCGGACCGCCGTAAATCGCATGAAGTCGGGCGGCGGATCCGCAAGGATGCGCGCCATGCGTGCTGATGATCTCCTGGCCGACGTCGAACCGCTGCCGTTCGGGGAGCGCTGCAGCCGGCTGGCGGACCTGCGCCGCGCCGCGGGCACGCCGGAGCTCGTGGCGCTGCTCGGCGTCCTGGCGGAGCGCGGCCACTACGAGCGGTCCCTGGCGCTGTTCATCGCCGCGTCCGTCCGGGACGAGGCATCGCTCGCCCACATCGTCCGCGCCGTCGGCGACACGGACGCGGACATCGCGGCCTCGGCGATCCGGTCGGCCGTCCGTTACGCGACCGGCCCGGAGCCGTTCCTCACGGCCCTCGGCGACGCGCCCGCCGCGATCCGGTCCGCGGTCTACGGCGCCGTGCGGAAGTGGCGGCGCACCGATCTGGCGGACGCGCTCGTCGGGCCGGTCGCCGACCGCTGGGGCGCGGCGGAGGCCGCCGCGCTGCTGCCCGCGTGCAGCACCGGGGTCGCGGCGGAGCGGATCGACGCGGTCGCGGGCGCCGTCCCGAACTGGGCGGCCGTCGGCCGCTCCCATCCCGGCGTGCTGCTGGACCACGCGGAGCGGCGGCTCGCGGACTCCTCCGGCCCGGTCCGCGCGAGCTGGTGGGCCTGGCACGGGCCCGGCGTCGCCGCGGCGGCGGCGCACGACCCGGGGCGCGTGATCGGGCTGCTGGAGCGGTTCCCGGAGGGCCGCGGCCTGCCGATCGCGCTGGAGGCGAAGGCGGGGCTGCTGCTGGACGCCGAACCGGTCCGGATGCTCCGGCTGCTGACCTCCGAGCGGTACCGGGGAGCCCTCGGCCGGCTGCTGCGGCGCCGGTCGGTCCGGGACCGGATGGCGAAGCTCGGCGACGACGACCTTGAGCCGGCGGCCCGCGCCGTCCGCGGCGACGACGGTGCGCTCCGCCTGCTGCTGAAGGCGTTCCCGCCGTCCCGCCGGGAGCGCGTCTTCGAGGCGGCGACGCGCGGCGTCGACCTGTCGGCCGCCGAGCTGGACGAGTCGCTCCTGGACGTCCTGCCGCACGCGGTCCGGATCCGGGAGGCGCGCCGGATGCTGCGGCTGCGGCGGATCGCCGAGACGCCCGCGCGCTACTGGAGCACCACCGCGTTCCTGCCGTACGCGGAGGCGCTGCCGGTCCTCGACCGGCTCATCCGGCGCCCGGACGCCGACGACCGCGCCACCGGATACGCGCTGTTCATCGCCTGCGCGGGCCGCACCCGCGATCCCGGCACGCTGACCACGGCCCTGGAGTCGCTCGTCCGGCTCCGCAACGAGCAGGACCCCGTCCGGTACTCGGCGCTGAACGCCCTGGCGGACGTCCCGGAGGGCCTGCTGCGCGGCGAGCACGCGCCGGTCGTCGGGCGGTTCGCCGGCGACGCGCTGGCCGCCCGCGACTGCTCGTACATGACCCGGCACGCGCTCGGGCGGATCGCGACCGCGTTCTGCCGGCAGGGCGCGATCCGCGACGACGCCGGCCTGCTCCTGGCCGGGCTGGAGCTGGTCGAGCGGCTGGTCGGCGACACCGGGACCCTCTACCTCGGACGCCTCGACCGGGTCCTGCGGCACGGCCAGGAGCACCGGCTCGCCGACGCGCTCGCGCCCCACCTCGACGCCGCCGCGCGCCGCGACGACCACCGGCTCGCGCTGCTGCTCGTGCGGGCGCTCGGCCGCCGCGCGCACGGCGTCCCACGTCTGCAGGACGCACTGGAGGCGGCCCTCGACGCGCGCGGCGACGCCGTGCTGCGGCAGGCGATCGAGCTGTGGCTCGCGCCTCCCGGCGCCCGCGCCGGACGTGTCGAGCGGGTGCTGGCGAAGGACGCGTCGGCCGTCGCCGTCCAAGCCGTCCTGGCCGTGATCGCCCGCGAGCGCACCGACCTGCTGCATCTCGTGCTCACCGGGAGCACCGCGCCGGGACGGTTCCAGCGCGCCGACGTCACCTACGTCCCGCGCGTGGAGGCGTCCTGGATGCGCCGCTGGACGTCCCGGCAGCGCGCCGCCTACCTCGACCTGCTCGACCGGGTGGCGGGCGACGACGAGCAGCCGGACGCGGCGCGGGCGAGCGCGGTCGCGGCCATCGGCACGGTCCCCGGCGCGGGCGCCGCCCGGCTGCGTCCCTACCTCGACTCCGCCGACGACTCCCTCCGCCGGGCCGCGCTGACGGCCGCAGCGTGGACGGCGTCACCGCGGGCCGTCCTGCCCGACCTGCTCGCGCACGCCGGCACGGACCACGCGCACGTCGCCATGTACGCGATGACCCGCGCGGCCCGGTTCGTCCGTCCTGCGGAGCTGGCGGCGCTGCTCGGCCCCGCCCTCCGCGACGGCAAGATCACCTCCCGCAAGGAGGCGCTGCGCATCCTGCTGGGCAACCGGGTGCCGGGCGCACAGGACCTCGTCACCGCCGCCTGGGACGACCCCTGCCAGCACCGGGACGTCCGCGCCGCGATCGTCTCGGCGGTCCGCCCGCACCTGGCCGAGGACGCCGCGCGGCGCATCCTCGCCGAGGCCGCGGACGGCCCGCGTGATCTCGCCCGGCAGGTGCTCGGCACACCGCCCCGGGCGGTCGAGGAGCGGTTCCGCGGCTTCTACGCCTCGCTCGTCGTGCGGGTGGCGCGCTCGGCCGACGCCGAGGCGCGGGCGGCGGCGTTGCCGGCCGTCCCGCTGTGGGCGCGATGGGCGCCGGACGCCCCGGCGGCGGTCGCCGCGCTCGTCGGCGACCTCGGCGCGACGAGCGGCTGGCGGCAGGCCCTGGACGCGCTCGTCGGCTGCGTCACGGCGGGCTTCGGCGCTGCGGAGCTGGGCGCGGTCGCGGCCCGGCTGGCCGCCGCCCCCGACGAGCCGAGCGCCGATCCGGAACGGGATCTGCCCGCGTACCAGCGGCTGTCCGCGCTGGTCGGCGCGGTCCGCGACGCGGCGGGCCGGGACCGCGACTCGGCCGGGGACGCCGTCGCCGCGCTGGACGGCCGCCTCCCCGGCGTCCTCGCCTGCGAGCTGGCAGCCGCGACGTTCCGCTGGGACGGGCCAGGCGTCGGCGAGGCCCTGGACGCCCTCGCCGGGCGCTGCGCGGGCGGCGCCCTGGCCGTCCGGCGGGTCGCCGAGGCGTTCGTCCCCTGGGCCGGCGAGGACTGGGACGACCACCCCGGGTACGCCGCCATCCCGCACGACGCGCCGGATCCCGAGGACGTGCTTCCGCACGCCGAGCGGCTGGCCGCGCGGGGCGACCTCGCCGGCGGCCTGTTCGCCGCCGCGCTCACCGGCGGCCACGCCCCCCGCGCGGGCTGGCCCGCCGAGTGGCGTGCGCTGCTGCGCGCCCTGCGCGCCCACCCCGAACCGGACGTGGCGTTCACCGCGAGAGGCGTCATGACGTCGCGGGAATGACCAAACCATCCGCGGGCGCGCTGCGTCAGATGGGTGGATCTTTCAGGTCGGACCCGAGGGGTGGCCGGTGGCGGAGTGGCGGGTTTCGGAATTCGACGAGGTGCGCGAGCTCGGCCGCGGGGCGCAGGGCCGGGTGGCGCTGGCCCGGCACGGCACGTCCGGAACCCCGGTCGCGATCAAGTACCTGCCCGCCGGCGCCGCCCCCGAGGCCAAGGACGCCTTCCGCAACGAGGCCCGGATGCTCGGCCGCGTCGACGACCCGCACGTGGCGCGGCTCTACCGGCTGGTGGAGCACGAGGACGGCGCGGCGCTGATCATGGAGGCGGTCGAGGGCGTCTCGCTGAAGCGGGTGCTGGCCGAGCACGGCGCCCTCGGCCCCGAGGCGGCGCTGCTGGTGCTGAAGGGCTCGCTGCGGGGGCTGGCCGCCGCGCACGCCGCCGGGGTCGTCCACCGCGACTACAAGCCCGCCAACGTCGTCGTCCGCGCGGACGGCCTCAGCAAGCTCATCGACTTCGGCATCGCCGTGTGGACGGGCGAGGGCGACCGGTCGGGCACCCCCGTCTACATGGCGCCCGAGCAGTGGCGCGGCGAGCCCGCCGCCCCGGCCACCGACGTCTACGCCGCCACCTGCGTCTTCTACGAGTGCGTGACCGGTGAGCGGCCCTACCGCGCGGACGACCGGCTCGCGCTGATGGGGCTGCACGCCACCGCGCCCGTCCCGGCGGAGAACGTCCCGGAGCCGCTGCGCGCGCTCGTCCTGCAGGGGATGTCCAAGGAGCCCGCCTACCGGCCGCCGAGCGCGGCGCACTTCGTGGGCGAGCTCGACCGCATCGCCGTCCAGGCGTACGGCCCGGACTGGGAGCGGCGCGGCGTGCGCGCCCTGGCCCTCGCGGCGGTCGCGCTCGCCGCGCTGTTCCCCCTCGCCGCCGCCGGCCTGGTCCCGGCCGGAGCGGGCGCCGGAGCCGTGGCGGCGGGCGCCGGCACGGCCGCCGGGACGGGCGCCGGGACTGCCGCGGGGACGAGCGGCGCGGCGGGCGGCTCGGGCGGCTTCCTGTCCGCGGTCGGCGGCAAGGCGGGTGTCGCGATCGCGGGCGCCGCCGTCGCGGGCACCGCCGCCGCCGGTGTCGGCGTCTACGCCGCGACCCGTCCCGACGGCGGCGAGGCCGCCGTCGCGGCCACGCCGTCGCCGCCGGGGCAGCGGATGTCGTTCGGCGGGCTCTCGGTCACGGTCCCGGTGGAGTGGCGGCGCACCGAGCTGACGGACCTACCGGGCGACCCCAAGGGCAACTACTGGGTGAGCACCCCCGGTGCGTGCTCCCCGCAGACGCAGGGCGCCACCCCGCCCGGAGGGCGGAACGCCAGGGTCTACCAGAACAACTGCCCGGGATTCCTGGTGATCGGCGAGCCGTGGCACAACGACGCGACGACCGGCTGGCGCGGGTTCGCCCCGACCGGCCCCTGGGGGCCGGAGACCGAGGCGTTCCGCGCCTGCCCGCGCCGGGGCGACCTCAACGGCATCGGCACCGAGGCCGACCGGGAGAAGCCCGCCCGCACGGGGACCGCCGCCGTCGGGACACGGCGGGCGCAGTACCGCGAATGGCGCCTCAACTGCGTCTTCTGGAGCGGCGCCAGGCAGTTCCAGCCCGCCGGGGTGACCTACGTCCAGCGGTACTGGTACCTGGCGGAGCCGAGGCTCCTCATCCTGGACGAGTGGAACACGCCCGGCCTCGACACGATCCTCGCCAAGGCGGCGTGGGCCTGACGGGCGGCTACCCGGCCGGCGCGTGCGCGCGGTCGAGGGAGAAGCGGGCCTGGAACGCCACGGCGACCGCCATCAGCGCGGCGGGGACGGCGGTGACGCCGACGAGGATCGCCAGCAGCGCCGAGTCCGACTGGACGATGGCCCGGCCGTCGGTGGTGGAGACGAAACCGCCGATGGCGAGGGCGGCGGAGTACACGTACGGGCCGATGGCCGTGCCGGTCGCGTCGGTGGCGGTCCACACGCCGGTGTAGGCGCCCGCGCGCGCCGTCCCGCGCGACTCGGCGGCGGCCACCACGTCCGGGACGAGCGAGAACGCGAACAGCTGGAGGCCGGCGAAGGCGGTGCCCAGCACGGCGATCACCGCGACGGTCGCGGGCAGGCCCATCGCGTCGCCGGGCCACAGGGCGAGCGGGCCGAGGACGAACGCGCCCTGGCACACCAGCAGGGCGCGCTGCTTGCCGGTCCGCTGCGACACCTTCTTCCACACCGGCCCGGCGACGGCGGCGGGGACGAGGAAGGCGCCCATGAGCACCGCGGTCAGGCCCTCGTCGTCCAGCATGTACTCGGTGTAGAAGGGCACCGCGGCGAGGAACAGGTGCGTCGTGACGCTCGTGAACAGGTAGGAGAGGGCGAGCGTGCGGAAGTCCCGGTCCCGCCAGGCGATCCTGACGTCGGCGAGGACGGACGCGCCGGCCGCGGGGCCGCCGTCCCCGTCCGGCACCCGGAATCCGCACCGGTCGGTGAGCCGCCGGACGAAGACGACCGCGACCGCGCCGGTGGCGACGAGCACGCCGGCGAGCAGCACCGACATCCGCGCGTAGTCCCCGCGCTCCCCCGACGACACCAGCGCCGGGGCCGCGACCCCGGCGCCGAGCAGGCCGACGGTGAGCAGCAGCATGCGGTACATGAACACGCGGGTGCGCTCGTGGTAGCCGATCCGCAGGTCGGACGGCGTCGTCAGGTACGGCACCTGGAAGCACGCGTACAGGACGTTCCCGGCGATGTAGAAGCCGCCGACCCACAGCGCCGCCGACCATCCGGAGACGCCGGACGGCACCGAGAACAGCCCGATCCAGGCGAAGGCCAGCAGCAGCCCCCAGCGCAGCATCCCGCGCCGGTGCCCGGCGCGGCGGGCCTGCCGGTCCGAGAGCGTCCCGAACAGCGGATGCGCGACCGCGTCGATGATCTTCGGCAGCAGCAGCGTGAGGCCGGCGAGGAACGGCGAGACCCCGAGCGTGTGGGTCATGAAGTACAGGAGCAGCAGGCCGGGGACGGTGACCCACACGCCCATGCCGAGCGAGCCGGCGGCGTAGCCGGTGAGGTCGAGCGCGCGCGGCCGGGCGCCGGTGCCGGTCCGCGCCGACGCGGCGGTGCTCACCCGCGCCCCGCGTGGCGGCGCACGGCGCCGGCCGCCAGTTCGGCGCCCGCGAAGGCGCCCGAGCGCAGCCGCGCGCCGAACGTGCGGGCGACGATCCGGTCGGTCAGCGCGGGCAGGTGCCGGGCGAGGAAGAACTCGACGGCGCCGCGCCGGGTCGTCGTCACGTCCCGGCGGGGGCGGCGGGACAGGGCGGCGAACAGGACCGCGTCCACCACCCCGTCGAGCGGCTCGTAGCGGCTCATCCCCTCCAGGGAGAGGCCGGCCGCCGCGGTGGAGTCGTGGATCGGGCTCCGCACCGCCGACGGGTACACGCACGTCACGCCGACGTGGGTGCCGATCTCCATGCGCAGCGCGTCCGCGTACGCCACCAGCGCCCGCTTGGACGCGCCGTACGCGGCGGCCAGCGGCAGCTGCATCACGGCCATGCGGGACGACAGCATCACGACCCGGCCCCGCGACTCGACCAGGGCGTCCACGCACGCCGCCGTCGTCCGCCAGGCGCCGAGCAGGTTGATGTCGAGCTGGCGGCGCACCTCCTCGCCGGGCGGCAGCTCGGCCGGGGCGGGGCCGCCGATCCCGGCGTTGTTGACCAGCAGGTCGAGGCCGCCGAGCCGCTCGACCGCCGCCGCGACGGCCGCCGGGACGGCGTCGTCGTCGGTGATGTCGCAGGCGAGGACGTCGAACGGGTCGTCCGGCCGGGGCTCGACGTCGAGGCCGACGACGTGCGCGCCGAGGCCGGTCAGCCGGGTGCCGATCGCACGGCCGAACGTCCCGGACGCGCCGGTGACGATCACCCGCATGCCGCGGGGGTCGCGGCCGCCGGACGGGCGGGGGGTGCTCATGCCGCGGTCTCCTCTCGGTGTGCCGGGGTGAACGGCGGGGCGCCGCCCCGCACGAGCCGGGCCCGGCCCGCCGCCAGCTCGCGGGGCAGATCCGCAACATACCGGTCGAAGTCGACCCGCATCATGGGCCGCCGGTCGCCCCACCGCGCGGTCGCGGCGCGCAGCGCGCGGGCGGTGTCCCGCCGCCGCTCCGCCGGGGCCGGCAGCGCGTAGGCGCCGGAGAAGTAGGCCGCCGCGAGCTTGGCCTGGGCCTCCACGATCGGCAGCGCCGCGCCCGTCGACTGCATCAGCCCGACGAAGGCCAGGCTCGGGTCGTCCAGATGGAAGACGCGCTTGAACAGCGGGAGCCGCTCGGGGTCGTCGCCGACCAGGTCGCGCGACAGGAACGGGATGCTGACCCGGTAGCCGGTCGCCCAGACGACCAGGTCGACGGGATCGGCGGTGCCGTCGGTGAACACGACCTCCCCGCCGTCGAAGCGGCGGATGCCGGGCCGTGCCTCGACCTCGCCGTGCGTCAGCCGGTGCAGGATCGTGTCGCTGATCGTCGGATGGTTCTGGAACAGGCCGCCGGACGGCGCCGGCAGGCCGTAGTCCTGCGGGCGGCCGACGGCGAGCCGCAGCATCGTCTCGGCGACGCGCTGCCTGATCCGCCACGGCAGCGCGGCGAGGGCGCCGCCGGTCGCGTCGGACGGCCGTCCGAACAGGTACTTCGGGACGATGTGGACGCCGCGCCGCGCCGACAGCAGCACCGGGCCGCACGCGACGTGGGAGGCGTCCACGGCGATGTCCATGGCCGAGTTCCCCATGCCGACGACGAGGACCCGCTTCCCGCGGAAGACCTCGGCGTCGCGGTAGCCGTGCGCGTGCATCCGCGCGCCGGCGAAGTCGCCGGGCGGCGCCGGGTCGGGCCACCGCGGGTCCCAGTTGTGGCCGTTGGCGACCACGACGGCGTCGTAGCGCTCGGCGTCGCCGGACTCGGTGGTGACCGTCCACCGGCCGTCGCGCTCCACGGACGCCACCGGGCTGTTGAAGCGGATGTGCGGGACGACACCGAAGCGCTCCGCGTAGTCCGCCAGGTATCCGGCGACCATGTCGGCGGACGGGTAGTCGGGCCAGTGCCGGGGCATCGGGAAGTCGGCGAACTCGGTGCGCCCCTTGCTGGTGTTGAGGTGCAGGGACGCGTACGCGGGCGACTGCCCGCTCCCCCGCGCCCACAGCCCGCCGGGGCGGTCGCCCCGCTCGTAGAGCACGGCGTCCGCGCCCGCGTCGCGCAGGGCCTTCCCGGCGGCGAGGCCGGCGGGCCCGGCGCCGATCACGGCGACACGGCGGGCAGAGGTCATGGGCGCGCTCCCGGAGACGGCGTCGGATTCACGGCTGTCGGCTTGTGGTGGCCTCCAACCCTAAGGACCGCCGCCGCCCGCGAACATGGAGGAGGCCACGCGTTTGGCGGTCGAGGTTGTGGCGCACCACAATCGGGCCATGGAGCAGAAGGACGCCGACTGGTCGCCGCTGATCGACCTCATCGAGCGGATCTCCCGCGAGGAGGACCTGCTGCCGTCCGTGGTCGCCGGGGTGACCTCCCTGGTGCGGGAGGTGTCCGTCCTGCCGCCCGCCGACATCGCCGGGCACACCCGCGCGCTGCTCGCCGCGGCGACCCGGGCGATCGCGGCGCGGCGCGGGCCGACCGAGGCGGAGCTGGCGTTCGTCGCCGAGCTCGGCGTGACCCGCGCGCGGCAGGGCGTGCCGGTGGAGGCGGTGCTGAGCGCGATCCACGTCGCCGAGCGCGCGATCTGGTCGCGGGCCCGGGAGCTCGCCGCCGCCGAGGGCGTCGGGGACGGGCTGCTGCTGGACGCGCGGGAGCTCTACGACGACTGGGCCGAGGCCGTCCGGACCCGGCTGATCCGGGCGCACCGGGAGGCACGGCGGGCGGCGGGGGCCGGACCGGAGCGGGAGGAGCGGGACGCGGCGCTGCTGCGGCGCCTGCTCGACGGCGGCACCGCCGCCGCGCTCGCCGCCGCCGAGGCGGGCCTGCCGCGGATGCACGCGCCCTTGGCGTTCACGCCCTGCTTGCGCGAGCGCACCGCGATCTT